>NZ_CP026362.1:1937500-2242500 GCF_004116955.1 Bacillus vallismortis | reverse complement strand
AAGATATACGTTAGATTGGCAAAGAAGTTTCGAAGTCTTTAAGAAAGTGTTTATTCAAATGGAAATATAAATCCATTCAAGAGGGAGAAGCCTCATAAGTTTTTCATCTAGATAGGTTTCCTTTTTACTTCTCTTTTTGTTCATGTACTAAATATAGAAACATGTCTATTCTTTTGTTTGTTTTTGGCTTATAATACCTGATGATGGAAAAAAGAGTCGAGTTTATGATTGGAGAACGAGATGTATTTGTTAGCAATTTTATTTTTGTGGTTTAGCGCACACCCGATACTAGGCTGGGGGACGTACTGTCTTTTCGTTTATGGATTTATTTTTTCTTGTATTGGTTTTAAGAAAAAGGTACACGTCCCGATCCACGTATTAAGGATGCTATATATTTTTTTCATGCCGTTACTACATTTTCTAATGTTCTTATTTTCATTAGGAGAGAGTACAGCATCAGCCGGTTCGAGCTTTCCGCCGCTTTGTTTATCGCAAAAGATTTATTTTTTTTCAGAAGCGTTTTTCATTTGTTTGCCTGAACTTAGCAAATGGCTGGCTGAAAAAACAAGGACTTCTTACAATCAAAACATGCAGTGATGCAGGCATGTTTTTTCTCCGAATGGAGTTTGCATGATCAATGTAAGAAAGCGATGGTATTTCATGAACAAAGAACCTTAAAATATATACTCATGATTTTTTCAATATGTGCAACTCTTCATGAAACCGATGGTATGCGTATTGCTGATAGCTGGATTTTGAGTGAGATCGTCCGGTTCTTGATTTGCATGGCTGTGTTTTTTTGCGTGGCATTTCTATTAGAGGCTGTGTTTCCAAACAAAAAAGAGTCACATTAATGTGTGGCTCTTTTGCATGATAATCACCTAATCAATAACATGACAAATGAATCTGCCATCATGAAGAAAAACAGCAAGCAAAAATAAACGAGCGAGTAGATAAACATATCCTTTGCCCACTTCACGTCATCGTCCGTTTTGAATCCCTGGATGCTTTTTTTGATCCATATGCATCCGAGAATCAGGGCTGCTAAGAAATAAAATGAGCTGATATGGGCGGCGGGAAGAGAGAAAGGAAATAATAGTGTGACCGGCACCAGAACTGCAATATATTGAAGCATTTTTATTTTTGTTACATGATTTCCTTTTACAACAGGCAAGAGCGGAACGCCCGCTGCCCGATATTCCTCTTTGCGTCTGATTCCAATCGCCCAAAAATGCGGCGGCTGCCACAGAAACATGATCGCGTACAACAGCACTGCAGTCATACTGATGTCACCGGTTACCGCACAATACCCCATCAATGGCGGCGCAGCTCCGGGAAAGCTCCCGACAAATGTACTCCACACAGAAGTTCGTTTCACCCATATGGTATAGATGATTGCATAAAAAATAAAAGCGGCCAGTCCGAGAAGGGAAGTTAATGGATTGAGGGAGTAGAGCATCGCAAGACCGGTGATTCCTAAAACAGAACCATACGTGACGATCATGGCTGGCGGCATTTTCCCTGTGACCGACGCTCTGCTGCGGGTGCGCGCCATTTTTGCGTCCATATGCCGGTCAAAATAATTGTTATAGACAGTGCCGGAAGCCATAACAAATGCAGTTCCGAGCATTGCTGTCACCATTGTCATCAAAAAAGCCATTCCTGTTAATGGTTTTTCTGCGCTTGCAAACGCGATCCAGAATCCGCCGAAGGCAGCGATCGAGTTTGATATGATAATCCCGGGTTTTGCAAGTTTGATAAAATCGTAAACTGTTACCCGATTTGAAGGTTTTATGTATTTGGCTTCAGAAATGGCTGCAGAATCACTTGTATTCTCCAAAAAGACACCTCCCCAAAACTGCATGCTTTTGTAATCGTAACAAGACGGCTATAGAATCACAATTATTTCCTAGATTTGTCATAATATTGTCGTTTTTAAAACAAAAAAATGGGGAGCTGGACTGCCCCCATTTTGATTAATGGCGCTTAGTATCCGTATCCTCCGCCATATCCTCCGCCATATCCGCCGCCGAAGCCGCCGCCGAAGCCGCCGCCGAAACCGCCGCCATAACCGGACCATGGATAGTAAGGCGGTCGTGGGCGCGGGTAATAGTAAGGCGGCCGCGGATAGAACGGTCTTGGGTAATAATAAGGCGGATAAAAAGGCGGTCGTGGGCGCGGATAATAATAAGGCTGTCTTTCATCATAAGGTGTCATTTGTTCAAATGGCTGTTCATTCAAAGGGTATTCCAAGAGGAAAACCTCCCTAGCTTTTTTTATTCCTTTTACCATATTCTCGATGTTTGAGTTGGGTGTATGTACATTCTTAAAATCGTTTTTTTTATGATGAATTCTCTGAAGAAAAGGATTGACAAGAACTTCTAAATCTCATAACATTACAAATATGAAATAAATATTACTTTAATGTTACAAAAATATTTCTAAATAGATACAGTTTTAACTAATGAAACATAAATCGAAATGGTCATGAAGGAAGGAATTTGGGGTGTTGGCAAAAAGAATCAAATGGTTTCATATCTTATTAACAGTTGTATGTGTGGCAGGCCTCATTGGCTTTTTCCATAATTCACTGAAAAAAGAAACAGTCATGACGAAAGTAAAGGCTGATTCTCAATATGGGAATGTGGAGATCGCTACGCTTGTGAATGACGGTAAAACGTTCAATTACGCGGTCAATTATCCTGTTTTTAAAAATGAAAAAATAGATGGGGTATTAAAGAGTTTCGCAGAGAAAGAGGTTCGCCAATTTCAAAAGGAAACGAAAGACGTCGATCAGGAACATACAAAAAAACGCAACGAATTAAACGTTGATTATAAAATTGCCCATTATGCCAAGCAGACAGTAGCGATTGTATTTCATGAATATCAATATATCGCCGGTGCACATGGACAAACCATTACAAAAACGTTTAACTATGATTTTAGTAAGCAAGCTTTTCTTTCAATTGATGATATTTTCAAAGAGGACGCCGACTATTTACATGAGCTTTCGTTCATTGCGTATCATGAGTTGAAAAAAGATAAGGACATTCGTGCGGATGATGCCCTATTAAAGGAAGGAACGGCACCGAAAAAAGAAAATTTCAGCCGCTTTGCCATCAAGCAAGATTATATCGAATTTTATTTCGATACGTATCAGGTCGCGGCAGGCTATCTTGGAGAGCGATCGATTGCGATTAAGAAAAGCCTTTTAAAAGACATTGTGAAAGAGCAATATATTGATAAAGAAAAAAACAAAAATAAAATAAAAGAGCAAAAGCCGAAGCATGAAGTGATTTCATTGCCAAAAGAGGAAGCGATTGATCCCCATCAAAAAGTCATCGCTCTTACTTTCGATGACGGCCCGAATCCTGCGACAACAAATCAGATTTTGGACTCCTTGAAGAAACATAAGGGGCATGCCACGTTTTTTGTTCTTGGGAGCAGGGTGCAATATTATCCGGAAACACTGAAAAGGATGCTGAAAGAAGGGAATGAGGTGGGGAACCATTCATGGAGCCATCCGCTTCTCACAAGGCTTTCAGTGAAAGAAGCGTTAAAGCAGATTAACGACACGCAGGATGTGATTGAAAAAGTAAGCGGATACCGCCCAACGCTTGTAAGGCCTCCATACGGCGGCATTAATGATGAGCTGCGGAGCCAATTGAAAATGGATGTCGCATTATGGGATGTTGATCCGGAAGACTGGAAAGAACGCAATAAAAAAACGATCGTTGACCGGGTCATGAGTCAGGCGGGAGATGGAAGAACCATCTTGATTCACGACATTTACCGCACCTCTGCTGATGCGGCCGATGAAATCATCAAAAAACTCACCGATCAAGGCTATCAATTGGTGACAGTCTCCCAGCTTGAAGAAGTTAAAAAACAAAGAGAAGCGAATTAATACGAAAAGGCTGCGCGGATGTTTTCCGTTTGGGCAGCCTTTTTTCTTTTTAGTAAGAGCCTGTGGTGGCCCAAACATTCAGATTCGGCCCTGAATACTTGCCGAAAGCGTAAGAAGTCCTTGGGTCTAAATCATAAACCATCGGTGTATAACAAGATTTTTGGCCGGCCACCGCTTTTCCGTTGCCGCCTGCAGAATCACAATTGTATCTCTTTTTGTCCGTGTTCCGTGTAATCTCCGCATTTGCTTCAAAGCCTGTTGCCAATGTGTTGTTCATCGTGATTTTTGCCCAAGCCGTTTTACATGTACTGCTGAATTTAAGCTCGACCACTCCGATGACTTGATTGTTGGCATTCACTAAGTTTGAAGATTTTTTTGTAGTGCCGCTGGACGCGCAATCATTGTAATAAGGGCTTTTTCCATCGTAGGCATGGGTTTCCGCATTGGCGGGCGTTCCTTTAAAGGCACACATAAATACAACTGCGAATAACACCAATGAAGCCTTTGTAAACCGTTTTTTCATGTCCTTTATGACCTCCTTCATATGGCAAACAATACATCATACGGGGGAACAGTCAAAACATGCATGCTTTTTTGTGAACAATAAAGGCGGCCGGGAGGATGGAGCTCCCGGCCGCCTTTGGTATGAGGTTAAGCTTTTACATCAATGGTTTGTCCGAGCGTCGAATGCTGAATCATCTTTAAGGTTTGATCGGCATTTTGCTGGGCGGTATCCAGCATTTTTTTCGTTAAGGCAACCTCAACATTTTGGGCAAGTGATGCTTGATGCATCGCAACTGATAAAGCGGGAATATCCATCGTTCCACCTCCTATGCCTTACCTATCGGCGGCTTTGGATGATTTTACAGTGCAAAAGGGCTTAATTTTGCATGTTGACCCTTACGCTGCGGCATACCGTATGTTTTTAACAAGGGGAAATCAGGATGAAATTTGTAATGGAAAAAACCTTTGAGCAATATGAAAAGTTGTTTTCAATGGAAGAACAGAAAAGAGTTGATGAGTTTCGGTATACGATGATGAAGCCATTTGAAAAGATGTGGAGCGCCATCCATGTTCCGCTAAGAGCGAAGGAGCAGAACGGCTATGATGTCCTCATGGCTGTGAAAATGCTTGGTTATTTGGATGTCCGTGATGCTGAAGCCGGGCAGAAAGCACTGCAAATACTGAAAGAATCATGTGCTGAAGAGACAGCTGAATCTGCGCTGCGGCAATGTATCCATTTTGCTGAGCGTGAACAGATGCGGGTGAATGCAGACAAGATCAAATTCGGCCTTTATATCGCTGATCCCACTAAACTTCAGCTGCAAAAAGGCTATTGCGGATTTGGCGGGATACCGGGCTTTATTCATGTATGGATGAATCCGGACAGCTATAACCTGCCGAGGATTCCTTCCATTATTGCTCATGAGTTTCATCATAATCTGCGGTTTTCGTATGTTGATTTTCATCATGGCTCTGTGAGTGTCGGGGATTATCTTGTGATTGAGGGGTTGGCTGAGTCATTTGCCAGAGAACTGTTTGGCGATGAGCAGTTGGGTCCTTGGGTAACACGTTTTGATCAAGAAGATCTGCGGCATTCCATTGATGTCATCAATGAGGTGCTAGATGTGAAAGGCTTTTCGGAGGTGAGCCGTTATATGTTTGGTGATCCAATCGCGAAAGTCCAAGGCTATGAGCCCGCGGGATTATCAGCCTTTGCCGGTTATGCGGTTGGGTATCATGCCGTTCAGTCATTTATGGCTCAACATCAAGTTACGATAAGCGAGGCAACGCTCTTGGATGCGGAGACCATTCTTTCCCATTGCGGCCTGTTTGGCAACTGAAAAAGCGTCACATGTTGCGGCGCTTTTTGAGTCCCAAAACGATCAATTCTATGGCGGTACAGAGTGCAATTCCGATCGTATACGCCTCGATATCGCTCCATAAAAAACCGTATCCCAGTACAAGGCCGCCAAGAGAAGTGTCTCTGATCTGGTCGATCCAATCTGCGTGATACAGCTGGCTGATTTCAATGAAAAAACAGAAAGAAAGGCTGATAATGCCCGTCATTATTGTATTCATTTTCTGAAATAAAAACCCGCATCCCGTAAAGATCATGGCGGCCCACAGCGAGTCCCCCAGATAAGGATTGACATCATCCGGCAGAACACTGGAGAATGTTCTGGATCCCAGCCCTATCGTCATGATGATGATGGTAAGAGCTGCATATACCCATCGTTTTCGCTTCATTGAAAATTGATACCCCGTCTCTGCTCAACTCCCATGATTGTAAGGAATATTCCTCTGCTTGTCCAATTAAAAAGCGGCTGACGAGCCGCATCAAGTATTTATTTTGCTTTAAGGTTTACATGGTCAGCGGCCTGGTCCGTGCCCATTACAAAATGGAGTTCATATTGGCCTGTATCATATACATAATCGATCTCGTCGGTGAATGGGACGGTTAATACTCGATTTGCGCGGCCTAATTCATTTCGCAGCACTTCCGGGGTAACCCCGCCTACATTCTGCTGCCGCTCCACGCCGGTTCCAAAGTAGCGGATTTCTGAAATGGTCATGTCTTGATGGTAGGAAAACCCGTAGCCCGGCTGCCCCATATTCCAGCGATATAATTCAAATCGATTGTCTCCGGCAATCGGCCTTTCCGGTTCCCCTAATGCGGCATGGACGTCGCCTTTCGTGCTTTTGTTAATGACAAGGCCTTGCGCCTGCTTAGGCATTTCCCCTTTATAGGCGGTGTTATAGAGATCTTTGACAAGCTCGTCGGCAGATTGATTCGTGTCTTCGGAGAGCGTGGCTGCTTGAGTTTGATTTGGAAAGGGGGCTGCGCCAAAGCCGGATAGAGTGCCTGACAGTGCGGCTGCCGCTGTTAGAACAGACATTGTTTTTTTCATGCGATCCCTCCTTTTTTATCTACCATCCCGTTTCCCGGTGTAATTGGGATAAAACCTTTTAGTGCGCTTTGGATGTTTTATTGATCACTTGTAAGGGAACAGAAATGGGTAATTCGGTATATACACAAGCAAGAAAGGGGAATGGAGATGGCTGAACAGAAAAAAATCACAATAAACGGCGTTGAAATGGAAGTGTCCGAAGGCCAGACGGTGCTTCAGCTCTTGAACAACAGTTCAATTGAAGTGCCGCAAGTTTGCTATCATCCCAGCTTAGGGCCGATTGAAACATGTGATACGTGCATCGTCAGCATCAATGGTGAGCTAAAGAGGTCGTGCTCCGCTGAAGTAAAGGATGGAGACGTCATTGATACGCTTTCGCCTGATGTGAAAAAAGCGCAGGTCATTGGGATGGACAAGATTTTATATAATCATGAGCTTTATTGTACAGTTTGCGATTACAACAACGGGGGATGTGAAATACATAATACGGTGAAAGAAATGAAAGTCAATCACCAAAGCATCCCGTTCGATCAGAAGCCTTACCATAAGGATGAATCAAATCCGTTTTACCGGTACGATCCGGATCAGTGTATTTTGTGCGGCCGCTGTGTTGAAGCGTGCCAGGACGTTCAGGTGACTGAAACACTGACCATTGACTGGGAGCGGAAACGACCGCGCGTCATTTGGGATAATGATGTGCCGATCAATGAGTCGTCGTGTGTGTCATGCGGCCACTGTTCAACGGTTTGTCCATGTAATGCGATGATGGAAAAAGGAATGGAAGGGGAAGCTGGATATTTAACAGGAATCAATGACGAAACACTGCGTCCGATGATCGAGATCACAAAAGGCGTAGAAACAGGTTACGGCTCCATTCTTGCCATTTCTGATATGGAATCCGCCATGCGTGATGAACGAATCAAGAAAACGAAAACCGTCTGCACATACTGCGGGGTCGGCTGCAGCTTTGATGTTTGGACAAAGGGCAGAGACATTCTAAAAGTCGAGCCGCAGGAGGAAGCGCCGGCGAACGGCATTTCTACCTGTGTGAAAGGAAAGTTTGGCTGGGATTTCGTAAACAGCGAGGAGCGCCTGACAAAGCCGCTGATCCGCGAAGGCGACCATTTCCGTGAAGCGGAATGGGAGGAAGCGTTAACCCTGATCGCCAGCAAGTTCACCGATTTGAAAGACTCGTTTGGCCCTGATTCACTGGCCTTTATTACATCCTCTAAATGCACAAACGAGGAATCCTACCTTATGCAAAAGTTGGCCAGAGGAATCATCGGCACAAATAATGTGGACAACTGCTCGCGCTATTGCCAATCTCCCGCAACTGCCGGCCTGTTCCGGACAGTTGGCTATGGCGGTGACTCAGGGTCGATTACAGATATCGAGCAAGCGGATCTTGTATTGATTATCGGCTCAAACACGTCAGAGTCCCATCCGGTCTTGTCCACGCGCATTAAACGGGCTCATAAGCTGAAAGGGCAAAAAGTGATCGTAGCGGATATCAGAAAGCACGAAATGGCAGAGCGCTCTGATTTATTTGTTCAGCCACGTGCAGGTTCAGATATCGTCTGGCTGAATGCCATTGCCAAATATTTGATTGAAAACGGCAAGGCTGATGAACGATTTTTAAGAGAAAAAGTGAACGGACGGGATGAATATGTGAAAAGCCTCACGCCGTACACACTTGAATATGCGGAGAAGAAAACCGGAATAGATCGAGAAACGCTCATCCAAATGGCCGAGATGATTGGTCAAGCAGACAGTGTATGCGCATTGTGGGCAATGGGCGTGACACAGCATATTGGCGGAAGCGACACGAGCACGGCGATCTCGAATCTGCTGCTTGTGACAGGAAACTACGGAAAACCGGGCACAGGCTCTTATCCGTTGCGCGGCCATAACAACGTGCAGGGGGCGAGTGACTTCGGGAGCATGCCTAACAAACTGCCTGGCTATGAAAATGTAACGGATGAACAAGTCCGCCAAAAATACGAGCGGGCATGGGGTGTGCCGATGCCGAAGGAGCCGGGCATGACCAATCACGAAATGATTGAAAAAATCCATTCAGGCCAGCTGAAAGCGATGTATGTAAAAGGGGAAGAAATGGGTCTTGTCGATTCCAACATCAATCATGTGCACGCCGCATATGAAAAGCTTGATTTTTTTGTGGTGCAGGACATTTTCCTATCACGAACAGCCGAGTTTGCCGATGTTGTTCTTCCTGCGAGCCCAAGTCTCGAAAAAGAGGGAACCTTTACCAATACAGAACGCCGTATTCAGCGGCTGTATCAGGTGTTTGAACCGTTGGGCGAATCAAAGCCTGATTGGCAAATTATTATGGAAGTAGCCAATAAGCTTGGCGCTGGCTGGTGCTATGAACACCCTAGTGACATTATGGAGGAAGCAGCGATGCTGTCGCCGATTTATGCCGGCGTTACCTATGAACGTCTTGAAGGCTACAATTCTCTGCAATGGCCTGTAAGCGCTGATGGAAAGGATTCGCCTTTACTCTTTACAGAGCGGTTTCCTTTTCCGGACGGCAAAGCCATTCTTTATCCTGTTCAGTGGACGGAGCCTGATGAATTCGGTGAGGAATATGATATCCACGTCAACAATGGGCGGCTCTTAGAACATTTCCACGAAGGAAACTTAACCTACAAATCAAAAGGGATTTCGGAGAAAACACCGGAAGTATTCTTAGAAATTTCTCCTGAGCTAGCGGCAGAACGGGGAATTGAGGACGGAACACTCGTCAGACTCACATCGCCTTTCGGAAATGTCAAAGTGAAATGTCTGATCACTGATCGTGTCAAAGGGAAGGAAGTATATCTGCCAATGAACGATTCAGGGGAAGCAGCGATCAACCTGTTAACTAGCAGCCATGCAGATAAGGATACCGATACGCCGGCATACAAAGAAACATCAGCCAAAATGGAAATTTTGAAGCGCGACGGAACCAACCCGCTCCCTAAAATCAATCACCGCAATGGCAACCCGCAGCCGCAAATCGGTGTGCAAGTGCAAAAGAAATGGGCGCGGAAGGATTATATATTCCCTGGCGACGCAGTGAAAAGGGGGATTGGGCGTAATGGCTAAAGCAATTAAACAAATCCAGAAAATCCAAGTAACCGAAGAGGATCAGCGTAAGCGTGATATGAAAGAAATTGAAGATGCATTAGTTGAAAATAAGGAAGCCATTCTAGAAACGCTGCAAATGCTCGGCCACATGAACGAGCGCGGCGCCCTGCCATTGCTCCGCGGCCTTTTTGGCCAAGGGGATAAAGTCCTCGATATTCTAGTGAAAAAGGCAGATACAGAGGAAACGGCCAATACGCTGAAAAATCTGCTTCTTCTGTTTGGAACGCTCGGCATGCTGGATGTGAAACAGCTGGAGCCCCTCATTTTGAAAGTGAATGCGGGTGTGGCAAACGCGGTGGAACAGAAGGACAGCGAAGAGAAAACAGGTTATTTCGATATCATCCGTTCGCTCAAAGACCCGGAAATCAACAAATCCATTACACTGCTTTTCTCGTTTTTAAAAGGAATGGGACAGGATACAAAGGAGATGGAACGCACGACTCAGCCTCCGGAGCATCAAAAACAACAACAGGAACCTCGAGAGAAAAGGGACATGAATAAGCGAGATTGACCACCTGCCCGAGCCGGCTGCTGCCAGCTCGGGTTTTTTGATAAAAAGGACTAATGAACTAGTGAAAAATGTTCAAACACCAGAAAAGAGTCAGTTGGTAATGGATAAAATAGATAAAATCATTACTTTCTTACCTGTCAGGAAAAGGTAAAACCTGATTATAATAGAAATCGATTACTTTAGATGGGGGAACAGTCGTGAAAAAAGTCTTAATACTATTATTTGCCCTGACGATCGGGCTTGCGCTTTCCGCGTGCAGCCAATCGAGTGACGCGTCAGAAAAAGAAAAACCGAAAGAGAAAAAATCGGAAGAAGAGCTTAAAAAGGAAATTGATAAGGAATTGAAAAAACACGGTGAGCCGAAGATTAAACAAGATGATCAAATACATAAAATAGGAGAAACGTTTAAAGCAGGACATACGAATTTTACAGTGAATAAAGTTGATAGCGTGCAAAAAGGTGAATATACGGAAATTGGAGGAGCTGTAGACTCTAAGTCAAAAACATTAAAAGAAGATGAGGAACGGCTCATTATAGAAGTTACGATAGAAAACATAGGGAAAGACTCGATAAGCTACAATTTCATGGGGTTAGACTTAAAAGATAAGAATGATCAATCAGTCCGGCCAGTTTATTCTATTGAAGAGCAGGGCAGAATACTTTTGGAAGGAACACTAATATCAGGGAAAAAGGTTACAGGTGTACTCAGTTATGTCATCCCTAAAGGAGAACAAAAACATTACACACTGGTATATAATCCGTTTTTAGCTGATATCACAAGCAGTAATTTTGAAGAGAGAGTGAAGGACAATATGGATTATTTGGTGAAGTTAGATTAGAAATAGATTGACAGTTGCACGTTTTCATCAGTGGGAAACGTGCTTTTTTATAGTGACAAATCATGTGAAAGGATGAGTGATCAAAGTGCAAACCAAATGGCTGGAACGGGCGCTGCGGATTCGGGCGATCGCACAGGCGGGACTCGCTTTTTCCAAGGATGTGTATGACAGGGAAAGGTACGAAGAGCTGATGAAGCTCAGCGTAGAGATGATGGCGGATTACTCACAGACGGAAATGGAAGTCATCACTGATTTATGGAAGGGCGAGAAAGGCTATCCGACACCAAAAGCGGATGTGCGCGGCGCAGTATTCCGAGACAATCAGATTTTGCTTGTTCGGGAGAAGCATGATGAGCTGTGGTCACTGCCGGGTGGGTTTTGTGAGATTGGGTTATCGCCGGCTGAAAACGTGATCAAGGAAATCAAAGAAGAGTCGGGGTATGACACAGAACCGTCTCGATTGCTGGCCGTGCTAGACAGCCATAAGCACACTCATCCGCCTCAGCCGTATCACTATTATAAGATATTCATTGAATGCAGCATAACAGGGGGACATGGTGAAACAGGAATTGAGACGAATCATGCCGCTTTTTTTCCGGAAGACAGGCTCCCGCCGCTTTCTCCAAAACGAAACACACCCTCACAGCTCAGCATGCTGTTTGACTTTTTGCGCCATCCGGACAAGAGAACGATATGTGACTAAGCAAAGAAAGAGCCTTCCGGGTTCTTTCTTTTTTTATAGCGTAATATGTTTTACGATGCGAGTTTTATGGCTGGTTTTTTGTTTTCACTTTTCCTTCTAATCAGCTGCCGACATCTTGTTTTTTAAAAAGGGTCTAGAGTTGCCACATTTTAGTTCATCATAGAGTCAGATAGTTCGCATAATGGAAAAGTCATTTTTGAGAGTTAGTGCTATTGGCTGAAAATAGGGGGATTTTCTTATTGGAACGTGTGCAATTGAATGCATATTGAATTTGCATGCTTATGTCTAAGGTCACGTTGTGAGCCAAAGGAGGGGTGCAGAATAGAAAAAAATTGAGAGATTATGGTAAGATGAACGAAATTCGAGAGGGAATATATGATGCCTGCATTGGACATCGTGATCGCCTGCCTGCTGTTATCAATCTGTCTATACTTGATTGTCCCTCTCTTTCTCGAAAGCGGGAGGTGAAGACGAACGTTATTTGCTGAATTCTTTCAAGGGGAGTGACAATACATGAATGTGCTGAACCAGCGGCAAGCCTTGCAGCGAGCACTGCTCAATGGAAAAAACAAACAGGATGCTTATCATCCGTTTCCGTGGTACGAATCGATGAGAAAGGATGCGCCTGTTTCCTATGATGAAGAAAACCAAGTGTGGAGCGTTTTTCTATATGATGATGTCAAAAAAGTCATTGGCGATAAAGAGCTGTTTTCCAGTTATATGCCGCAGCAGTCAAGCGCTATTGGAAATTCCATCATTAACATGGACCCGCCAAGGCATACGCAAATCCGTTCTGTAGTGAATAAAGCCTTCACGCCGCGTGTGATGAAGCAATGGGAACCGAGAATTCAGGAGATCACAGATGAACTGATTGAAACGTTTCAGGGGCGAAGCGAGTTTGATCTTGTGCGCGATTTTTCATATCCGCTTCCGGTCATCGTGATATCTGAGCTGCTCGGGGTGCCTTCTGAGCATATGGATCGGTTTAAAACATGGTCTGATCTTCTGGTCAGCACGCCGAAGGATAAAAGTGAAGAAGCTGAAAAAGCCTTTATGGAAGAACGAAACAAGTGCGAGGAAGAACTGGCCGCGTTCTTTGCCGACATCATAGAAGAAAAGCGAAACAAACCGGCACAGGATATCATTTCAATTTTAGTGAAAGCGGAAGAAACAGGCGAGAAGCTGTCAGGAGAAGAGTTGATTCCGTTTTGCACGCTGCTATTGGTGGCCGGGAATGAAACCACAACAAACCTGATTTCAAATGCAATGTACAGCATATTGGAAACGCCGGATGTTTATGAGGAACTGCGGAGCCATCCTGAACTCATGCCTCAGGCAGTGGAGGAAGCCCTGCGTTTCAGGGCGCCAGCACCGGTTTTGAGGCGCATTGCCAAGCGAGATACAGAGATCGGGGGACACCACATGAAAGAAGGTGATATGGTTCTGGCTTTTGTGGCGTCAGCAAATCGTGATGAAGCGAAGTTTGACAGGCCACACCTGTTTGATATTCACCGCCATCCCAATCCGCATATCGCGTTTGGGCACGGCATCCATTTTTGTCTTGGGGCGCCCCTTGCCCGTCTTGAAGCGAATATCGCGTTAACGTCTTTGGTTTCTGCTTTTCCTCATATGGAATGTGTCAGTATCACACCGATTGAAAACAGCGTGATATACGGATTAAAGAGCTTCCGTGTGAAAATTTAATAGAGAAGGAGAATGGAGATTCATGAAAAAGTACCATATTTCGATGATCAATATCCCGGCGTACGGGCATGTCAATCCTACGCTTGCATTAGTAGAGAAGCTTTGTGAGAGAGGGCATCGTGTCACCTATGCCACGACGGAGGAGTTCGCGCCTGCTGTACAGCAAGCCGGCGGAGAAGCATTGATCTATCGTACATCCTTGAATATTGACCCTAAACAAATCAGGGAGAAGATGGAAAAGAATGACGCGCCGCTCATTCTCTTAAAAGAATCACTGAGCATCCTGCCGCAGCTTGAGGAGTTATATCAAGATGATCAGCCTGATCTGATCATCTATGATTTTGTCGCGCTGGCTGGAAAATTGTTTGCTGACAAGCTTCATGTGCCCGCTGTCAAGCTTTGTTCATCCTATGCCCAAAATGAATCCTTTCAGCTCGGAAGCGAAGACATGCTGAAAATGATAAAAGAGGCCGAGGCTGAATTTAAAGCCTACTTGGAGCAAGAGCAATTGCCGGTTGTTTCATTTGAACAATTAGCTGTGCCGGAACCATTAAATATTGTGTTTATGCCGAAGTCTTTTCAAATCCAGCATGAGACGTTCGATGACCGTTTCTGTTTTGTCGGCCCTTCCCTTGGAAAACGGACGGAACAAGAAAGCCTGTTGATTGAAAAGGGTGATCGCCCGCTTATGCTGATTTCATTGGGAACGGCGTTTAACGCATGGCCGGAATTTTACAAGATGTGCATCGAGGCATTTCGGGATTCTTCGTGGCAAGTGATCATGTCGGTCGGGAAAACGATTGATCCTGAAAGCTTGGATGATATCCCTGCTCACTTTACCATTCGCCAAAGCGTGCCGCAGCTTGAGGTGTTGGCGAAAGCCGATTTGTTTATTTCTCATGGCGGGATGAACAGTACGATGGAAGCGATGAATGCCGTTGTGCCGCTTGTTGTTATTCCGCAAATGTATGAGCAGGAGCTCACCGCAAAGCGTGTCGATGATTTAGGCCTCGGCGTTTATTTGCCGAAAGAGGAAGTAACGGTTTCTAAGCTTCAGGAAGCGGTTCAGGCTGTATCCGGTGATCCAGGGGTGTTAAACCGCGTCAAGAACATGCGAAAGGATGTAAAAGAGGCGGGCGGAGCGGAGCGTGCGGCAGCTGAGATTGAAGCGTTTATGAAAAAATCCGCGGTTACACAATAAATCACAAAAACCGAAATCAAACATTCGATTTCGGTTTTTTTGTTTAAATGTTCTTTTTCATTCCGCATCTCCGGCATTCTCTTAGAAATTTTCCGCCTTTAACAGAGCTTTTGAACAGTGTGTAATCACAGTTATCGCAGCGCCCGCTGCGGACGTCCGGGTATTCATTGAATTCGTAAACGATCGTTGTATCGAAGCCTTTAGTCTCATATTCTTCTTTTGTGTCCATGGCGAACCTCCGTTAGAAAACATGTCTGCTGTTTATATTACAGCAAGCTGCCGGCGTATTCAATGGATTTTAGGGGCTTAGGTTGATCTTGATTTCTCCCTTGGTTTGCGCCACAATAGCTTTATTAAGCTCGTATACATAAAAACATATGCATAGAGGAGAGGAAGCGGGTATGGGAAAAGGATTACATGGAAAACGCGTGGCGATCGGGGGCTCCCGAAAAACGGAAGAGATCAGCACAATCATTGAAAAACAGGGCGGAACACCTGTCATCCGTCCTCTCCAAGGAACGGTTTACTTAGCAGAGAAGCAGGTGGAGCCGGATTTGCGGACGTTTGTGGAGGAGAAAGCTGACTGGGTCATTTTCACGACAGGCATCGGCACGGAGACGCTTGTCGATATGGCAGAGAAAATCGGTCTGAAAGATGAGTTTCTGCAGGCCATTCGCCAAGCGAAAGCGGCATGCCGGGGATACAAAACGCTGTCTGTGCTGAAAAAGCTTGGGATCACACCCCAAGCTTCTGATGAAGACGGGACAACAAGAGGCTTAATCCGTTCTCTGGAGCCCCACGATTTTTCTGGAAAAACAGTCATGGTGCAGCTTCATGGAGAAAATGCGCCGGCCCTCATGGCATTTCTTGAAGAAAAGGGCGCGTCTGTCCTGCCGATTCTGCCTTATCAGCATATCCCGCCTGAGAAGGAAACAGTGGATAAGTTATGCCGGGAGCTGATGAATGGTGAGATCGACGCCGTTTGTTTTACAACGGCCATTCAGGTTCGTTCCCTGTTTGACTTTGCCAGGGAGCGCGGCTATATCAATGAAGTGAAGGCTGTATTCGAAGAGCGCGCTATCGCTGCGGCTGTCGGCAAAGTGACCGCGGAAGCGCTGAGGGAAGAAGGCATGACAAGATTGCTCGCTCCGGAGATTGAACGGATGGGCGCGATGATTATTGAGCTGTCTAAGTATTATGAAGAAAAAGAATAACCAGTACAAAAGCCGCTTTTCCGAAAGGAAGCGGCTTTTTGTATGCCGGCAAAAGACTGAAGCTTGCATCTGAAAGTGAAAACGGCTCCTGAAGCCTCCCCGCATTTATACCCATCAGCTGTTTTTATACTGTCAAACTTCGAAGCATTATGTTTTCATAGCACATTGTTTTCTTTTCGTGAGGCATTCAATTTTGTCTGCAATTCTTCTTTTATTTCATGCAAACGCTGATCTACCGAGACCTGCGGGATTTTATAGCCAACGAAGAAAGGGGAAACAACGAATCGCGGCACGATTTTGCAGATGATCTTTTGATTTGTATGATAGAAAAATAAATTATAGCTTGTGCATTTATAGCTGAAATCTTGGGTCAAATAGGTAACAGCTGTTTGAATATAATCAGCCATCAGGTCAGTATTCTCCAGCGAGTCACTAATGATCACATTCATTTCCGTAAAACCCATAATCGGATCGCTCGACAGATTGAATTCAGCTTTATTAGGATGTTCTGCAACCTTGATCCCCAGAAAATTCTCATATGAAAGTGATTCCATATAATCCGCATGTTTCAATCCGACAATCTGCATATGGGCGTGTTTTATACTGCCGCCAGAAAGCGGGCCGTGGTTTTTATACAATATGACGCTTTTGTATTGAGGATCTTTCTCCATATGTATTAATTTCTCTAAACCAAACTGTATCAGTTTTCTCATTTTTTGAATGCTGTAAGTCGTTATATCTTCGTCACACTGGCCTGTCTCAACAATCAGCGTCTGGTACGTATCCTGGATGGTAGGGTATTTATTTTCGAGCCAAATCATATCCCCTTCTGTTTCTAAAATGCCGGTGAGGTTATCTCGGTCACAAAAAGGACAGGCGTTTTGTTTATTGACAATGGTTTCAGGTTTTTGGGCACCGATATAGCTGGAAAAATATAATTTTTGCATTTGATAAAACGACCTTTCAAAATTTTCTAAATTTCTTATGTCACTTTTACATTCTATATGGGTTACATTCTGCTTTCAATATTTTCTTTATTTTTGTTTACATTCACCAAAAAAATAAAAGAATTTATTTTTTGTGAAAAATAATAATGCGGAATGTTCACGTTTCCAAAAAGCGTAAAATCCCGACATGACGCAGGTTTAAGACTGTTTATTCGTGAGCCGAAACTTATAAATTCAAAATTTATAAAAATAAAAATGTTTTGAAAATAATAGTTTACAAATATTACCCATCTGTGTATATTAGGAAATATCTTATGGAAAGGAGAAAATTGGGAGTATTTCACCACAAAAGGAGCGAGTGAGAACATGACAACATCGCATTTTAAAAAAGGCGTGCTTTTTTGCCTGATTGCAGGTATTTGTTTTGGAGCGCAGTGGCCTGTCGCCGGAAGAGCTCTGAAACATATTGATCCATTCTTTTTTACATTGATACGTTATTTGATTGTGGCAGTGGTGCTATCTGTCATTCTGTTTTTTACAGAGGGGGCCAAAAGTTTTAAAACAGAAGGGAAACTGGTTCCAATCTGGTTTTATGGGAGTATGGCATTCTGCGCTTATAATTTTCTTGTATTTTTAGGGCAAAAGATGGCGGGCGATAACGGGGCTATTTTAGGCTCTATTTTAATGGCGCTGATCCCAATGGTGTCATTGCTTGTTTTATGGGTGTACAAAAAGAACAGGCCGGCGAATGTTACATTGCTTTTGGTTGCGGTGTCCTTCATCGGTGTGCTGCTGGTCGTGACAAAGGGAGATATTGCTTTCTTCGCAGACAGTAATAAGCAGGCAGTTCCTATTATTCTCATGTCAATCAGCGTGTTAGCCTGGGTTCTTTATACGATTGGAGGCAGCAGCTTTCCGGAATGGTCATCCTTGCGTTACACGGCTTTGAGCTGTATTTTCGGAAATATTACGTCTATTGTTGTTATTTTAATATTCGTACTATTAGGAAAAGTGGAAGTGCCTTCTGTCGATCAAGTCATGGACATCAAGTGGGAAATGATTTACATGAGTATTTTTGCAGGTGTAATCGGCGTATTTGCATGGAATATCGGCAATAAGATATTGACACCAATCAATGGTTCTTTGTTTATGAACTTGGTTCCGATTGTCTCGTTTATCATTTCCATCATCGCAGGGTATAGAATGTCGCCTGTTGAAGCGGGCGGGGCTTTCTTAACGATCGGTGCGATTGTATTAAATAATATTTTTCAAAGACGTCAGTCTGTCATGCCTGCGGTAAAGACAAGCAAAAAAGAAGCGGTATAGCATCAAATCCAATCAAAAAGGGGTTTTAAGATGAGTATAAAATTAATGGATGTCACGTTAAGAGAATCAGTTCATGTTGAAGGGGCGAAGATCAATTTAGATGCCGCCCGCCAAGTCGTCAGCGGACTTTCAAAAGCGAATGTTGATTTTATCGAAATTGGTTATGTGTCTTCACACGAAGGAATGAATCTTCAAAGCTGCTGTCCGATTGAATACATAGAAGAGATGGCTTCCGCGATAGGGTCGGGGTCAAGCTCACAATTGGTGCTCATGCTGCACCCGGCACAATATCAAGAAGAATTTCTTGAACGGATGAAGCACCCATCTGTCGGTATGGTTCGTTTATGCATTCCTCTTGCGAAAACGGATGCCAGTCTTCCGGTCATCAAAGAATTGAAAGCGCACGGCATTCATGTCAGCGCAAACTTAATTAGAGCAAGTCACGCCAATATCCAAGACATCATTGTATTTACAGAAAAAGTAATAGAGGCGGGAGCCGATTACATTTACTTGGCTGATTCCAACGGAGCCATGATGCCGCCTGCTGTTTCATCTTTATTTACCAAGCTGAAAGAACATTCATCTGTAGAACTCGGTTTTCATCCTCATGACAATTTAGGCCTTGCATCGGCAAATGCAATTGATGCGATCCAATGCGGTGTCCAGTTCATTGACGGAAGTTTATACGGTTTTGGAAAAGGGCCTGGTAACCTGTGCATCGAGACATTTGCAGCGATACTCAACCGCTTAGACCTCAGCAAAAAATATGACATTTGTGAATTAATCCAGCTATCAAGACAAGCCTACACCCTATTCATTAACGATACGTCAGAGAATTCCTTCTATGACAAAGAAGAAGGGATTTTGTCGGGACTGCATAATTTGAATTTAGATGTATTAGACAAGCTCGATAGAATGGCGCAATCAAGCGGCCTTAAATTATTGGATTTACTCGTTATTTTAGAAAAACAGACGTTGGTTCATCGTGCGGAGTTTGCGCTGCGAAGCACCGAGCTGAGTCAAGTAGGATGAGTATGATGATGAACAAAGAAAACGCAAAACGCAGCTGGAAGCTGGAGTTAGGAACCGGAGACAGAGTGATTTTGGTTTTGCCGAGAATGGACGCAGACGCATTAAGCCGGGAAGAATGGCTGGTATCACTTGCACCGTACCTGAACGACTATACATTTCTGATTTTAGATGTCCCGGAAAAACTGATACAGGAACATAAGGGACAAGATACATTTACCGTTCCTGAATTGGCTCAGTGGGCACATGATTATGTCGAAAAGAACAACATTACCCCTTATATGATTTGGGGCTTTTCTCTTGGCGGGATGATGGCTCAGTATTTAAGCACGTTCAATGAATACGCAGACACTCCTGTTTTGTTGGTATCCACCATGCTTTGCCCAAATAAAAAATTAAAGGCCGTCTTTTCCACATGGTATATGCTTTGCGACAAATTTGGCATCAAAGGGCTTCAAGCGGGTCTAGTGCCGTGGGTCGTCAAAGAAAGCGAGCTGCCGTTATTCCAGTTGGAGACGACAGACAGAGAAGATGAGGCGATCGCCGTTGCCAAAATGAAAGCCGGTGTCCAAGCCATTATCAACCATAACGGAAAAGCATATCATGAACAGATGAAGTCGCCGATTCAAATCATTTTCGGCGAAGAATCAATATTATTAGGACAAGAGGAATCTGAATATTTTGAAAGATATCTGCCGCAGGCGAACATCGATTTTATCCAAAACAGCGGTATGCGCATGTTTGGTGAAAAACCAGAAGAAGTCAAACAAGTAATCGAGAAATTTATTGATTCACATTTTGGAGCAGAGGTGTAAAAACATATGGCAAAATTAACAGCAGCAGTTTTACCAGGAGACGGAATCGGTCCTGAAGTGATCGAATGCAGTTTGCCGGTATTTGACCGATTAGGTGTCGATATTGATCTGAAGTTTGGTGATATCGGATGGGAGTTTTGGAAAAAAGAAGGGGATCCGGTTCCGCAAAGAACGTGGGATTTAATTGATAAATGTGATGTGACATTATTGGGCGCAATTACCAGCAAACCTCATGCTCAGGGCCTAAAAGAATTAGATCCGTCATTGCAAGGTCAAGACCTGAAGTATGTTTCACCTGTCATCCAGCTGAGACAAAAATTACAATTGTTCGCCAATGTGCGTCCGGCTTACAGCTTAGACCATCAGCATTCAAAAAAGTTTAGAATGACCGTCATCCGCGAAAACACAGAGGGACTTTATGCGGGACTCGACTTTTCACCGATTCCCAAAGATTTGTATGATTTTATTCAGGCAAACAAGAACGGACTAAATAACTGGCAGCTTGACGGAGAAGAGGATGGCGGCGCCGCGATTCGCCTGATTACGAAAAATGGTGTAAGGCGATTGTTGAAGTTTGCCTTTGAATGGGCGAAAAAATACAACTACCAGCGAGTGACGTGGTCAGATAAGCCAAATGTGATGAGGCAGTCCGGTCAGTTTGCATTAACCATTTTAGAAGAAGTGGCGAAGGATTATCCAGAAGTGGATTGGGAGGTCCAAAACGTTGATGCGACAGCGATGTGGATGGTAAAAGATCCGGGACATTTCGGCGTCATTGTCAGTGAAAATCAATTCGGCGACATCCTCTCTGATCTCGGGGCGGGCATTATGGGCGGCTTAGGCCTTGCGCCGAGTTCTAACTTCGGCTACGAGAATGCATATTTTGAACCGGTACACGGCTCAGCGCCAAAACATGCCGGAAATATGAAAGTGAATCCGATGGCGCAATTTTTGACCATTTCTCTTTTGCTTGAGCATTGCGGTTTTATGGAAGAAAGCATGCGGATCAAAAACGCTGTCAACAAAGTATTAAAAGAAGGAAAAACGCTTACGTACGATTTAGGCGGGATCGCAAGCACAAAAGAAACGGCAAATGCCATCATTGAAAATTGCTAGGGAGGCCAAATAAGTGGATCATCAACAAATCATAAAAGAATTGAAATCGTTTGATACGCCGACGATTTCCGACGCATTGGATAGTTTAAACATAGATGGCGGATTAAGCGGTATCGTACCGAGAAACACGTCTGCTGATATTTGCGGAACAGCGTTTACAGTGGAATACAGAGATCCGAGCGAAGAGGAACAGCAAGTTGCCAAGGCAGCCGATTTTATTGATGAGGCCGAAGAGGGTTCAGTTGTTATTCTTGCTAATAACGGCCGTACGGACTGTACTGTATGGGGCAATATTTTAACCCAATTGGCGATTCAAAAGAAAATCGCGGGCACTGTAATAGATGGTGCTTGCCGTGATATTGATTATATTCGGGAAACGGAGTACGCCATGTTCAGTACTTCTGTCTATATGAAAACGGGAAAAGGCCGGACGAAAAAGACAGCCCATCAGGTCCCTGTCACGATTAGCGGCACGGTCATTCAGCCGAACGATTTTGTCCGCGCGGACCAAAATGGCGTGATCGTCATTCCCCAAGACGTTGCCGAAGAAGTCATCAAGCGTTCTAGAGCCATTGAAGAAACAGAAGAGAAAATCAAAGAAGCCGTTTCGCGGGGCGTACATTTAAAAGAAGCGCGTGACATGTATAAGTATCACCGACCTTGGGAGAATGAAGTGACAGCCAAATGAAACTTGAGCGATTTTTAGATCTTCATGTCCACGCATGGCCTGATACGTATAATAGAAGATATACGATTTTTAATCTGGGTGAAGAACTAAAAGCGAACAATGGGGCAGCCGTTATGAAAAGCCACTTGATGGCCACAACGCCGCTTGCGCGCACGGCCCGGGAGATGGGGCTGCCGCTCTTTGGATCTATTACATTAAACCAGTACAACGGCGGCATTAACCGGTCGGTGGTGGAAGCAGCGATTGCTGCGAACAGTCCGGATCATTCTTCAATGATGATTTGGTTTCCCACTTTGACCTTGCCGTCAAACAAACCAAAAACAAAACAAACCACATCTCATCCTGTTTTAGCTGAACATACAGTGAAATATGAAAGGGTCAGCGAAAACGGAAAACTGCGTCAAGAAACAAAGGAAGTCATTCAAGTAGCATCGGCGTTTAACATTCCATTAGCGACAGGCCATTCCTCAAAAGAAGAAGTGTATATGCTGATTGAAGAAACAGAAAAGCAAAAATGTAAGCTGATGATTACGCACCCGTTTTACCAGTGTACAAATTTTACAATCGCTGAGGTCATTGATATGCTGTCTTCCTCCAAAAACGTCTATGTTGAATTTGCTGTTTTAATGAGCAAAATCGGTTATGACCGGCACGAGGATTTAGTTGAAGTGCTGAAAACATGGGGAACAGATCGCATATGCGTCTCGACGGATTTCGGCCAGTTAAAGAATGGGACAGTAACTGAGGGATATACGGAATATGTGACAGAGGTAAAAAAAGCTGCTGAAGCAAACGGATTTGATTTTAATCAAAAAATCGCTGATGAGATTTGTTATTTGAATCCAACCGCTTTTTTAGGCGTGAAATAAAGGTGAGCCCTTCCGTTTCGGGAAGGGCTCATCTTTTTCGGTTATCCATTTTCCTTCAGCTGCTGATGCGCTGTAAATAAAGAAGGGTATGTCAGAACGCTTAAGATCACACATGTCAGCGCGGCTGACGCCATCGTTGTAAATACGATTAAGAGCTGAAAGCGTACCGCCTGAATCGGGTCCGCGCCCGCTAAAATCTGGCCGGTCATCATGCCTGGAAGCTGAACAAGCCCCAGCGTTTTTTGGCTTTCCAGCGTCGGGATCATACTCATTTTCATCGCTGAAGTAAGAATACGCTGTATGGATTGCTTCGGTGTGCCTCCAAGAGACAATATCAATTGTATCTCTTCTTTGCGAACACCGATTTCTGAGCTAAGCCGGTTTAAAAACAGACTTGCGAGCACCATCGAATTTCCAATGACCATTCCGCTGATCGGAATGACATATCGGGCCGTAAACGGGATGATATGAAGAGACAGCAAAATGCCTTGCGTTACCATTTCTACAATCGCTAACGCTACGAATACTTTCCAAAACGAACCGATCGTATTTTTCTTTCGTTTGACGACATTTTGTGCCGCCACTGCCAGCATTAGCAGTATCATGAACAAGATAAAAACAGGGTGGTCTCCGCGGAAAATCAGCGATAGGACATAACCGATGACAAGCAGCTGTACCGCGGCCCGGATCGTGGCGATGACCATGTCTTTTTCAACGCCGGCTTTAAAGGATTTGGATAAAAACAAGGCGATCAAAACAAAGATCATCGTTAAAGAGAGAGAAAGGTAATCCATTATCGGGTCCCTCCCTTCAAAAACTCTTTCGCTGCTTCATGCTGCGGATTGGAGAAAAACGCTTCGGTTTCAGCAATTTCCAGCAGCCGTCCGTCCGCCATAAACCAAATGGTGTCGGCAACTCGCTTCGCCTGCTCCATATTATGAGTCACCCACATGACCGTCCATTTTTTCTCTTGATGCTGGCGTTTGATCAGTTCCTCAATCTCAAGAGCGGAAACCGGGTCCAAAGCCGATGTGATTTCGTCCAATAAAAGAATAGAGGAAGGGTTTGCGAGTGTTCTGGCTAGTGACAGCCGTTGCCGCTGTCCGCCTGATAAATCCTTGGCGCTTCTGTCTAAGAGCTCTGGCGGTAGCCCTGTAAGAGATGCGAGCTCCTCAGGAGAGTGCTGCTGGGATTGATGCAGCCTTTGGACCAGACTAAGATTGTCACGGACTGTCTCGTCAAGAACGGGAGCCGATTGAAACGCGAGGGCCGCCGTTCGCCTCAGCTCATTGACATTCCATTCTCGGACTTCTTTTCCGTATATGTATATGTCGCCGCTATCAGGCGTTCTCATTACATTGCACATCGACAGGAGGGTGCTTTTGCCTGAACCAGAAGGGCCTAAAACGGCGACGATTGCGCCCTGTTGAATGTCTCCGGTGACATCTTGCAATACATCATAAGTTTGTCTATCTTGTTCATAGCTTTTTCTGACTGATCTGAAGGAGATGGCTGGTCTGTTATGTGTTTGATCGTTTGCTTCCATTATATTATTCACCTTTCAGTATATAAGTAGGATGATCCTTTATGTAAATATAACGTGAAATAGATGCTTTTTGGTAGCGAAAATAAAAGAGAACAGGCTTTCGCCCATTCTCCTGCAGATGCTATGCGGTCAGGTTTGACTGTGTGTTCTTTTTCGGTTTTCCCAGTTGTGAAGCAAAGGTGTGCAACACCATCCCTGCAATAATAATGAATAAACCGGCAAATGATAAAAAGGATGGAAAAACACCTGACAGCAGAACGATTTCACCAAGCAGCGCAAATATCACTTCACCGGATTGGGTTGCTTCAACGGCCGCGAGCTTTTGCGGATTGTCTCTTACCATATCAGTTGCCCAGAAAAATAAAACGGTGGCAATGACGCCTGAGCTGATGGCAACGAAGAAGGATTGAACGGTTTGCCCCGCTGTTGGAAGGCCGTCTGACCACCACCCGTAAGCTGCTATGATCAGCCAGAACGGAAGGCTCGCCAAGGTCATTCCCAGCACGCGCTGAAATGTATCAAGCCGGCCTCCATATTCTTCGAGCATTCTCCGGTTTCCTAACGGATAGGCAAAAGCCGCAATGACAACCGGCAGCACACTGAAAAGCAGCATCTTTCCGGAAAGCGATTCTGCATGCTGAAGCTGGATGAGCGCCGCTCCGATCAGAATGATTACGGACGTGCCAAGTGAAACAAGGGGAATCTTTTGCCGAACGAGCTGCGGGCCGCCCGGCATCTCTTTTTTGACATAAAAAAGAGGAGATAGGAGCACGCCGGCTACAATGGTGATTTGCCAAGTTCCGGCTACGAGCCAACCTGGACCGTATGCAGCCGCAAATGTGATCGGCGCGTAAAAAAGCACGAAGCCGGCAAAGCTCCATTTGATCCAAAAAAACGGTTTTTTCCGCATCTCTAGTAAGAGTGGGGCGAATGTCCCTCTCATGATGACAATCACACATAAAAACGGCACCATAAAAATAAATCGCAGCGAAGAGCTCCAAAGCCAGCTGCCTCCGGATAATTCCATCGCTCTGTTTAAAATAAAGGTAACGGCAAAAAAGAGTGAAGCCAATACTCCGATGATGATTGCTTTCATGATATCCCTCATTCTGGCATTATTTTTTATACTATACTACTCGATCTCGCACAGATCAATGAAGTCGTGAGAAAATAAGCATGTTTTACAAACCGCAATGTGTGGAAGACAAAAAATGGAGGTGACATTGATGGAACCAGAGACACAGACCTACTTTTTTCAGGATGACGGCAGGATTCCGAACCACCCTGATTTTCCGCTCGTTGTGTATCAAAACGCACTCAAGGACACCGGTTCGGCAGAGCGGATCGTCAATCGGCATGGCTGGTCAAACAGCTGGTCGGGAAGTGTTTTTCCATACCATCATTATCACAGCAATGCGCATGAAGTCCTGGTTGCTGTCCGGGGAGAGGCTGTGATTCAGTTTGGGGGAGAAAAAGGAGTTGCCATTCCCTTCAAATCGGGCGACGCAGTCGTGATTCCAGCTGGAGTTGGCCATAAAAAGCAAAGCGCGAGCGGCGATTTTAACGTTATTGGCGCTTATCCGGGAGGCGTTCAGTACGATATGAAGACGGGAGAGCCAAATGAACGGGACGAAGCGGTGAAACAGATCAAGCAGGTCTCATTGCCGGCGAATGACCCGATCACAGGAAAAAGAGCTCCTCTTTTGGAAATATGGGTCAAGTGAAGGGGAGAAAATTGCCGGATTGTCAATAACTAGTGCCGCAGAAACGTTATGATACGGGCTTTATTTAAATTAATTTCATAATCGAAGCAATTCACGTTCAAATTTTGTTCAAAAAGTGTTATCATATAGAAGGTAATCGAATTGGAGTTTTTTGTGTTTGCTATTTTCAGAGAGAGTAAAGGATTTTTGACTTATTCAATTGTTTATTTTTGAGATAAAAATAATACTGAATATGGCAAGATGAAAAACTGGGTAGTAAACATTTATTTTTGTAAATGATTGTGCACGAATTCACAATCCTTATTCTTATGCTTTCAAACATGAGACCAGGGAGAGGCACTACCCTTTCCAAAAAAATCTGCAAACTGCTTATAGTAAAGGAGAATTGGATATGCCAGAAACAATCGATCAAACAAATGCGTCTGTCAGCCAAAGCCAGCAAGATCTTATTGATCAGCTGTTAAAGCCGGAAGTTCAAGAATCACTGACTGTTCTAGTTGACCAGCTTCCAAAGCTGACTGAGTTAGTGAATATTTTAACGAAGTCTTATGATTTCGCTCAGTCTGTAGCAACTGACGAAGTGTTAAAAAGCGATACTGTCGGTGCGATCACTGAAATGCTTGAGCCTGTAAAAGAAACAGCGAAAGAAGTGGCTGCGACTGCAATCGAAGCGAAAGACCGCGCTGATGCAAGCAACGAAACGATTGGTCTATTCGGCCTGTTGCGCATGCTGAAAGACCCTCAAGCGCAAAAGCTGTTCCGTTTTGCTAACAGCTACCTTGAAGTCATGAACGAACGCGAAAACCAAAAATAATCTCAGACTCAAATTGATATAAAGGACGGAGGATATACGATGTCAAAACATATTGTCATTCTAGGCGCTGGTTATGGCGGAGTTCTTTCTGCTTTAACAGTTCGCAAACATTACACAAAAGAACAAGCAAAAGTGACAGTGGTAAACAAATACCCAACTCACCAAATCATTACGGAATTACACCGTCTTGCAGCAGGCAACGTGTCTGAAAAAGCGGTTGCAATGCCATTAGAAAAGCTTTTCAAAGGCAAAGACATTGATCTTAAAATCGCGGAAGTAAGCTCTTTCTCTGTTGATAAAAAAGAAGTTGCGCTTGCTGACGGTTCTACATTATCTTACGATGCGCTTGTTGTAGGCCTTGGTTCTGTAACAGCTTACTTCGGCATCCCGGGCCTTGAAGAAAACAGCATGGTATTGAAATCCGCTGCTGATGCGAACAAAGTCTTCCAGCATGTTGAAGATCGTGTGCGCGAGTATTCTAAAACGAAAAACGAAGCTGATGCAACAATCCTTATCGGCGGAGGCGGCTTAACAGGTGTTGAGCTTGTCGGTGAGCTTGCTGACATCATGCCGAACCTTGCAAAAAAATATGGTGTAGACCATAAAGAAATCAAATTGAAGCTCGTTGAAGCAGGTCCGAAAATCCTTCCTGTTCTTCCGGATGATCTGATCGAACGTGCGACTGCAAGCCTTGAAAAACGCGGCGTAGAGTTCTTAACAGGCCTGCCTGTTACAAATGTAGAAGGAAACGTGATTGATCTGAAAGACGGATCAAAAGTTGTTGCCAACACATTTGTTTGGACTGGCGGCGTACAAGGCAACCCATTAGTCGGTGAATCAGGTCTTGAAGTGAACCGTGGACGCGCAACAGTAAACGACTTCCTGCAATCTACATCTCATGAGGATGTATTCGTTGCCGGTGACAGCGCAGTTTACTTCGGGCCAGACGGCCGTCCATACCCGCCGACTGCACAAATCGCATGGCAAATGGGTGAGCTGATCGGCTACAACCTATTCGCTTACTTAGAAGGCAAAACGCTTGAAACATTCAATCCAGTAAACTCTGGTACACTTGCAAGCCTTGGACGCAAAGATGCGGTTGCCATCATTGGTGCTAATTCTACACCGCTTAAAGGCCTTCCTGCTTCCTTGATGAAAGAAGCAAGTAACGTACGCTACTTAACACACATTAAAGGACTTTTCAGCCTGGCTTACTAAGCCTTTCTTGTGGGATCGACATTGCCAAAAGCCATCCTTTCGGGATGCTTTCCGGCAATGTCTTTTTTTATGTGTTTGCTAACGTTAACAATTCATTTTCAAAAAAGAGATTGATTGCAGAGGAATATAAAGGTAAAATAAAGCTAAATCAAAATGTTAACGTGAACATTTTGAAATCGAATGAAAGACGGTGAGGACATGGAACCCTTCATGGGTGAACATTTTTTGCTGAAAAATGAAACCGCTGTCAGCCTCTATCACAATCATGCGAAAGACATGCCGATTATTGATTATCACTGCCACTTAAGCCCGAAAGAAATCTATGAAAATAAGAAATTTCAAAACATCACGGAAGCCTGGCTGTATGGAGACCATTACAAATGGCGCCTCATGAGAGCCAATGGAATTGAAGAAACATACATTACCGGTGATGCGCCTGATGAGGAGAAGTTTATGGCCTGGGCGAAAACCGTGCCGATGGCGATTGGCAATCCGCTCTACAATTGGACTCACTTAGAACTGCAGCGTTATTTTGGCATTGATGAGATTGTAAATGAGCAATCAGCGCCCGCGATATGGAAACGGACAAATGAACTGCTTCAAGGAGAAGGCTTTGGCGCGAGGGATTTCATCGTGAAATCAAATGTAAAGGTCGTTTGCACAACTGATGATCCTGTTGATTCTCTTGAATACCATCTATTATTAAAAGAAGACAAAGATTTTCCTGTCAGCGTGCTGCCCGGGTTTCGGCCGGATAAGGGACTTGAGATCAATCGTGAAGGCTTTCCTGATTGGGTGCAGGCACTTGAAGATGCGGCAGCCATACCGATTACAACCTATAATGAGTTTCTAGAGGCGCTGGAAAAACGGGTGCGATTCTTCCACTCAGCCGGCGGCAGAGTGTCTGATCACGCGATAGATTCGATGGTATTTGCTGAAACGACAAAAGAGGAAGCGGGACGGATTTTTTCTGACAGATTACAAGGAACAGAGATTTCTTATGAGGATGAGAAGAAATTTAAGACGTATACGCTTCAGTTTTTATGCAGTTTGTATGCGGAGCTCGATTGGGCGATGCAGTTTCATATCAATGCCTTAAGAAACACGAATACAAAAATGATGAAGAGGCTCGGACCTGACACAGGCTATGATTCTATGAATGATGAAGACATTGCTAAACCTTTATACAAGCTGCTGAACTCAGTTGAGATGAAGAACAAGCTTCCGAAAACGATTTTATATTCATTGAATCCAAACGATAACTATGTCATCGCCAGCATGATCAACAGTTTTCAGGACGGTGTTACCCCGGGAAAAATACAATTTGGCACAGCCTGGTGGTTTAACGATACAAAAGACGGGATGCTCGAGCAAATGAAAGCGTTATCAAACGTCGGGCTTTTCAGCCGCTTTATCGGTATGCTCACAGACTCCAGAAGCTTTCTTTCCTATACACGCCATGAATATTTCAGGCGGATCGTTTGCAATTTGATTGGGGAATGGGTGGAAAACGGTGAAGTGCCGCGTGACATGGAGCTTTTGGGAAGCATTGTTCGGGGAATTTGCTATGACAATGCGAAACACTACTTTCAATTTCAAGAAGAGAAAGCAAACGTATAACCACATGTCCGCTTAGGCGTGATCATGCGTCATCCTGAGCGGGCCACTACCCGAAAATTTTTAAACACAGAGGTGGAAGATGCGAACTGAACTAGCAAATAAGGTTGTGTCACTCGAAACGGAGAAAAGGCTTTCATTGAAAGAGAAAATATCCTATGGTTTTGGTGATTTTGGCAACGGCTTTATGTTTGATCTCGGCCAAATTTATTTATTAAAGTATTTTACTGATGTAGCGGGAATCCCGGCTGCTATGGCCGGCGGCATTTTTTTAGTCAGCAAGCTGTTTGCGGCGATAACAGATCCGATTGTCGGATCATCTATTGATTATCGCAAACATATCGGCAAACGGGGGAAATTCAGGCCTTATCTATTAATCGGAAGCATCGTGCTCGCAGTGCTTACTGTTCTTATCTTTCTGTCTCCCAATGTATCAACGACCGGAAAACTCATTTATGCATATGCATCCTATATGATCTGGGGCATCGGCTATTCATTTGTGAATATTCCGTACGGCTCATTAGGAGCAGCGATGACTCAAAACTCTGAGGACCGAACCTCCATTTCGACTTTCCGCCAAATTGGATCACTTGGGGCTTTGTTTATCACAAGTGTGGCCGTGATGCCGCTGCTCGTCAAGTTTGATAATCCAAAGGTCGGTTACCCGGTGGTCATGGGCTTGTTCGCCGCACTCGGCGTGATTTGGTTTTATATTTGTTACCGCAACTGCAAAGAGCGCATTGTCATATCGGAAGCGCCAAAAGAAAAATTAACACTCTCATCTGTCGTCAAAACATTTATCACAAACAAACCGCTGTTAACCCTTGTCCTCATGACGATTTTTTCAATTTCCGCATACAATATTAAATCCGCCATGCTCGTCTATTTCGCACAATATAATCTAGGCAATGTTGAACTGATGGCGTATATGAACTTTATTATTATCGGTTCTTCCTTTTTGGGCGTCATATTTCTGCCAAAGCTCGTCAAAATATTTGGAAAGAAAAGAACGGCAATGATCGGCTTCGGCATCAGTGTGGCCGCGGATCTGGTCAACTTTATGCTTCCATCAAACGTTTATGTGTTTACGATTCTTGCCAGCATCGCCTTTATCGGAATCAGTATCCCAAATGGCATCACGTGGGCGCTTGTCTCCGATATTATTGACTATGGCGAATGGAAATCCGGTGAACGGAAAGAAGCAACGACATATTCACTTTTTAACTTCTCCAGAAAGCTTGCCCAGTCATTGTCGGGTTTTCTCTCGGGTATTGGTTTAGGGATTATCGGCTATGTGCCGAATGCTGTCCAGACAGCACAGGCGCTGATCGGAATCAAAGCGCTGCTGCTTCTGTATCCTGCTATAGCTTTGGCATTAGCGATGATCATTATCGGCTTTCTCTATAAACTCACAGACCAGCAGCATGCACAGATTGTTCAGGATCTTCATCAAAAGAGCTGACAAAATAAAGTATAGAATATTTTAAATAATCCGTAAATAAATATATTTGTAAGGGTTTTCTATTGAGAGTGCCCAAAGAATGAAAGAGGAAGGAGGCATGTGATTGAACACGGTAATGATATCAGCTGAAGAAGCAAAGAAACTTGTTCGGCAAAAGCTGGCCTGTGCCCATTTGAATGAACGAGACGCAGAAAAAGTGGCAGATGTCCTCGTACACGCCGATTTACGCAATGTGCACTCACATGGTGTGCTGCGAACAGAACACTATGTAAACAGGCTAAGGGCAGGAGGGGTCAACCCTGAAGCACATCCTGTTTTTAAAGAAACCGGGCCTGTGACCGGGATACTGGATGGTGATGACGGATTCGGCCATGTGATTTGTGATATGGCGATGGACCGCGCAATGGACATGGCAAAGAAAAACGGAGTCGGCATGGTGACGGCTGTAAACAGCAGCCATTGCGGAGCGCTAAGCTATTTTGTGCAAAAAGCGGCTGACGAAAAGCTGATCGGTATGGCAATGACGCATACGGACAGTATCGTTGTCCCTTTTGGAGGGAGGGCTCCATTTTTAGGGACAAATCCGATTGCTTACGGTGTCCCTGCTAAGCATAAAAAACCGTTTATCCTTGATATGGCGACCTCCAAAGTGGCTTTTGGGAAGATTTTGCAGGCCCGTGAAGAGGGCGAAGCCATTCCCGAGGGATGGGGAGTCGATGAAAACGGAGAAGCAGCAACTGATCCTTACAAGGTCGCCTCTCTTTCAACATTCGGCGGCCCGAAAGGCTATGGGCTATCTATAATAGTGGATGTGTTTTCCGGATTGCTGGCGGGCGCGGCTTTTGGCCCTCATATCGCCAAAATGTACAGCGGGCTTGAGCAAAAAAGAAAGCTGGGTCATTACGTTTGCGCGATCAATCCGTCCTTTTTTACAGACCATGATACGTTTTTAGAGCAGATGGATGCCATGCTCAATGAATTGCAGCAGTCACCGCCGGCTACTGGAGTCGAGAGAGTGTATGTACCTGGCGAGATCGAACAGCTGCATGAAGAAAGAAATAAGGTGCACGGAATATCAATCGCTCGGAGCGTGTATCAATTTTTAAAAAGCAGGTGAGAAAAATGAAAGCGGTTCAAGTGCGAAAGGCGTATGATCTGGTGACAGCGGAGATGAAGAAGCCGGTTCTATCAAAGGATGATGAAGTGCTCGTGAAAGTCAAGCGAGCCGGGATTTGCGGCTCAGACATGCACATTTATCATGGCACGAATCCGCTCGCCACCCTCCCGAGAGTCATCGGACACGAGGTAACGGGGCAAGTGGAGGAAGTTGGCGCGAATGTGCAGAGCCTAAAAACCGGTGACCACGTTGTGATTGAGCCGATTTCTTATTGCGGGACGTGTTATGCCTGCCGCAAAGGGCGCCCGAATGTCTGCGCAAAGCTTTCTGTGTTCGGCGTACATGTGGACGGCGGCATGCGGGAATATGTTGTGCTTCCGGAAAGACAGCTTCACGCAGTCTCAAAGGACTTGCCTTGGGAGGAAGCGGTCATGGCCGAGCCTTATACGATAGGCGCCCAGGCAGTGTGGAGAGGCCAGGTGGAAAAAGGAGACACCGTTCTGATCCAGGGAGCGGGGCCCATCGGGATCTGTGTGTTAAAAATGGCGAAGCTGGCGGGCGCTGCCGTCATGATGACTGACTTGAACAGCGAACGGCTGGCATTTGCGAAAGAAAACGGTGCCGATGCTGTCGTAAATGCACAAACAGAACATGTTGCTGATCGGGTCCGGGAATGGACTGGGAATGAAGGAGCCAATGTGGTCATTGATGCGGTTTGTCTGCCGGCGACTTTTGAGCTTTCAGTTGAGGCCGTTTCTCCGGCGGGGCATGTGGTTGTCCTTGGATTTGATGAAAGAGCGGCACAAATTTCTCAGCTGCCGATAACCAAAAAAGAAGTCACGATAACCGGATCGAGATTGCAGACCAATCAGTTTCCGAAAGTGGTAGAGCTTTTGAATAAAGGACGGTTAATGCATAATGGGCTGATAACGCATACATTTTCAGTAGATGACGTCCATCACGCATTTCAGCTTATCAAGGAGCAACCAGATCAAGTGCGGAAAGCCGTCATCACGTTTGATTAATCGACTGAATCCGGAGGTGTACACATGAATATGACATTTCGATGGTATGGCCGAGGCAACGATACAGTCACACTTGAACACGTGAAGCAAATTCCCGGAGTCAAAGGCATCGTCTGGGCTCTCCATCAAAAACCTGTCGGCGATGTGTGGGAAAAAGATGAAATTAGAGCAGAGACCGAATATATTCAATCCTATGGTTTTCATGCTGAAGTTGTAGAAAGCGTGAATGTTCATGAAGCGATTAAACTCGGTAATGAAGAACGCGGCCGGTATATTAAAAACTACAAACAAACAATCCGCAATCTTGCCGAATTTGGCGTGAAAGTGATTTGCTATAATTTTATGCCGGTGTTTGACTGGACACGCACGGACATGTTCCGCCCGCTGGAGGATGGATCAACCGCTTTGTTTTTTGAAAAGGCCAAGGTGGAGAGCCTTGAGCCCCAAGAGCTGATTCGGACGGTGGAGCAAGCATCTGACATGACACTGCCGGGGTGGGAGCCCGAAAAATTAGCCCGGATCAAAGAGCTGTTTGCAGCATACAGAACGGTCGATGAAGAACAGCTATGGGACAATTTATCATTCTTTTTGGAAGAAATTCTTCCGGTTGCAGAAAGTCACGGTGTTCAAATGGCCATTCATCCGGATGACCCGCCATGGCCGATTTTCGGACTGCCGCGCATAATCACAGGGGAGGCAAGCTATAAGAGACTAAGAGCGATATCAGATTCACCGTCTAATGGCATCACCCTTTGTACAGGTTCAATGGGGGCCAATCCCGCTAATGACATGATGGAAATCGCTAAAACGTATGGCGGCATCGCCCCCTTTTCACATATTCGCAATGTGAAAATTTACGAGAATGGCGATTTTATTGAAACATCTCATCTGACAAATGATGGTTCGATCAACATTCAAGGCGTGATGGAAGAACTGCATAAGCAGGATTACGAAGGATATGTGAGACCAGATCATGGGCGCCATCTTTGGGGTGAGCAAAGCCGCCCGGGTTATGGCTTGTACGATCGGGCCCTTGGCATTATGTATTTGAACGGGCTGTGGGACGCATACGAAGCAATGGCGAAAAAAGAGGTGAAAGCATGATTCCGCGGCATGAGAACCTGGCTGGTAAAACGGCTATCATCACTGGCGGCAGCGGCGTGCTTTGCTCAGCGATGGCCCGGGAGCTTGCCAGACAAGGCATGAAGGTAGCGATATTGAACCGGACAGCTGAAAAAGGCCAAGCGGTCGTGGATAAGATTGCGGCTGCTGGCGGAACAGCATGCTCTGTTTCTGCGGATGTGCTGGACAGGGGGTCACTGGTGCAGGCAAAGGAGGATATCCTCGGCCGGTTTGGCTCTGTCGATCTGCTAATAAACGGGGCTGGCGGCAATCATCCTGATGCGATAACCGATGTGGAGACGTATGAAGAAGCGGGAGAAGGCCAATCCTTTTTTGATCTGGATGAGGGGGGCTTTTTAACCGTATTCTCCACCAACTTCACCGGTGCGTTTCTGGCCTCTCAAGTGTTTGGAAAAGAGCTGCTGAAGGCTGATTCACCTGCAATTATCAACCTTTCTTCCATGAGTGCTTATTCACCGATGACGAAGGTTCCGGCATACAGTGCCGCCAAAGCATCGATCAATAATTTTACGATGTGGATGGCCGTTCATTTTGCCGAAACCGGACTGCGGGTCAATGCGATTGCCCCAGGCTTTTTTCTGACAAAACAAAATCATGCTCTGCTGATCAATCTAGACGGAACCTTAACCGAACGTTCAAACAAAATTATTGCGGGAACACCGATGAAGCGCTTTGGAAAACCGGAGGATCTGCTCGGCACACTTCTTTGGCTGGCGGATGAATCCTATTCCGGTTTTGTCACCGGGATCACCGTTCCTGTCGATGGAGGATTTATGGCTTATTCAGGCGTGTAGTGAATCAGCGCAACAGAAACTGAACCAACATAGGGGTGAGGTTGAGATGTTCTCAAAAGATAAGCTTCCCATTATCCTTTTTTTGTTCCTGGCAGGGGTGATTAATTATCTGGATCGCTCGGCGCTTTCTATTGCCGCACCTTTTATTCAGGATGATCTCACATTGTCTGCCACGCAAATGGGCTTGATTTTCAGCAGTTTTTCAGTTGGTTACGCCATTTTCAATTTTCTTGGGGGAGTGGCGTCTGACCGCTATGGGGCGAAGCTGACCTTGTTTGTCGCCATGGTCGTTTGGTCGCTGTTCAGCGGCGCAGTCGCCCTCGCCGTTGGTTTTGTCAGCCTGCTGATGATACGCATCCTCTTTGGAATGGGAGAAGGTCCGCTGTCTGCGACCATCAACAAGATGGTGAATAACTGGTTCCCGCCGACACAACGGGCGTCCGTTATCGGGGTGACCAATAGCGGAACGCCGCTCGGGGGAGCCATTTCCGGACCGATCGTCGGCATGATCGCAATCGCGTTCAGCTGGAAGGTATCCTTCGTTCTCATTATGATCATTGGATTATTATGGGCAGTGCTTTGGCTCAAGTTCGTCAAAGAAAAGCCGCCAGCGGCGATGGGAGATGCCCCCGCGATCAAAACAGAAACGTCTCCCCGTGAAAACATTCCGCTCATCTTTTATCTGAAGCAAAAAACAGTCCTGTTCACAGCATTTGCTTTTTTCGCTTACAACTACATCCTCTTCTTCTTTTTGACGTGGTTTCCGAGCTACCTTGTCGAAGAGCGGGGATTAAGTGTTGAATCGATGAGTGTGATTACGGTCATTCCGTGGATTTTAGGCTTCATCGGCCTTGCGGCAGGGGGATTTGTTTCTGACTATGTGTATAAAAAAACAGCCCGAAAAGGTGTGCTGTTCTCGCGCAAGGTTGTGCTTGTCTCATGTTTGTTTTCATCAGCGATCCTGATTGGTTTGGCAGGGATTGTGACAACTACTGCGGGCGCTGTAACACTTGTCGCTTTATCAGTGTTCTTTCTCTATTTGACCGGCGCGATCTATTGGGCTGTCATTCAAGATGTGGTCGATCAAAACAATGTCGGTTCTGTAGGCGGCTTCATGCATTTCCTCGCCAACACGGCAGGAATTATCGGCCCGGCTTTCACCGGTTTTATCGTTGACCAAACGGGCACGTTTTCTGGAGCATTTTTGCTTGCCGGAGGGCTGGCGGTCTTCGCTTCACTTGCTGTTATTCGTTTTGTCCGTCCGATCATCGGCAAACCGGCAGGAACAGGAACGAAGGATTCGGTGACTTATTAATCTGGAAATATAGTGGGAGAGGCGGTATGTTTGATGATACAATATACAGTAAATCGCAGCCGGTATGGTAAGGAAGGGAATTAGATGGTAACCATAAAAGATATCGCAAAACTCGCAAATGTATCCCACACAACCGTTTCCAGAGCACTCAACAACAGCCCTTACATCAAAGAACATACGAAGAAAAAAATACTGGAGCTCGCAGCACAGCTCAACTATACGCCAAATGTAAACGCGAAAAGCCTGGCGATGCAAAAGTCTCATACGATCGGGCTTTTCTTTACAAGCATTACAAACGGAACCTCACACAGCTTCTTTGCTCATACAATCAAAGGCGTAAACCAAGCCATAAGTGAGAATTACAATCTTTATGTGCGCGGCATTGATGATCTGAAAACCTATGACTCTGTTACGCCGATGAGATATGACGGCATCATTTTAATGAGCCAAAGTGACATTGATAATTCTTTTATTTATCATATTCGGGAAAAAAACATCCCGCTCGTCGTACTGAACCGCGATATTGATGACCGCAGCATCACGAATATCTTGTCCAATGACAAGGAAGGCTCTCAGGAAGCTGTAGAATACTTCATTACAAACGGACATCAAGATATCGCCATCATCGAAGGAATAGAAGGCTTTAAATCCTCCCAGCAGCGAAAGGAGGGCTACTTAGCCGCATTGATTCATCATCATATACCGATCAAACATGAATACAGTGTCAAAGGGCAATACGATATGGAAAGCGGCTTTCAAGCGATGGAACGGCTGCTGGCACTGCCGAATCCTCCAACCGCTGTCTTTTGTTCGAATGATGATATGGCAATCGGAGCGATGAATGCGATATTCGCCAAGGGCCTGAGGGTTCCTGATGACATTTCCGTAATCGGATTTGATGATATTGGGTTTTCGCAATACATCACACCAAGGCTTTCAACAGTAAAGCGCCCAGTGGAGAAAATCAGCGTGCTCGGCGCGCAAAAACTGTTGTCGCTGATCAGCGAACCGGAAACAAAAGCAGAAAAAATCTTCGAAAATACAGAATTTAAGGTCCGTGATTCAGTTAGACAATTGACGATGTGATGCCCCGTGTTCAGCGGGCATTCTTTATACAGAAAAATGTTAACGTGTGCATAAATAAGAGAGGGAGGCAATGAAGGTGCAGAAGCTCAATAAAAACGTGTACGATCACTATACTCAGTACCGGGAAAAAATCCTTCAATTTGGAGAAGGAAACTTTCTGCGAGGGTTTGTCGATTGGCAGATTGATCAATTGAATCAACATACTGATTTTCATGGGAGCATCGCAGTTGTGCAGCCGAGAGGGTCAGAAAAAATCAAAAGGTTAAATCAGCAAGATGGTTTATACACGCTTTTTTTACAGGGAATGAAAGACGGAGAAGCGGTAAAAGAGCATATGATTATCAACTCAATCAGCCGCGGCATTGATCTGTTTTCTGATTATGAAGCGTACAAAGAACTGGCTTCAAGCGAAGACCTGAGATTTATCATTTCCAATACCACTGAGGCTGGTATTGTATGTGATGAAAAGGATCGTTTAGAGGATAGGCCGCAAAAAACATTCCCTGGGAAATTAACGGCATTTCTCTACTTTCGCTATCAGGCTTTTAGAGGAGATCAGACAAAAGGGTGTGTCTTAATCCCATGTGAGCTGATCGAGAATAATGGCGAAAAGCTGAAGGAAACGGTTCTTCATTATGCGGATCTATGGAAGCTGGAAGAAGGGTTTACACAGTGGCTTCATGAGGCCAACACGTTTTGCAATAGTTTAGTAGATCGCATTGTCCCGGGTTTTCCTGTGGATCGCATTGATGAGATCACGGCAGATCTGGGCTATCAAGATGATTTGATTGTTGTGGGAGAACAGTATTATTTATGGGTGATCGAGGGGCCGAAGTGGATTGGAGAGGAACTGCCCTTTGCGGCTGCCGGGCTCCATACAAAGATCGTCAGCGACCTGACCCCTTACAGGGTTAAAAAAGTGAGAATTTTAAATGGCGCTCATACGGCCATGACGCCAGTGGCTTTATTATATGGCTTGAAAACGGTGCGGGATGCTGTCGAGCATCCGGAAGTAGGGCAGTTTATTAGAGAGATGATCAGTGACGACATTCTTCCTGTTTTAAAAATGGAAGGGCTTTCTCAATATGCTAATGATGTGCTGAATCGCTTCAAAAACCCGTATATGAAGCACTATTTAGAAAGCATCGCATTGAATTCCGTTTCCAAATTCAAAACGAGAAACTTGCCGACCATTCAGGAATATGTTGAACAGAAAGGACAGCTTCCTGAACGCATGGTGTTTGCTTTCAGCGCTCTTCTGTATTTTTATCAGGGAAACGAGTATTTGCAGGATGATCCGGCTGTTCTTCAATTTTTCACAGAGGTGTGGCATCAGGAGAATGGAGACATGCTCCGTATTGCCTCAAGGGTGTTAGGCGAAGAGCGGCTGTGGGGGGCAGATCTGAACGAGATACCGAGGCTGACTGAAAGAGTCGCTGATCACTTGAATCATATTCATAAGCTGGGCATGCAGCGGGCTCTTAAACAATGCTGCACACAAAGGGGAGAAGTGCGATGAAGTCATTTATCAAGATTCATAAACAAGATAATGTCCTTCTTGCTCTGCGGGATATCGGGAAGGGAGAGCAGCTGAATGCGGACGGCGTGTCGATTGAAGTGAAGGATGATATTAAAAGAGGCCACAAGATTGCGCTGCAGCCTATCAAAGAAAACGACAGCATCATCAAATACGGATTTCCAATCGGGCATGCATCACAAGATATATCGATCGGAGAGCATATTCATGTCCATAATACGAAAACAAACCTGTCTGATATCCAAACATACAGCTATACACCGAGATTTGATGAAAATCCGTATTCAAATGAAAACCGGACGTTTAAGGGATTTAGAAGAGAAAACGGAGATGCCGGTGTACGGAATGAATTGTGGATTGTGCCGACTGTCGGCTGCGTCAACGGGATCGCTGAAAAAATGCTCCAGCGTTTTGTCAGAGAAACGGGGGATATCGCTCCATTCGATAACGTGCTCGTGTTAAAACACCAATACGGCTGCTCGCAGCTTGGCGACGACCACGAAAATACGAAGCAAATCCTTCTAAATGCCATTCGCCACCCAAATGCCGGCGGCGTCTTGGTGTTAGGGCTTGGCTGTGAAAACAACGAGCTGGCAGGAATGAAGGAAGCGCTGCAAGATGTGAATCTGAATCGGGTGAAGTTTCTTGAATCGCAGTCGGTGACGAATGAAATGGAGGCAGGTGTTGCGTTGCTGAAGGAAATTCATGAAGCCGCTAAAGGGGATAGGAGAGAAGACATTTCGCTGTCTGAACTGAAAATCGGGCTGAAATGCGGAGGGTCGGACGGTTTTTCCGGCGTAACGGCAAATCCGCTGCTTGGCCGTTTTTCAGACTATATCATCGCACAGGGAGGAAGCACGGTGCTGACGGAAGTCCCGGAGATGTTCGGTGCGGAAACCATCCTGATGCAGCGGGCTGCCAATGAGGAAGTGTTTCATAAAATTGTCCATTTAATCAATGATTTCAAACAATATTTTATCAAACACGAACAGCCGGTGTACGAAAACCCTTCACCGGGCAACAAAGCGGGCGGCATCTCTACGCTTGAGGATAAATCGCTGGGCTGCACGCAAAAAGCGGGGATTTCTCCTGTCACGGATGTCTTGAAATACGGCGAAGTGCTCAAGACAAACGGGCTGACGCTTTTGAGCGCGCCAGGCAATGACTTAATCGCGTCCTCCGCATTGGCGGCGGCCGGCTGCCAAATTGTCTTGTTTACAACGGGAAGAGGCACGCCGTTTGGCACCTTTGTCCCGACGGTGAAGGTCGCGACAAACACCCAGCTGTACGAGACGAAGCCGCATTGGATTGATTTCAACGCGGGTCTTTTAGCGGAGGATGATGTGCATGAGGAATATGTACTGCGGGAGTTTATCCACTATATGATTGAAGTGGCCAGCGGTCAGCTTGTGAACCATGAAAAAAATGATTTCAGAGAACTTGCCATTTTTAAATCAGGTGTGACGTTATAATGAAGAAGAGCTATCCTGCGAGGGGATAGCCTTTTTCATTAAATCAGTTTTAAGCCGCTGATCAGTATAATGGACGCCATAATAAATTGCAGCGGACGCGGGGAGAAGCGAGGCGAGAGATGGCTTCCGATCAGCACGCCGGGAATTGAACCGAGCAGCAGGTTAGCTGCCAGCATATAGTCGACGCTTCCGAAGCTTGCGTTCAAGATGCCTGCTGCTGTCACGAGAAGAAAAGCATGCGCGATATCGGTTCCGACAATCTGTGACGCTTTCATGTTAAATAAGTAAATCATGGCAATGGCAAATAATGATCCGGAACCGATTGATGTTAATCCGACGATAAATCCAAACACGACACCAATGAGAATCGTGAGCGTCCGCTTATTTTCAAGCGGCATCAGCTGCCAGCGGTTGGGGCGAAGTTTTCTATCCAAAAACAAACGAACGATAATGGAAATGGCAACTAGCGTTAACACATAGCCAAGAGCGTGCTTTATAATGTCTTCCTGATGCTGATGAAAGGCGGGGAACAAATGCAATATGCCAATGGCTAAAGAAGCACTCGGAATACTGCCGATGGCTAAGTATTTGACTAATGTAAAGTTAATCGTTTTCTGCCGCCAATGGGAAGCAACGCCAAACAGCTTTGTGATCGAGTTATATACAAGATCCGTACCGACAGCGATCGAAGGATTAATGCCAAGCACAATTAAAAGAGGAGTTAATAAGGCCGCTCCGCCCACTCCTGTCAATCCCACTAAGGCTCCGACAAACAAACCCATCAATATGATTGTTACACTCATGATAAAGGCCTCCTGAAAACCCGACTATTTTTATCAGATTATATATAATTAGGTCAAGTTAATCAATTGAATGTTTAGAATGTTTGTGCGTTTGCTGCTTGAAAATTTGGTTTGCTCAATATCTTTATTCATTTGCCCTAGAATGAGTGTCTGGACAGGATCCAGCAGGAAGCCAGAGGCACAAAAAAAGATACCCTGGACAGGTATCTTTTTGTCTTATGTATTTACATGCGCTGCTGATAGAAAGGAAGTTCTGTGTGCCCCATTTCCCGCACATAAACGAACAGGTTGCCTTTATGGTGAATTTCATGCTCCATCGCAAGCTGAAGCAGTGTGCGGCCTGTGATTTTTCTGCCAAAAGTGGCTGTCAGATCAATTTCTCTGTCCAGTTGCTCTTCTGTCAGCTGTTCAAGGATAGCGGCCGTTTTTTCTGTATATGTTTTTGCCAAAACATTGAGATCTGTTTCCATTTCTTCCTGTTTGTTTTGGAATGGTGAGGCGTTGCCTTCTTTAATGACATTTGCAAACAAGTGGAAAGACGTAAGAATGTGTTTGACCAGTTCCTCCGCTGACATTGATGTTTCAGCCGGTTTGTAGCTGTAATGGTCTTTGCTGATTTTTTCAGCCAGCTCATTTGTCACGTTTCGATGGGATAAAAAATGGCTCACAATTTGATTGGATTGACTCAATATGATCTCCTCCATATGAAAAATAAATGGTGCAATGAAATCCTATATCAACGGTTATCATTTCACAAGCAATATGCTGTGGGATGAAACAAAAAGCGAAGTCAATCGTCTATATAACGTTCACAAAAGATCAAGAAATGGAGATTAACATGACAAACATACCTTTCATTTATCAGTACGAAGAAAAAGAGAATGAAAGAGCTGCGGCGGGCTACGGCACTTTCGGTTATCTTATAACACGAATTGAAGAGGCGCTTTATGATCAATATGGCGTTTTCTATGAGCTTTATGCAAGTGATGACCCGAACACTGAGTACTGGGAGCTTCTTGAAGAAGATGTCCGCAGCGGTTCATTGGAGCCTAAGCATGTGGCTTATATATTTGAAAAGCTTGAAAAGAAAACCTTTGCTTACGATGAAGATGAAAAAGAACCGGATTATACCGTTCATCAATCTATACGAAACAGCGTATATGCATATCCTGAAAAGGGTGTTGCTTTTGCCAGAATTCCATATTTCCAAGATGGGAGCATGATGAGTTTCGATTGCCTGTTTGCGGTTAACGATGAAAAAATGCGTGCATTCTTAGAGGGCGTCAGACCACGCCTTTGGGAAAGAAGCAAGCGGAAAGTGACCGTTTTTACGGATGGGGATGGCGGGACTTCAAAAGAACAGGAAGCGATCGTCAGAGAGGTTCAACGAAATCAGGTGATGATGAGCCCAGTGTTGAAAAAAGAGATATACCGGTCAATTGATCAATTTTTTCATAGTGATAAAACGTTTTATCAAACGTATAACATCCCTTACAAGCGCGGCATCCTGTTATATGGACCTCCCGGAAATGGAAAGACAACATTAGTAAAGTCGATTGCAGGCAGTATCGATGCACCTGTTGCCTATTGGCAAATTACAGAATTTACGTCGAGCGAGACAATAGAAGAAGTCTTTCAGTCAGCGAGACGCCTCGCTCCAGCAGTTTTGGTCATCGAGGATATAGATTCAATGCCGGAAGATGTGCGATCCTTTTTTCTCAATACGCTGGACGGCGCGACATCAAAAGAGGGGATTTTTCTCATCGGCACGACAAACTATCCCGAAAAGATCGATCCGGGCTTGATGAATCGTGCAGGACGGTTTGACCGTGCCTACGAAATCGGGCTTCCGGATGAAGAGCTGCGGCGGGAATATATGAAAATGAGAGGCTTTGACATCTTCCTGAATGAAGAAGAAATCAAAAGTGCCGCGAAGCTTACAGAAGGCTTTTCCTTTGCCCAGTTGGGAGAATTATATGTATCTTCCGCCCTTCAATGGCACCAAGAAGGGGAGCATCATATTGAAGCCATGGTAAAAGACATGACAGGAGAACAAAGAAAAAGCCGGCACGGAAGCTGGATGGAAAGAAACAAGGTCGGTTTTCACTAAATGAAAGCACGGGTTTTGAAAACCCGCGCTTTTTTTGCGGTTAGCCGAAATTCGACAATTGCGGTCTTTTTGCGTTCTTCTTTTTCTAGTAAATATGATAAAATATGACATATCTCGGGTAACTCAAAAGGGGGGATTAATTGAGGATGAAGCAGACGATTCCGTCCTCTTATGTCGGGCTTAAAATTAATGAATGGTATACCCATATCCGGCAGTTCCACGTGGCTGAAGCCGAACGGGTCAAGCTCGAAGTAGAAAGAGAAATCGAGGATATGGAAGAAGACCAAGATTTGCTGCTGTATTATTCTTTAATGGATTTCAGGCATCGAGTCATGCTGGATTACATTAAGCCTTTAGGAGAGGACACGTCGCAGCTGGAATTTTCAGAATTATTAGAAGACATAGAAGGGAATCAGTACAAGCTGACCGGGCTTCTCGATTATTACTTTAACTTTTTTCGCGGAATGTTTGAATTTAAGCAGAAAATGTTTGTCAGTGCCATGATGTATTATAAACGGGCGGAAAAGAATCTTGCCCTCGTCTCGGATGATATTGAAAAAGCCGAGTTTGCTTTTAAAATGGCCGAGATCTTTTACAATTTAAAACAAACCTATGTTTCAATGAGCTACGCCGTTCAGGCATTAGAAACGTACCAAATGTATGAAACGTACACCGTCCGCAGAATCCAATGTGAATTCGTTATTGCAGGAAATTATGATGATATGCAGTATCCAGAAAGAGCATTGCCCCACTTAGAACTGGCTTTAGATCTTGCAAAGAAAGAAGGCAATCCCCGCTTGATCAGTTCGGCCCTGTATAATCTCGGAAACTGTTTTGAGAAAATGGGTGAACTGCAAAAGGCAGCCGAATACTTTGAGAAATCCGTTTCTATTTGCAAGTCGGAAAAGTTCGATAATCTTCCGCATTCTATCTACTCTTTAACACAGGTTCTGTATAAACAAAAAAATGATGCCGAAGCGCAAAAAAAGTATCGTGAAGGATTGGAAATCGCCCGTCAATACAGTGATGAATTGTTTGTGGAGCTTTTTCAATTTTTACATGCGTTATACGGAAAAAACATGAACACAGAATCAGTCTCACACACCTTTCAATTTCTTGAAGAACATATGCTGTATCCTTATATTGAAGAGCTGGCGCATGATGCTGCCCAATTCTATATAGAAAACGGACAGCCTGAAAAAGCACTTTCATTTTATGAGAAAATGGTGCACGCACAAAAACAAATCCAGAGAGGAGATTGTTTATATGAAATCTAAATGGATGTCAGGTTTGTTGCTCGTTGCGGTCGGGTTCAGCTTTACTCAGGTGATGGTCCATCCAGGAGAAACAGCAGACAAAGAAGATAAAACATTTCATATTGCGGCACGAAATCAAACATGATGTTGACGAAAAAAGACCCCCAGGGGTCTTCAGGCTGTCGAGAAAATCTCGACAGCCTTTATTTTTCCTTAAAATATCCATTCTTCTGTAATAAAATAAAAGAAAGACTAAAAAGGACGGTGTCTTTCTCATGTTCTACACAAGAAATTCTTCTCAAAACGCAGCCGAATTTGTTCTGCTTGACCAACTCGTCGAAGAGGATCATTTGCTTCGAAAAATTGATAAACACATAGACTTCTCTTTTATCATTGAAAAGGTTAAGCCTTACTACAGCGAAAACAAAGGCCGCCCCTCACTCGACCCGCTGATTTTATTCAAAATGATGTTTATCGGCTACCTCTACGGTATCCGTTCAGAAAGACAGCTTGAAAAAGAAATTTACTACAATATGGCGTACAGATGGTTTTTGGGCCTGAATATCAATGACCCAGTTCCGCACCACTCCACCATCAGCTGGAACAGACGCACACGCTTTAAAGATACAACGATTTTCCAAGACATTTTTGATGAGATCGTTCTTCAGGCCATCAATCATGACATGGTGGGTGGACGTGTCCTATTCACCGATTCAACTCATCTGAAAGCCAATGCCAACAAGCACAAATACACAAGAAAAACGATTGAACAGGATACACAAAACTATATCAAAGATTTAAATGAAGCCATTCAAGAAGATCGGGAGGAGCACGGAAAAAAGCCATTACCGGCCAAAGAGGAGGTGAAAGCTGAAAAAGAGATCCGCCACAGTACCACTGATCCGGAAAGTGGATATATGTATCGTGAAAACAAACCGGAGGGTTTCTTTTACTTAGATCACCGAACAACGGATATGAAACATAACATTATCACCGACGCCTATGTTACGCCTGGAAATGTCCATGATTCTGTGCCTTATCTTGACCGATTAGATCACCAAATTGCACGATTTCATTTTGAAGTAGAAGCCGTCGCTCTTGATTCTGGTTATTTAACGACTCCGATCTGTAAAGGGTTAGCCGACCGCCATATTTTTGGCGTTATTGCCCATAGACGATATCACCCTACTAGAGGCTTGTTTCCAAAATGGAAGTTTCATTATGACAGTGAACAAGACAGTTACATTTGCCCGAACCAGCAGGTACTTACATACTCAACAACTGACCGAAAAGGCTACAGGTCATATAAATCAAATCCTGAAACCTGTTCCGCATGCCCATTGCTTGCGCAATGCACAAGATCAAAGAACCGCCAGAAGATCATCACCCGGCATGTATGGGAGGACCATAAAGAAAAGGTCAGACAAAATCGTTTATCTGTTTCAGGAAAAACCCTCTATAAAAAAAGAAAAGAAAAAATAGAGCGAAGCTTTGCAGATTCAAAACAGCTGCATGGGCTTCGCTATTGCAGGTTGAGGGGAAAACGGAATGTGAGTGAACAAGTTCTCCTCACAGCCGCATGCCAGAACATGAAGAAGATTGCCACATACCTAGCCAAGCAGGGCTAGGTATGTGGGAGCTCTTTTTGAGTTTTTGAAATCCGCTGAATAACTAAGGAAACAGCAAAAAACAAAAAAGCTTGTAGAAAAAACGTCGTTTTCTCTACAAGCTGAAGACCCCCAGGGGTCTTTTTTATTTCAGCTTCCATTCCCTTATCGTCAGCTCGGAAGATCCGCTTGCCACCAGCGGATCTTGATGGCCGATTTCCTTCGCTTCTTCTGGCGAACCTGCTTCAATGACGTAGGCTCCGCCTGTGGCGTCGCTGAATGGCCCGAACATTTTTAAACGTTTATCTGCCTGTAAGCGGTCCAAAAATTCATAGTGTCCGGCTACGTGCTCCTGATTGAATTGATCTGTTCTTGTTGTCAGCATTAAATACGTGTGCATGATCATTTCCCTCCTATTGAATTTCAGTCTAACACAATTATCCATATTACGGTGACGGATGAAATGAGCTTTTCGTCCTACGAATGCCACCTATTGGTGAAAAAGAAAAAGGAGAGATGATAGGTGAGCATTCAAGTAAAGCAAAATTTGGTTTCTGGGGCGAAATACGCGCTGAAGTGCCCCAATGCGATGTCCGCTGAATACATTACCATCCACAACACGGCAAACGACGCCTCAGCGGCTAATGAAATCAGCTATATGATTGGAAATACCAGCTCGACAAGCTTCCATTTTGCAGTCGATGATAAAGAGGTGATTCAAGGTCTGCCGCTTAACCGAAACGCATGGCATACGGGTGATGGCACAAATGGTACAGGAAACCGCAAATCAATCGGTGTTGAGATTTGCTACAGCAAATCGGGAGGTCCAAAGTATGAAGCGGCCGAAGCCTTGGCGATTTCTTTCGTGGCTCAGCTTTTGAAAGAGAGCGGCTGGGGAATAGACCGGGTGAGAAAGCATCAGGACTGGAGCGGCAAGTACTGCCCGCACCGCATTTTATCAGAGGGGCGCTGGGATCAAGTAAAGGCGGCAATTGAAAAGGAATTGAACGGAAGCGTGTCAGTAAAAAAGGCTTCAGTCTCTTCTTCGGCGTCTGAATACCATGTGAAAAAAGGCGACACACTGTCCGGTATTGCTGCATCGCATGGTGTCAGTGTGAAAACACTGCAAAACATAAATCATATTACTGACCCGGATCACATCAAAGTCGGACAGGTGATTAAGCTGTCTCAAGCGGCATCTTCTTGTAAAAGCCATGCCACATCTTCCTATCCGCTCCCATCCGGAGTGATCAAAGTGACAAGCCCGCTGACGAAAGGGACAAACGTAAAACAGGTGCAGACCGCTTTAGCTGCTCTTTATTTTTATCCTGATAAAGGGGCGGAAAACCATGGCGTTGACGGTGTTTATGGCCCGAAAACAGCAAATGCCGTGAAACGTTTTCAGTCTGTCAGCGGATTAACGGCAGATGGGATTTACGGTCCGAAAACAAAAGCAAAAATAATGGAAAAGCTGTAATCAATAAACGGAAGCTGCTGAGCTTCCGTTTCACCTTACATACAAACTGCTGCAAGAACCTTTTGAATATCATAAATGCTTTCATCTTTTTTAAACTGTTTTGAAACAGCGGGAAGTTCCGCGCCGGAAATCCAAATTTTCAGCTCTGAATCTAGGTCAAAGCGGCCGGCGGTCTCTACGCTGAATCTAGAAATGCTTTTGTACGGAATTGATTGAAATTCCGTTTTCTTGCCTGTGATTCCCTGCTTATCTACAAGAATAAGCCGCTTATCAGTAAAGACAAGTAGGTCGCGAACCAATTTAAACGCGGCATTGACATTCTCGCCCTCCAGCAAAATATGAGCCAGTTCTTCCCTCGCCGCAGCCTTTGACAGTGTCGACGCATTTCCAAGTAATCCATCAATAAATCCCATGATATCCCTCCTGATATGTGCTTGATCAAATCATACAATAAAAAGGTTTTCATTCATAGATGAGTAGAGTAAACTGGTGCTGACTGGTAAAGGAGAGCGTTCAAAATGAAAGATAAGTATGAAAGTTTTGCAGCCCTTTCTGCTTCTGAATCGGAGTACCGGATTATATATGACGAGAAAAACGGAAGTGAGCTTATTGTTCTCGGTCCCCACGGCGGCAAAATTGAGCCCGGTGTCAGTGAATTGGTGCGGGCTTTTTCCGATCAATGTTCCATTTATTTATTTGAAGGTGTGAAGCAGCGAAACAACCGTTCTTTACACCTGACAAGCACTCGGTTTGACGAGCCGCTGGCTTTAGAAAAAGTCAATGCCCACCATTACGCATTGGCATTTCATGGGTACCATGATCCGAAAACTCCGCATACACTGGTCGGAGGCGCGGATCGTAAAAAAGCCAAGCTCATTTGTGAGCGGCTGAATGAAGCGGGCTTCAGCGCCGAGCTCACGAGTGAGAAAGGCCGGCTGGCAGGTGTCCATCCCGAAAATATTGTCAATCGGACGAAAAGGGAAATGGGGCTGCAATTGGAAGTAAGCACGGCACAGCGAAAGGCGTTGTTTCGCCATTTTGGCTGCTATGATAAAAGCTACACACAAAACGATCTATTTTATCGATATGTGGAAGCTGTTAAGCTCGGCTTTTATGAATAAATGAAACGGGACCTGCACGATCGGCCCATTCCTTCATACGCTGAGGTTGTGTGAAAGTGTAGGGAGGAATGCATGTGTTTTATCATATTAAAGAGCTTCAATATCAAGCAAAGCCAGCTCATCCCGATCCGGTGTATGCGAAAAAGCTTCAAGAAATACTGGGCGGCCAATTCGGTGAGATCAGTGTGATGATGCAATATTTGTTCCAAGGCTTTAACTGCAGGGCGGATGCCAAATATAAAGATTTGTTATGTGACATAGGCACTGAAGAGATTGCACACGTCGAAATGCTGGCGACAATGATTTCCAGACTTCTGGATCATGCGCCAGCTGATGTACAGGAGGATGCTTATAAAAGCAATCCCGCTATTGCAGCAGTAATGTCGGGAATGAATCCTCAGCATGCGATTGTGTCCGGTTTGGGTGCAATGCCATCAGATAGTGAGGGCTATCCGTGGAATGCCAAATACATTATTGCAAGCGGGAATTTGCTCGCGGATTTTCGCGCAAACTTAAATGCGGAATCTCAAGGGCGCCTTCAGGTGACCCGGCTGTATGCGATGACTGATGATCCTGGTGTAAGGGATATGCTCTCGTTTTTAATTGCAAGGGATACTTATCATCAAAATATGTGGTATGCGGCCATTAGAGAGTTGGAAGAAAGAGAACGGGATATTGTGGTGCCAACGACGTTCCCGCGTGAACTCGAAAAGCGTGAAGTGGCTTATGACCTGTTTAACTTTTCCAGAGGGGATGAAAGCTCACAAGGAAGATGGGCTCATGGCGAAGCCTTTGACGGACGGGGAGAATTCAGGTATATTCCGGCCCCGATTGCATTTGGGCCTGCGCCTCATCTTAAACCGGCGCCAATGTGGGTGCATGATACGATGCCTCCAATGTCAAAATGCTAGTTTTTCTGCCGGGCTGAGGATAGATGATATCTGTTCCCAGCCCATTTTTGGTTACCTGTTTTTGCCGATATGATATAACGCTTTTTCTTCAGCGACCTGCAAGTGCTGCTGATCGCCTTCCTCGTACGCATTTGGCCGCTTGTGTGATAATAAATAAGCGAGCCGCTTCTGAAATTGAATACCTGCTTTACGCCGTTCAAACATTTCAAGCCTTTTATCGCAAATTCTTTTGTCACCCGGAATACAGACGCGATTGTGGCAAGCGCCTGGCTTCTCCATTGCGGCAGCTCCATCTGCAACAGCATAAAGGTTGGCACACAGAAGTGGTACATAAATTGATTTGCCTGAAATTCCTGCAATTCCCTGAAGAGCTTGTTCATCTGAAAATGATTGCCTGCATGCTTTAACACATGGCACAGCTCATGGCCAAAATCCTCCCATTGCTCTTCACGTGATTTTCTCTGGTTCAATACGATGCTGTACATCCCGTCGTACTTGACCATCATGCTCCCCATATCCTCAAAATGAACCCAAATATCAAGGTCCTTTGCGATTTTCAGCATGTCAATGTGATGCGGGGAGGTGATGCCCAGCCGACTGTATACATTTTTTACGTATTCCTCCAGATGTGATAAGTAATCGCCCAATTGAATACTCCCTTTCGAACGTTTGTTCTGTTTTTAGCGAGAAAGAAAAGCCCCGTATAGGACTGGAAAGTGTGTAGAAATCTTTCCCTTTTCTAAAAAAAATAAACAATTTTTTCTTTATATCGGTCTATTTTTCATATGTTTTAGAGAACGGAGAAAGATTTATTTATTTTTTGGTTTTCGGTTTTTCTCTTTTTCTTTTAAATAGTTGATAAACTCGATGGCCTGCTGTTTGCTTTCGGGGGAAAAATCCTGCATATCACGGTATGCGAGCTGCAGGTCCGGATCTGAAAACATATCGTCGTCGTCTTTTTTGTCTTTCCCTGTTAATAAGTAATCAGCCGTTACTTGAAAGTAATCAGCCAGCTTTTGCAGTGTATCGTAATCAGGCTCGCTCCGCCCGTTTTCATAGTGGGAATATCGAGCCCGTGATACACCGATGTGTGATGCGATTTCTTCCTGCGTCCTTTTCCCTCTGAGACTCTTCAATCTGCCGCCTATCATGCTATGACCTCTCTTTTTTAAACTCTCTAAGTTACTATTGATTATAGATACAAAATGTATCAAAATAAAGGGATGATAAAAAAAGTATCAAAAATAACTTGATGATACAGAATGTATCGTTTATACTTGGATACAGCTGATACGAAATGTATCAAAAACAGATCAGGAGAGTGATCACATGTATCCCATCCAAATTGTTTTTAGTGAAAATCCCATAGATCAGCGCCATCTCGGACAATCCGGCGGCACCATTTCGTTTACGCCATGCGGCCTTCCGGTATTCCACTTTGAAACGCAAGCACAGTTTCAAACATATATGCTGTTAAAAGGAGAAGCTGCGTACAATGAAAACCGATAAAAGCTATCCTTTTCCAACGTATTCAGGGTTATTGAATTCAGAACATTATGACAAAATCGGTCCGGCTCTATGGCTGTTTCTCTGGTTCATTAGCTCAACAACAAAAGAAATTGAAAAAGACGGGGTATGCTGGGGAATCGTGCTCGGACATAAGCCGTTAAAAGCAAGAGAAATGGCGGCTGTATTCGGTGTCAGTGAAAAAACCGTCAGAAGATGGCTGGAGCTCCTTGAAGCCCATGAGTACATAAAGGCTGTCCGCGCGCCATATGGACTGGTGATTTCGGTAAAGCATTCCAAAAAATACAGCTTCAGATCGGACAAAATGGCACACCTGAGCATAACGGAACGGCCATTTTCGCCGCAGGCACCGGACACAGACGTCCGCTCAAATAAAGATAAAACAAATAACAATACTGCTGCTATTGATGCAGTGGATCACATTGCGAAGCGCTTTACACAATTACGGTCGGCTCAAGAAGGACGCACCGTGTATCCTTCCTCCAGAGATTATCAAGCCATCGCCCGTATTGTCGCCATCGGCGTTCCAGTAACGCAAACAATCAAATGGCTTGAGGAATGCTTTCAAGCCTTTGAAAACCGGCGGACCGCCACTTCAGAAACAATCAAGGCCTTTCGCTACTGCTCGAAATTTATTGAAGACCGATTTTTCGCGCAGCAGGCCAAAAAAAACACCGCGATTCAACATGAGAGGATGGAAAGACATGACAAAACGAACAATCGAGCAGATTTTAGACGAGCTGAGAAGAGGGAGACGTCCATTACTGGCGGACAAACCGGCCGAATCAGACGCAAGCCGGTATGATTGCCCGCGATGCAAGGATCAGGGAGGCTATCTCATCCAGCAGAACGGCCTGGAGGTATGGACGAGGTGCAGCTGTATAGCAGAACGGAAAGTGAAGCGGCTCCTCGGTACCAGTGAGATTACCCCTGCCTTCAGACAGCTGGGCTTCGAAGCGTTCAGCATTGAGGGGAAGCCGCAGGCTATAGAAGACGCGTTTGAATGCACAAAAGAGTATGTGGCGGATTATGAACAAATCAAGGATAGCCGGAAAAATAGCATCGCCCTTTTAGGACAGCCCGGCTCAGGGAAAACGCATCTTTTGACCGCTGCCGCCAACGATTTGATGAAAACACGCCATGTGCCGGTCATTTATTTTCCGTTTGTGGAGGGCTTTACCGATTTGAAAAATGATTTTGATCTTTTGGAAGCGAAGCTGAACCGGATAAAGCAGGCAGATGTGCTGTTCATCGATGACCTGTTTAAACCGGTTAATGGCAAACCCCGCGCCACCGATTGGCAATTAGAGCAAATGTATTCGGTACTCAACTATCGCTACTTAAATCACAAACCGATTTTGCTTTCGAGCGAGCTGACGATCGAAACACTTGTCCGGGTTGATGAAGCGCTCGGGACGAGAATCTACGAAATGTGCAGTGACTATTTAGTGATTATCAAAGGAACAGCCCGCGAGCTGAATCATAGATTGGAGGGGGCCAGATAATGTGCGAGCTTTGTCTGACAAAGAAAGTCATCGTGGAGCATACAGACATTGGCGCCGTTTTTCATCCATGTCCGAACTGCCGCTCCGGCACTGATTTAACGCCGGTCATTCAAAAACTGGAGGAAATGATGACAGAGGGAAAAGCGAGGCTGAATATCCATGATTAAAAAGCTGACTGCTTTCATAGCTTTGCTGTTTCGGGCGAAGCAAACGGAAAAAAACATTGAACAATGGTATAAGGATGACGGGAAGTGAAGGTATTGGAAAAAACAAAACAGGCAGAGAAAAGCCCCGCACCGTGGCGTGCCGTCCCGTGCGGGGATACAAAACCGATCTATATTTATTCAGCTTACAGTGAAGAAGAAAAAGAAAGATTCCCCTATTCAAACGGGAGGCTGATTGCTGCTGTATTTGACCTCAGCTCATATTCGCAAAACATGAATGCCGCTTTAATGGCGGCTGCGCCAGAACTGCTGGAAGCGTCTCAAGCAGCTCTTGATTTTCTGAAAGGGAATTCTATTCATTCAAAAGAGCGCATCATTCAGCTATTAGAAAAAGCCAACACAAGCGCAGAACCGCCAAAAGGAGGAAAAGAAACATGATCGATCCTAAAAAACTAGTCAATATCAATTCCATCACGCTGGAGAGCCAGCTGGAGGAGGGAAAAATCCATGTGATTATTGTGGACGGCGTCAAACGGGAAGCATGGATTGCGGAAGCGCCGGAGCATGGAAAAACGCTCGTTGAAACGAGAAAGGGAGACCTTGCCCGCGTGGAATTTGAAATCGGCTATAAATTAAATTAAAGCGAAAAAAGAATACGTCCAAGACGGAAAGCCTGCGGACACTGATCAACTTGCACAGCATTTGTGCGTTGATTGGTGTCCGTTTTTTTTGTCCAAAATAAGGAGGATCATAGAATGCAAGACTTACTATTTGAATATAAACGCACGCTTAAACAGACGAGAACTCAATATAAACCCTTCGCGGAAGCAGATGAATCCATGCTCTCAGCTGAAGAGCTGAAGGATAAAAAAATCATCCGAAACATGATTACCGATCTGGAATATGTAACAGAATGGCTTGAAAAAGGAAGACAGCCCGGCATCAGACGGGCGATTGACCGGCGTGATGCGTACCAGCGGCTGATGATCAAGGATCCGAGAATCATCGAATCATTTTCCAGCGCTATGATGGTTGAGCCGGACGGACAGGTATCAGAAGAAGACAGAGAGAGAATCCAAGAAGCGTTATCCCTGTTAACGGACAGGGAAAAAGAAATATTTTTGCTGCATAAGGTAGAATGCTTTTCTTATGAACGGATTGCTGATCTTCTCGGCGTGAAAAAATCGACTGTGCAAACGACCATTAAACGGGCGATCGTCAAGATGCAAAGACAGCAGGAAGAAATGAATCAATCGCTTGCCTGAACGCTTGTCATACGTTTGCCACCTATAAGTGAATAGAGCATGACACATAAGCGGCTGGCAGGATCAGCCGCTTTTATGAATAGACATCCATGCCGGAGGTGGCGGTGATGCCGTAGCATGAAAACACAACAGCGCGAACAAGCATTAGCAATCTATCAACAACATCAAGGAAAGATCACAAATCAAGCGATCGCGGAGACAATCGGCGTTTCCGCGAAAACAATCGGCATCTGGAAAAAACAAGACAAATGGAAAGAGGCCTTGTTTTCTGAAGCCAGAAACGAACAAAAACAGCGCCGGATAGATAGTGATGAATTAAATGAACGGCAGCGGCTGTTTTGCCTGTATTACGTCAAAAGCTTCAATGCCACACAGTCGGCAATCAAAGCGGGCTATTCTCCGGACAGCGCCCATGTGACGGGCAGCCGGCTGTTAAAGAATGAAAAGGTCGCTGCTGAAATCAGGCGCATTAAAAAAGAAATGGTCAATGAAATGTTTATTGAAGCGATGGACGTGCTGCAGGTTTACATCAAAATCGCGTTTGCGGATATAACGGACTATGTGACTTTCGGAAAAAAAGAGGTCCAGGCAATCGGGAAATCGGGGCCGCTGTTTGATGAAGATGATAATCCGATTATGAAGGAAATCAGCTATGTCGATGTCAAAGATTCCGGGCTTGTGGACGGCACCATTGTAACGGAAGCGAAGCTCGGCAAAGAAGGCATCGCCATCAAGCTCGCCGATAAAATGAAGGCGCTCGAGAAGCTGTCCTTATATTTCGATTTGTTTCCGGATCAATTGAAACAAAAAATTGAAAACGAGAAATTAAAGCTTGCCAAACAAAAAGCGGAGAGAACAGATGACAGCCAAGCGCCGATTGAAATCATGATCAAACGAAAAGAGGGCAACCCATGATTGTAAAAGAAATCAACCCTCATTTCGAAGATTACGTGTTCAATTGGGAGCAGACGTACCAGTTTCTCGTCGGCGGCTACGGCTCATCCAAAAGCTATCATACCGCATTGAAAATCGTATTAAAGCTGCTGAAGGAAAAACGGACGGCTCTTGTCATCCGTGAAGTGTTCGATACCCATCGGGATTCAACCTACTCCTTGTTTCAAGAGGTGGTCGAAGAGCTCGGCCTCACAAAGGCTGTGGCACCTCTTTCTTCCCCGCTGCAGCTTCGTTTTCAAAACGGCAGCCGGATCATGTTCAAAGGAATGGACAATCCGGCGAAATTAAAATCAGTTCATAACATTTCTTTAATATGGATTGAAGAATGCTCAGAGGTGAAGTACGAAGGCTTTAAGGAATTAATCGGTCGTCTGCGCCACCCTGAGCTGAAGCTACACATGATCTGCACCACCAATCCCGTCGGCACCTCCAATTGGACGTACCGGCATTTTTTTCGGGATGAGCGCAATAAACGGTTTGTGCTGGATGACAGCGAGCTTTACGAAAAGCGGACGATTGTGAAGGGAGATACGTATTATCATCATTCCACGGCAAACGACAATCTCTTTCTTCCGAAAAGCTATGTGAAACAGCTTGACGGACTCAAGGCGTATGATCCTGACTTATACCGGATTGCCCGTAAAGGACGATTCGGCGTCAATGGGATCAGGGTGCTGCCGCAGTTCGAGGTGCTTCCGCATGATCAAGTAAAAGAACGCATCGAAGCCATCGGCCAGCCGATTTTTCGGACAGGCATGGATTTTGGGTTTGAGGAATCCTACAATGCCGTCATCCGGCTCGCTGTCGATCCTGAGAAAAAACACCTCTACATTTATTGGGAGTATTATCGAAACAAAATGACAGATGACAGGACGGCTGAGGAGCTGCGTGAGTTTATTGATACGCAGGAATTGATTAAAGCCGACGCTGCTGAACCGAAAAGCATCCAATATTTCCGTCAGCAGGGCTTTCGAATGGTCGGAGCCAGAAAGTTTCCCGGCTCAAGGCTTCAATACACAAAAAAAGTGAAACGATTCAAAAAGATCTTCTGTTCGGACCGCTGTGAAAATGTGATCTATGAGCTCAAGACGCTGACGTATGCCAAAGACAAAAACGGCGCGCTGATAGAGGATGAATTCACGATTGACCCGCATACGCTGTCTGCCATTTGGTATGCGCTTGATGACTATGAGGTGGCTGATATGAAAGAGACAGGACACAAACGGATCCGGCCGAACCGTGAAAGGAGGAGGTCATAAATGATGCACAATCAAACAGTCAGAGCGACTGTGTTCAAATCCAATTCCGCCGCTCCTCAGACAAAGCAAATCTATGAAGATGACTTTTCTGAGCTGTACGGAGACGATATTATCGCACCGCCTTACAATATGATCGAGCTCAAAAGCATTGCTGAGTACTCGACGATTCTCCAGCAATGCATTGATGCGTACAAAGTCAATATTACAGGTTTTGGATTCGATGTTGAGTACACATTTGATGTCAACGCGAGTGATGTCGATCAAACGAAAAAGAAAAAAGCGGAACAAGAATGGGCCAGACTCGAAGCCTTTTATAAATGCCTTCACTTTGACGAATCAGCTGAAATGATTTTGGGCTATGCCATCGAAGACAGAGAAAAAACAGGCAACGGGTTTATGGAAGTGCTGCGTGACGGGATGGGAAAACCGGCTGGCATTGAATATTTAGATGTGAAGCATATGCGAGTATGCGGAGCCGGTGAACCAGTCGAGGTTTCATTTGTATACGAAGAAAACGGGAAAGTGAAGAGGATCAAAAGGCAAAAACGCTTCCGAAAATATGTGCAGATGATCAATGGAGAGAAAGTGTTTTTCAAGGAATACGGCGATCCGCGAAAAATGGACATGCGAACGGGTGAATATGTAAACACATTGGCAGAGAAGCATCAAGCGAATGAAGCGATTCACCTCAAAATCGGAAGCGGTGTATACGGGGTGCCCCGCTGGGTCGGCAATATCGTTAATTTATACGGGGCGCGAAAAGCCGAAGAGCTCAATTTTATGTATTTTAAACAGGGCCGTCACGTACCCGCCGCCATCACAGTGGAAAACGGGATGCTGTCGGAAGCTTCTTATCGGGAACTGCAAGAGTACATGAATGATCTTGAAGGCGTGGAAAATGCCCATAAATTCCTCCTTATTGAAGCGGAGGGAATCGCGAAAGAGAAGGACCTGCACGGGGGAGAGGATATTACGCCGGTTTCTGTTGAAATCAAATCACTCGCGGAAATTCTCCAAAACGACGCCTTGTTTCTTGAATACGATGAAAAAAGCAGAAATAAGCTGCGCTCGGCGTTCCGCCTCCCGCCGTTGTATACAGGCGAGGCCCAGGAATACAACCGGGCGACAGCCGATACCGCCAGAAAAATTACGGAGGAGCAGGTCTTTCAGCCGGAGCGAAAAACGCTCGTGAATAAACTGAACACACTGCTTTTGCCGGAGCTGAATATTCATGACGTCAGGCTGACATTAAAAGGACCGGACTTTCGTGATCCGCTTGAGATTGCGAAAGTGCTCGGTCCTTTTATTACAGCGGGAGCGGTCTCGCCGAATGATTTACGCGATCTTGCCGGACGGGTGCTTGGCAAAACGCTGGAGGAGTGGCCCGAAGAAATGTATAAACGGCCTGCAGGACAGGATGCGGAAAAAACAAACCTGGCTGCGCTCATGCAGGGGCTGAAAGAAAGCATCGATGAGATCAAAACGTCCTGAAGGGAGGTGAATCAAGCAGGTGGCGCGGGAATTAAAAAATGCCAAAATCAGCTTTGTCAGCTATGTGGACAAGGCGGCTAACCAAACAGAATTTTTCTTTACGAAGTCAGCGGGACCTCCGTCATTTGAAAAAAAGGTTCGGCTGTTTACAAAAAGTGAGCAGGACGAACAAAAGCTCGTGTACGGAATCGTGTACGAGCCTGATGTTCCTGACGCCCACGGCGATTTTATGACCGCCGAGGAAATTGAAAAAGCAGCCCACGGATTTCTCGCGGAGGCACGGGAGATTGACATCAATCACAGTTTTGAGGGCGGAACCGGCGTCGTGGTCGAGTCATATGTGGCGCCCGATGATTTTATGATCGGGTCAAAGCAGATTGCAAAAGGCTCGTGGGTGCTCGTAACAAGAGCGTCTGACGAGGTGTGGGAACAGATCAAGGCTGGAATCATTACCGGCTACAGCATGGCGGGCACTGCTGATGTGTATGAGGAAGAACCGGTTGAAAAAGCGGGATTCTTCAGTGTATTCAAGCAGATGCTGGCTGACAAAACAGGGAAGGAGACTGAAGAAATGAGAAAAGAAGACATGAAAGAATCATTCGAGCATGCGCTGTACCCTCTGCTCAAACGGCTTGAACGAATTGAAAAAAATACAAATATGGAGGAAAAGCCGGAGCAGACGGGTGATGACGAGCGTTTGAAAACACTCGTTGAGGACATGATCGCCCCGGTGATCGAACGCATCGAGGCGTTGGAAAAAGCGCGAGGCACGTCTAAACAGACAGCGGACGATGCGGGCGGCAATACAGAGCAAGTGAAAAAATCAATCTGGAGCGGACTGCTGTAAAACCAGTCAAAGAGGAGGAAATCAATTGAGAAATCAAGAGATCATTCGGAAAGCGGAAATGTCGCTTTCTGCTTTAAAAAGCGGCGGGCTTATGAATCCTGCGCAAGCATCGGCTTTCATCCGCATGGTGCAAAACACGCCGACCATTTTCAGTGAATCCCGCGTGATTCAAATGGAAAATGACTCGCAAAAATTTGAGAAAATCGGCTTTGGCCAGCGTATTCTGCGGGCGGCTCAAGAAGGAAAAGCACTGTCAAACGACGAGCTGACTGTTCCAACGACCAGCACTGTCCAGCTGAACGCGAAGGAAGTCATTGCGGAAATCAACATTACGTATGACACACTCGAAAACAATATTGAAAAAGACGGCCTGCAGCAAACCATTATGCAAATTTTAGCAGAGCGCGCAGCAGTTGATATTGAAGAGCTGATTGTAAACGGCGATACAGCATCAGCTGATCCGTATTTGGCACAGCTGGACGGCATCCGTAAACAAGCGGTGTCCCATATCGTGGACATGAACGGTGAGGAACTGTCCAGAGCGACATTCAAGAAAGGCTTAAAGGCTGTTCCGCCGAAATATTTGCGCATTCCTCAGGACTTCAGATTCTATACGTCTCACGGCTTAGAAGTTGAATGGAAGGACCGTGTGGCAGACCGCCAGACAAACCTTGGGGACCAGGCTGTTCAGGGCGGCTTGTCAACAGCATTCGGCATCCCGGTTAAAGGGGTATCCAATATGCAGCCGTACACAGTCGGTGAGGGAGACGCGCAATATGACGCTTCCGATATCATTCTCACACATCCGAAAAATATCATTCTCGGCTTCTCCCGCAATATCCGTATTGAAGTCGACAAAGACATCCGCGCCCGTAAATTCGTTATCGTCTTAACAGCCAAGCTGGACAGCAAGTTCGAGGAAGAGGATGCCTGCGCGAAATTAATTAACGTAAAAGAATAATAGAAACGGGGTGGTCAGCTCATGCTCATTGAACCGACTGACGTAGCCTCCTATTCGGTCTTTGATCGAGTGAAAAACAGGCCGGAAGAACTGCTGGCACAGGATATCATCGAGGCGGAAGCGGAAGCGGCCCTCATCACGGGCCACCGCTTTGAAGACAGCGTTTATGACCCGCTGCCCGACAAGGCGAAATTGGCTTTGCTGAAACTAGCCCAGTATTTTGCGCTTGTAAACAGCGATGAATCAGCCTCATCAAGCTATCAGTCTGAAAAAATGGGGGATTATTCTTACACGATGTCCGGAGACGGAGGCATTCAGCGGCCAGAGGTGTATCATTTGCTCGAAGCGTTTATCACGCCTGGCTACTTTCCCGAGTCCTCCAGACTGAAGGTGAGGTCTTTATGAGCTATCAGCACATGCTCATTCACCGCTGCGACATTTATCATGAAGCAACAAAAGCGCCGTCTGCAGGCCGATTCGGAATTCCGGCCGATAAGCTGCAGCCGGTGATTTCCTATCCGGACATACCCGATGAACAAGGTGTTCCTTGCTATTTTACCGAAAAAACGCAGCAGCTGATTCAGGAAGAACCGGATCAAACTGTATACCATAGCTTTCTCGTCCATTTTCCGTTGTCAGCGGACATCCGCGTGAACGATAAAATCATTTGGGAGAATCATCAATATATACTAAAGCTGCCGAAAAGGATCAGACATCATCATTGGGAAGTCATCGCGGTTAGGGATGAAAGCCTATGAAAATAGCGGGGCTGAAACAGCTAAATACATCATTAAAAAAAGCGGCATCAGGCGGCTTTTCACATCAGGCGTCCCGCTGGCTTGAGGAGTGCGGGCAAGATTTTCTGGAAATCGTTCAATCTGAACTGATCAGCACACAAACGATTGATACAGAAAAACTGCTCAGCTCCTTTCAAAAAGGCGCGGAGGACAATCTCTGGATTGCGCAAAGCGGAGGGCTTTCGCTTGAGGTGGGGACACAGCTTGATTACGCTTCATTTCTGAATGACGGCCATTGGACGTCACAAGAAAATGTCAGATGGGTGCCGGGGCATTTTCAAGGTGCGCGGTTTATTTATGATCCCGCCGCTTCCACGGGAATGGCACTCAAGAAAAAATGGATTCCGGGCACAAGCTACTGGGACCATGCGCTGCTTTTATATGAACAGCTGTTTGAAACATCGCTGGAAAGCAAATGGCGCCAGTGGCTGAAGAAGCTGTAAAGGAGGAGCAGGATGAACAGCGAAACAGGATCGATCATGGCGTTTTTATACAGCCAGTGGTCTGTTCCCATATATGAACGAGAGCTGCCTGATCAGTTTCAGGTGCCGTCGTTATACGTCCCATCGCCATCTGTTTTCGAGGAAACAGATACGGTCTCCACATTTAAAAAAACCTACAGTCTCAATGTGAAGCTGTTTCATCATGACTCCGTTCAGGCGCTGGATGAAGCGGACAGGCTCGCGGATGCCATCCGAGAGGCGAGAAACATGGTTCCGCTGCTCAATGAATCCGGTGAGAAGACGCGGGATATGGTTCGCATTACCCGAATCGAGACTAGGGTAGGAGACAGGGGCGAGGCGGTCATGGTGATCAGGTGGAGCAGCCGATATTATTATCACAAATCAGAACAGCCTGTCTTACAGGATATCGACATGAACAGCGGGGTGAAATAAGCGGTGGCAAAGAACAAACAACAGAAGAAGGCTGTACATACAGAGAGCCGGGAAGCTCTTTTTGATACAGCGGATTTGATTAAGCACGCGAAGGAGCTGTTCGGCGTTAAGCCGGATATCCTTCAGGGGGCTTTATTTGGCGTGGATCAAACACGTATGACGAAATCAGAAGCCAATCGATTGATTCAAACATTTCTAACCAAGGAGGTCATGTCATCATGAATGGCGGAACATTTACAACAGGCAAAGAAAAAGAACGTGCAGGCATTTATTTTAACTTTAAAACGACAGCACAGGAGCGGGTGTCACTCGGTGAGCGGGGAACTGTCGCGCTTCCAGTCGCATCAAGCTGGGGCGAAGCGAAAACGTTCGTTTCCATTTCCAGTGTTGAGGACCTAAACAAAAAAGTGGGCCTCAGCATTGATGATCCGTCCTTATTGCTTTTGCGTGAAGCGAAGAAAAATGCACAAACGGTATTGATGTACCGTTTAACCGAAGGTGTCCGAGCGTCTGCTAATATTGCTGAAGGCGTCAAAGCGACAGCTGTATATGGCGGTTCAAAAGGCAATGACATTATCATCCGCATCAACCCAAATGTGCTGGATGCTGCTTCTTTTGATGTGACAACGTATATGGATGAATCAGAGGTTGATAAGCAGACGGTCAAAAAGGCTGAAGAATTAACAGCTAACGGCTATGTCACCTTTACTGGAACAGGCGATCTTTCTTCGACCATTCCGCTCACTGGTTCAGAAGGAGATACTTCAGCTGAGACACTGAATGCATCTGCGGGAATCCGTTTATCCGGCGGTACGGATAAGGCCCCTGTCAACTCCGACTATACAGATTTCTTAGCCGCGGCTGAAACGGAGAGCTTTGATGTGATTGTGCTGCCTGTTGCGGAAGGTGATCAGCTGAAGGCGACGTTTGCCGCTTTCATTAAGCGCCTGCGCGACGGCCAAGGACAAAAAGTGCAAGGGGTCACAGCCAATTATGCCGGTGACTATGAAGGCATCATCAACGTAACAGAAGGTGTGCTGTTGGAGGATGGCACGGAAGTTCCGCCGGACAAAGCAACGGCTTGGGTAGCTGGAGCAAGCGCAGGAGCTACCTTTAACCAATCACTGACATTTGTAGAGTATGAAGGCGCTGTTGATGTGTTACACCGCCTTGACCACGATGCGATTGTTGAACGTCTGGGCAAAGGCGAATTTTTATTCACATTCGATGCCCGCGATAAATCCGTGAGCGTAGAAAAAGACATTAACTCACTCGTCACATTTACAGCCGAGAAAAACAAAAAGTTTGCGAAAAATAAAATTGTTCGAGTTCTGGACGCTGTAAATAATGATTTGACTCGCGAGCTGAAAACTTTAATCAAATCACGAAAAGGCAGCGGAAGCGATATTCCGGCGTCTGAAGACGGGCTTCAGTATGTGAAAACGATGATCACGCAATACATGACAACTCTTCAGGATGCGGGCGGCATCACCGGCTTTGATTCTGATGAAGATATCACCATTTCCATGAATGAAGACCGTGACGGCTTCTTGATCGACTTGGCTGTACAGCCTGTCGACGCGGCAGAAAAATTCTACTTTAATGTGGAGGTAAACTAATATGGCATTAAAAGCGCAAAACACAATTTCAGGAAAAGAAGGCCGCTTATTTCTCGATGGCGAAGAAATGGCGCACATCAAAACATTTGAAGCAAATGTCGAGAAAAACAAGTCTGAAGTAAACATTATGGGCCGCCGCATGACCGGCCATAAAACAACAGGGGCAAACGGAACAGGAACAGCGACGTTCTATAAAGTCACATCAAAATTCGTGATCCTGATGATGGACTACGTCAAAAAAGGCAGTGATCCTTACTTTACGCTGCAAGCTGTGCTGGATGATAAGTCCTCCGGAAGAGGCACGGAAAGAGTCACGCTTTACGACGTCAACTTTGACTCAGCGAAAATCGCAAGCCTTGATGTCGATTCAGAAGCATTAGAGGAAGAAGTTCCATTTACATTCGAGGACTTCGACGTGCCTGAAAAGCTTTCTGACACGTTTTAATGAGAGCTGAACAAGCCGTACAGGCCTTTCTCAGAAAGGCCTGTTTTTACATGATGAAATCAATTAAAAGATAAGGGAGTTTTTTACATGAGCGAGAAGAACGAAAACGTATATGATCTTTCCTTTTTTATGCCGGGGAAAACAATTGAAGCTGAGGAAATCAAAGTGCCGATCTCAAAGCGTTTTGTTGATAAAAAAGGGAACATCGTGCCATTTGTTTTTAAAGCGATCACGACAGAGCGCATTGATGAATTGGAGAAAGAAACAACAACGTATAAAAATGTCAAAGGCAGAGGCCGTGTAAAAGACTTAGACAGCCAGCGCTTTTATGCCCGAATCGCAGTGGAATCAACCGTTTATCCTGACTTCCGCTCAAAAGATCTTCGAGAAGCATACAAAACGGCCGACCCGGTAGAAGTTGCGAAACGCGTCCTGTCCGTCGGGGGCGAATACGCAAACTGGTTAAACAAAGCGATTGAGATTAATGGCTTCGAAGATGAATTAGAAGACCTGGAAGAAGAAGCAAAAAACTAATCAAAGATGGACATAAAGAAGCCGTGTATCTCTACTATGCGATGCACGAGCTTCATTATTCTCCATCTGATTTATTAGAACTGCATGAAGCGCCGCGCAATTTTAAGGCGCTGTTGTATGGGCTGATCGGTTATAAGCTGGATCTTCTTGAAAAACAAGCAAAGAAAGGAGGGGCATCGTAATTGGCAAAGCTGACAGCAAGATTTGAGATGGAAGACCGTGTAAGCAAAAAGTTAAGAAAGATACAAAATGGATTTAGAGCGCTTGAAAAGTATAGAAAAGTAACGCAGCGAAATAGGGCTATCGATATACGAAAAGAGAGCAAAAGTGTGTTAAGGACAATTGACCGCATACAAAAATCATTAAAGAAAAAGCTTGGCGCCCAAATGATTTCCATTTCGGCTGAGGATGATGCCAGCACTGTCATTCAGAAGGTTCAAACTCAATTGCAGGGATTGCCGGCATCGGTATCTATTAAAATTGGCGCCAATGACCGAGCAACAGCAAAGTTTGAACGATTAAGAGAGCTCGTTGCGGGATTTAAAGGATTTACGATCATGCTGAGTGCAGAAGACCAAATTTCGCCGGCTGTTCAAAAAATACAGCGTTATATGCAAAACGCACTTCAAAGTGGCTACTCTGTTACGATACGCGTGATTGATCACGTCATGAAAACAGTCGGTCGCATTTCAGCAGGTATTGATGCCTTAACAGGAAAAGACAACAAATTGGAGCTGGCTATTAATGACAAGGTATCAGGTAAGCTGGATTCCTTGCAGAAAAGAATTGACAGCATGGGAAGAAGCTCAGATTCACCCGACAAAGCAGCTCCTTCAACCGGAGGAAATGCCGGTGGTATTGCAAGCATGTTTGATCCAGAACCGATTTTGACAGCACTGGACAAATTTGCTGCATCATTCATGGAAAAAGTGGATGACATCGCCACAAAATTCAGCCCGGAAACAATCTTAACAGAGCTGGATAAATTTACAACATCGTTCATGAATAAGGTGGATGCGATTGCGACAAAATTCAGCCCGGAAACAATGTTAACTCAGCTGGACAAGTTCACAACATCATTCATGAGTAAAGTGGATGCAATCGCAACAAAGTTCAGTCCGGAGACAATTGTGGCACAACTGGATAAGTTCACAACATCATTTATGGGAAAAGTGGATGCAATTGCGACAAGGTTCAGCCCAGAAACGATTCTGTCCCAGCTGGATAAGTTTACAACATCGTTGATGAGTAAGGTGGATGCAATCGCAACAAAGTTCAGTCCGGAGACAATTGTGGCACAACTGGATAAGTTCACAACATCATTTATGGGAAAAGTGGATGCAATCGCAACGAAGTTCAGTCCGGAGACAATTCTAGCACAACTGGATAAGTTCACAACATCGTTCATGAGTAAGGTTGATGCGATTGCGACAAAGTTCAGTCCGGAAACGATTCTAAAACAGCTGGATAAGTTTACAGGCTCTTTTATGAAGAAAGTAGATGCAATCGCAAGTAAATTCAGTCCTGAAGCCATTTTTAAACAGCTAGATAAGTTTACAGGCTCATTTATGAAAAAAGTAGACGAAATCGCAAGCAAATTCAGCCCAGAAGCCATTTTTAAGCAGCTGGATAAGTTTACAGGCTCATTTATGAAAAAAGTAGACGAAATCGCAAGTAAATTCAGTCCTGAAGCCATTTTTAAGCAGCTGGACAAATTTACAGAGTCCTTTATGAAAAAGGTGGACGATGTCGTAAGTAAATTCAGCCCGGAAACGATTTTTAATGAATTGGACAAATTTACAGAGTCCTTTATGAAAAAAGTGGATGATATCGTGAGCAAATTTAGTCCCGATGCCATTATCACGAAAGCAGAAGACTTTGTAACGAATATCATTGACAAAATCTCGGATAAATTTAATTTTCTGAACCCGGATAAAATCGCCAATAAAGCGGAAAAGTTTGTTGATAACATTGTCTCCAAAATCGCGAAAAAATTTGAGAAATTCAGCCCTGATAAAATTATTGAAAAAGCGGGAGAGTTTTTTGAAAAGATTATAAAAGGCATTGCTGAAAAACTGGGGAATTTGGATTTTGGTGGTCTGCTTGGGGGAAAATCCAACGGAAGCAAAGGGAAACAAAAAGCACCAAAAGCCAATACAAAGAACGCAACTTCTAACAACTCAAACCGCACGAAAAAACCTTCTATGAACAAAAAAGCGTCGGGCTCTAAATCGAAGAAGTCAGGCGGAAAATGGGGCAGGGCTTGCGGATGCTGCTGTGCCGGAATCAGTACAGGCAAAAGCAAAAAAGTCAAAAACAGAAACGGTTCATCAACGAAAGGCAATAAAACAAATTCTGTGAATACACCGAAATCCGCAAAAGCAGCTAAAGGCGCGTCCGGTAAAGGTTTTTCAGGTCTTCTGAAATCATTGGGAGGTTCAAAAGGTTTGAAGGGGGGACTGAAGGGCTTAAAAGGAGCCGCGAAAGGAATCCCAGGATTAGGCGAAATCTTGTCTCTTACTGACTTAGCCGGAATCAATAAGGATAATGCCGGTGAAAAAGTAGGTTCAGCCGGCGGAGGTCTAGCAGGAGCAGCAGCCGGAGCGGCAATTGGAAGTGTTGTTCCGGGAGTCGGGACAGTGATTGGCGGTGCAATAGGAGGAATTGCAGGATCTTTCGGCGGAGAAAGTTTAGGTAAGGCAATTGATGCTGGCGCTCTAAATGATACATGGAACAGCATTACAGAGGGGGCACAAAGTGCATGGTCAGCCATTCAGGATACTTGGGGAACTGTATCAACATGGTTTATGGATAATGTCTGGACGCCAGTATCATCAGCAGTTGTGGGCGTAGCTACAAGCATATGGTCAAACATTGTAAACGCATGGACAACGATACAAACCATTTTCAGTACCGTATCCACATGGTTTATGGACAATGTCTGGACACCTGTGTCATCGGCGGTTGTCGGTGTGGCTACAGCCATTTGGTCTAAAATTATAGGTGCATGGACGACGATTAAAAATGTGTTCAGTGCAGTTGCATCCTGGTTTATGAGCAATGTGTGGGGGCCAGTAAAATCCGCTGTTATCGGAGCGGCAACCACAATCTGGGATAAAATGACTGGTGCATGGAATAAGATTAAGAGTGTTTTCAGTACAGTATCGGGATGGTTCATGAATACAGTTTGGAACCCGGTCAAAAATACAGTCTCAGATGTAGGCAAGGGAATTTCTGACGCTTTCCAAAAAGCAATAGATACCGTCAAGAAGATATGGAAGGGTCTGAGCGGCTGGTTTAAAAAGAATATCCAAGAACCTCTTGCAAAGGTTGGAGAAGCCATCTCAGATGCTTTTTCTAAAGCGTTCGGCTGGGTGAAGAAAATTTGGGATAAAGCTGGCGGCGTAGCTAGTAAAGTGATCAATTTTGTAACCGGCGGCGGAGATCCGGATAAAGGTAAGGATCCGGATAAAAATGCCACAGGCGGTTACATCACCAAACCAACCATCTCATGGATCGGTGAAGCCGGCAAGGAATTCGTTATCCCTGTTGATAACAACCGAGGCCGTGGCAAAATGCTTCTTTCACAAGCGGCGTCTAAACTCGGTATGCAAGTCGTAGACGACATGGGAGCCGCTTCGTCTTCTGGTGGAAGTTCGGTATCTGTCTCGGGAAGAGCAGCTGCCAGCCCGTTATCAGGATCAACTTCTCCATCAATGGACACTGCAAATCTTACAGGCCAAGCGTCCGCACTCGGACAGCAATTTTCAGAAGGCATTGGCAAAGGCATCAGCAAAGAGCCGGTCAATATGGAAGACTGGAAAAAGAAAAACATCAATACGCCATTTACACAAATGATTTCTGCTTCACCCAATTACGGTAAACAAATGGTAAGCGGGTATGCCAAGGGTCAAAACGGCACTGCAACCGGTACAGACGGCTATTTGCAGACGAAAGTCAAAACACCATTCCAGAACACTGTGAATAAATCCTCTTCATGGGGAACTGGTACGATCAAAGGGTTTGCTTCGGGTCAAAATAGTTCACAAACTGGCACTGATCAGTACGTGAATACTCATGTGAATAAACCGTTTGTCCGTTCGAAGGAATCCTCAAACGGCTGGGGCAGCGGCATGATCGGGAATTTTGTTTCAGGTATGACTTCTAAGGCAAGTGACGTTCATGAAGCTGCCAAGGAACTCGCGAAAAAAGTTGAAAAGGCATTCCGTGAAGAGCTAGATATTCATTCGCCTTCTCGAGTTATGATGAGTCTCGGTCGCTTTGCCTCTGTAGGTGTTGTAAAAGGTCTGGATTCTGTCGATGTGAAAAAATATGCTGAAAAGCAAGCTGGATCACTGGCGGCTGCTTATTCCGGAATGGGTGCAGTAGGCGGAAATGTGAAGCAGTGGCTTATGGCTGCAATGATGGCCACAAAAACACCATTAAGCTGGCTTTCAGGATTAATGACGATTGCACAGTATGAATCAGGGGGCAATCCTAACTCTATTAACCTTTGGGATAGTAACGCGAAGGCAGGGAATCCATCGCAAGGTCTGATGCAGACAGTTCCGACCACATTCAATGCTCATAAAGCACCGGGTATGGGTAACATTAAAAATCCGATTCACAACGCTGCTGCCGCTATAGGATATATCAAAAGCAGATACGGTTCAATTGACAATGTACCTGGTATTAAAAGCTTGAAACGTGGCGGTCCGTACGTCGGTTATGCCAACGGCGGACTGATTACAAAAGAGCAAATCGCCCGTGTCGGTGAAGGAAACAAGCGGGAATGGATCATTCCTGAGGAGCGGGGCATCCGCGGCCGCTACCTCCTTCAGAAAGCGGCGCAAGCACTGGGAATGGAAGTGACAGATCCATCTCAATCCCAGCAGCCTGAGCTTTCTTCAGGCCAAGTTTCAGCCGTTACCTCTGGAACCCGGCAAACGATCCAAACGGCCGGAACGAAAGAAATTAAGATTGAGTTTAACGGCGATCAGCATTTCCATAATGGACAGGACGCTGACAGCCTAGTAGCGAAAATTAAGCAGGCATTGCTTGATGAGTTACAAAAAGACATAAACACCGGAACAAAGGGGGTCGTAGCTTTTGACTAAGTCTGTTTATGAATTTTGGATATCACAGGGGAAGGAAAAGCTGCGGTTTCCTGTTCTTCCCGAAGCAATTGATATAGCAAATAGTGTACAGAATGACTCAGTAAAGATTACAGGTCTGGGAGAACTAACGTTTATTGAAGAACCTGGAGCGAAAGAAATTTCATTTTCTTCTTTTTTTCCAAAAAAGTATACACCGATAGCTGAATATCAAAATTTACCGTCTCCTGAGAATGCCATTGCGAAAATTGAAAAATGGATGAAGGCTAAAAAGCCTGTCCAATTTTTAATTACGGGAACAAAAATCAATATGACATGCAGCATTGAAAGCCTTAAATACAGTGAAGGGGACAAAGAGATAGGAGATAGGGATTTTGATATCGTCCTGAAAGAATACAAAACCGCTTCCCCCCGAAAAATCAAGCAGAAGAAAAAAACTAAGGCAAAACGCCCGTCGAAGGCGTCTCCCAAAACCTACACCGTAAAAAAGGGAGATACGCTGTGGGACATTGCCGGCAGGTTTTATGGGAAGAGCACGCAATGGCGCAAAATTTGGAACGCCAATAAAACTGCAATGATCAAACGGAGCAAACGGAACATCAGGCAGCCGGGGCACTGGATTTTTCCCGGCCAAAAATTAAAGATACCGCAATGAAACAGGTGATGTGTGATGATAGAACTGTTTGTCATTAAAGACACAGAGTGGCTCGAGCTAGTGGCAGAAAGCGTATCGCTGGAAGGCCACCGTTATCAGGCGCCTCGCTCTATAGAAGCGACCATCGTCATCAAACAGGGCGGCCAGACGTATTACAGCGTTACTGAGGGTGATACGGTCTTGTTTAAGTGGAAGGGAAAAGAGCTTTTTCGCGGCATTGTTTTTGCAAGAACACCGGACGAGCATACGCTTGCTTTTAGCGCGTATGATATGCTTCAATACTTGGTCAAAAATAAGGACGTGTACGTGTTCTCCAATCAGCGAGCCGACCAGATGATCAGGAGGATCGCCAATGATTTTCAAATACCGACAACCTCGATTGCGAACACAGGCCATACGATCAAAAGCCTCGTCATAAAAAATGATACGACCTTATATGACATCATATTGAAAGCGTTGAAACAGACGAAAAGCCAGACAGGGCGACATTATCAGCTGTATTCGGAAAAAGGAAAGCTCGGCTTGCGCGCTTGGCCAGATCCGTCGGAAGTATGGGTGCTGGAAACGGGTGTCAATATCACGGGCTACCAGTACAGCACTTCCATAAACGACACTGCTACACGGGTGGTGCTCCGCCGGCAGAAGGACAATAAGACGTATAAAGCGTCTGCCAAGGACAGTTCAGGCGTAAACAAATACGGTGTGCTTCAATATACAGAAACGGTCACAGATGACATCAACAAGGCTCAGCTGCAGCAGCGGGCAGATGTGCGCCTTGCTGAAAAAAAGGGCGTCAAAAAAGAGCTGAAAAATATACAGGCGGTCGGCATTCCGGAAGTAAGGAGCGGTTTGCCTGTCTATATATCCATTCCGGAGGCCGGGATCAAGAAAACCTACTGGGTAGATACGGACCGGCACGAATTTAAAGGAACGAAACATACGATGACCATTGATGTTGTCGAAAAGAATACCATGCCGGAAGGAGTGTCCTGATGAGATTAAGTGAGGCGATTAAACATTTGGCCGTCGGTGCAGTTGACGCTGAGTCTCCGGTGGAGCTGCTTCCGGCTGAGGTGGTTTCGGTTTCTCCTGTTGAAATCAAATTAAAAGAAAACAGCAAACTGATCATACCGGCTGACGCTCTCATCATCCCAAAACGGATGAAGTCCGGAGAAGATGATGCACTCGAGCCGGGGGATCGCGTCATGACCGCGGCTCTGACTGGCGGTCAATCGTTTTTTATTTTAGATAAAGTATAGACAAACCGCTTCCATACGAAGGGGTTTTTATTTAGCTTGTCATAAAGGAGTGGGCGGCATGGCCCTGACACCAGAAATGGAGTTTGAGGATTTTGAGGATGAAAGTGACGTCATTGAAACCTCGCAAACATACAAAATAGATTTTGTAAACGGAAGAATTACAAATGAACTGATTACCGGGCTTGAAGCGATCAGACAATTCGTGTATATCGCCTTACAAACAGAACGCTATTCGTATTCGGTGTACAGCCATAATGTCGGAAATGAGCTTCAGGACGTGCTGACAGACCATGAAACGACAGATGCCTATAAAAAAATGGAGATTCCGAGGCTAATTGAAGAGGCACTGGTTTATGACGACCGGATATCTGCTGTAACAAATTTTGAGATAGAAAAACAAGGTGATGCGTTTCATGTTTCCTTTGTGGTGGAGACAGATGAAGGGGCGCTTGAGATTGAGGAGGTGATTGGTGCAGATGTTTGAGGAGCAGACTTTTGAAAATATTATGGAACGCATGCTGAACAGCATTTCCGCAGATATTGACACAAGAGAAGGAAGCGTTATCTATAATGCGTTAGCTCCGGCGGCAGCCGAGCTTGCGAAGTCGTATATATGGCTGGACACCGTGCTCGAGCTGGTCTTTTCTGATACCGCCCAAGGCGAATTTTTAGACCGGCGCGCAGCGGAAGCGGGGATTGAACGGACAGCCGCGACAAAGGCGGTCAGAGCGGGAGAGTTTACGTCTGGCGTTACCATTCCTGTGGGCTCCCGCTTTTATGTGGATCATCTTTATTTTCAATATACGGCAGATGGAACGCTCATCTGTGAAACACCTGGTGAAGCGGGAAACGCCAATCTGACTGGACGCAATTTATTGTCGCTGGATACCATTCCCGGATTAGAGACAGCCATTGTTAAAGAAATCCTAATCCCGGGTCGAGAGGAAGAAGGAGACGACAGCCTAAGAGAACGGTATTTTACAAGAGTTCGGCGCGAGGCTGTCAGCGCTAACAAAATGCACTATAAAGAGTGGGCTGAAGAGGTGGACGGTATTGGGAAAGCAAAGATCTTTCCGCTTTGGAAGGGAGAGGGCACGGTCAAAATCGTCGTCACGAATGTGAATCTTGAGCCCGCTTCCGATATCTTGATACAAAAAGTGAAAGATTATATTGATCCTGAACCGGGACAGGGTGAGGGACAGGCGCCAATTGGAGCCTATGTCACAGTCGAAAGCGCGGTCTGGAAGGAAGTTGAGATTTCTGCCGAAGTGCTGCCTGAGATCAATCACTCAATTGAAGAAGTAAAGTCGGAAATCAAAGAGGGGGTTTTAAACCTCTTTAAGAAAATGGCGTTTGAAGAGAACGTCATCCGCCTTTCTCAAATTAACAATATCGTCTATAATTCACCGTCAGTCAGTGATTATTCCAATATTAAAATCAATGGAACCTCGGAAAATCTCGTGCTGAGCGACGTGGAAATTCCGAAGCTTGGGCAGGTGAACATCATTGAGCAAACAAGATGACATGACAGCGTATCTGCCGCCGTTTCTCACCAGCCTGAAAGAAATGGCTGAGCTGTTGAAAGCGGAGGCGCCTGAGTTTGATCAACAGAATCACAGCATCTTTGATCTGACTGATCAGCTATTTGTGCCGACAGCGACATGGGGGCTCAGCCGCTGGGAAAAGATTTTAAACGTCCCGCGGGAATCAGGCGATACGGATGAGATCAGGCGACTGCGTCTCATTTCAAAAATGTCGAACATTCCGCCAATCACCTACAAGGCCATTGAGCAGGCGGTGAATCGTTTCTTGAAGAACCCCTCTGCACAGGTCCGCCTGCTGCCCGGCGAATACCGATTTAATGTGGATATCAATGTTGATGACCTTCAGCACATGAATGAGCTGATTGAAGCGATAGAAAACATGAAGCCCGCTCATTTGGCGTATACGCTCAGAGGCGGATTGAACGAGACGCTACAAATCAAAGACACAGTCATCCTGAATAACCGCAGATACCGAACAGCCAGTGAGCTGAAGGTCGGTTATTCGGTCACCCTTAACAACAATGAGGTGGTTTTAACTTGATTTCAACCATATACAGAGAACGTACAGCGGCAGATTTAAAAAGCAGAATTGATCACGTGCTGCTGAACGGACAAAAAACAGAAATAGTAGAACTCACCATTGACGGAGCGACAGTCACCGTTCTGACAAAACGTGAGGAAGACATCAAACATATCGAAACGGTGCAAATTTTTGACGAACTGGGCAACGTGATCACAGAGAGAAAAACAGACCTGGACGTCAGCGAAAACAGAACACTCGATTTCAGATTTACTTTTGAGGTGGTGTAACCATGGCATACGAAGAAAAAACAGACTGGCTCCCGGATGATCCAATCAACGAAGATGACGTCAACCGCTGGGAAAAAGGCATAAAAGACGCCCACACAGACCTGGCAGCCCACAAAAACGACATGAACAACCCCCACAACACAACAAAGGCGCAAGTCGGGCTGGGGAATGTGGAAAACGTGCAGCAGGCGGCGAAGAAGGATTTTGACAAGCATGAGCAAGATCAGGTGCGCCATATTACATCAGCAGAACGTGGTGAATGGAATGCGAAAGAAACACCAGTTGGAGCTCAGGTTAAAGCAGCTCAAGCAGAAGCAAATGCCAAAGCCTATACAGACAGTTTTGCTGCACGGAGGGATAACCCTAACCAAGTAACAAAAGCACAAATTGGACTTGGAAATGTAGAAAATGTGAAACAAGCTTCGCAAACAGATTTTGATGCTCATGTAAGTAATACTAAGTCTCATATATCTGATAATGAAAGAAATAAATGGAATGCTGCACAACTAATTAAACTTACTGGAGATGATGGTAAAAGAACACTAATCCCAGAAAGTACTGATATCTTAACGCTACCTACTGGATTTTATTATGGGGTTGGTAAATCAGTCGTAAACAATCCGGTGGAAGGAGATGCATCTTGGTATAACTACGATATCATAGAAGGTGTTGCAGGAAGGAAAACGATAGTAGCTTATCAGAGTTGGGGAATTACAATGTGGATTGGAATGGTTCACACAAACGGTGAGTTTAGAGGCTGGAAACAAATTGCAACAACGGATATTGTGGATAAAGTACAATCTGGATTAGATATTCATAATAATGATAAAACTAATCCACATTCAGTTACTAAGCAGCAAGTGGGTCTCGGAAATGTTGAAAATGTTAAGCAGGAAACGCCTGATGGTGCGCAAAAAAAAGCTGATACTGCTTTGAACCAATCAAGAAATTATACGAACAGTACAGCCTTTATTACTAGACCATTAAATTCAATAACCGATGCGAATGATCTGAGCCTGCCGCCGGGCACTTATCGCTTAGACACTAATTACATGGTAGCTAATCCAGTTTTGCAAAATCAATTTCCGAGCAATGATAACAGAACAGGTTTACTAATTATCTATCCTTCTGCAAATAAATGGGCTACACGCCAAGATTGGTTTAGCATCTCTACGAAAACTCTTTATACGAGGGTAGCTGTTAATAGTACTGATTATTCTGATTGGTATGTGTTAGAAACATCAGAAGGTTCACAAAGTAAAGCAGATAAAGCCTTAGCTGATGCTAAAAACTATGTTGATACAAATTATACAAATCAAAATTTAACGATACTTACAGGCTCTAATGCAATTCAAGACGCAAGAACTGGAGGAAATGAATATCCCCGAGGGCTAACACTAATGGATGTTGGTCAAGGAAATACTACGGGTTATCCATTTGGTTACGGAATCGTAAAAAATGAGAAATATCATGATTATAGATTTACTCAATATTTTTATGGGACTGGAAATGAATCTGACAGTTACATTCATAGTACTGGAACATGGATACGGCACTGGTGGACTGGTTCCGGCTGGACAGCTTGGCATAAAATTTCTGGGTTTGCACATGCGAATATAGGAACTACGGGTATTCAGTATTTGGATAAAGCAGCCCATACAAAGATTCAGTTTAATCGGAAAATTAAAGACAGTCACAATGCTTTTGATACAAAAAATAGTAGATTCGTTGCTCCTAATGATGGAATGTTTTTAGTAGGAGTTGGGCTGTATATGATAAATACACCGGCATACATCAATTTTCATTTGAAACTCTATCTAAATGGATCATTGTATAAACCGGTTGACCATAAGAGAGGGGATTTTGTTGATAAGCAAAATGAAATGTACCTTGGCTTAAATGGTTATGTAACTGTTCCTATGAACAAAGGTGATTATATAGAGATCTATTGCTATTGCAACTATGGTGGTAGTGATAGAAGAGGTGTATCCGATTATAACGAGGCATACAATTTTATAAACATTCAAGAAATTGGAGGGCTTAACTATCCTACAGTATAAGTATAGGAGGAAAAATGATGATCGCAGAAGCAATCATGTATAAATATCCCAATACAGATCCAACAAAAGATTTTATCGTTCAAAATGACGGGGAAGGGTCTTATATAGCTGAATGGAACCTGCGCACCCCCATCCCAACGCAAAAAGAACTCGAATCCTGGTGGGAGGAATCACGAAAAAATCCGCCGTACGATCCGCCTAATCAGATTGAGTTTCTTGCTCAGGCATTGTCGCAGGAAAAGCTGGCTCGCAAGCAGCTTGAAGAGTTGAACAAAACATTGGGGAGCGAGCTGTCAGATATCAAGCTTTCATTACTTTCCTTGAAAGGAGATCATGCCGAATGAATTATTGGGTGCTTGCCTTGCATTTTGAGTGGGCGACAACGGAGATGGTGAGACAGGCCATCGCATATCAAGACTGTTCAATTGAGGATCTGGCAGAGGGTGTGAACAAAAAGCTGATTACTCCTGACCAGTATAAAGAAATTACCGGTAAAGCCATGTAGGCTTTTTTATTTTGCCTGTTTTTAGAACAAAAGGAGGATGAAGATGGTGAAGTATCAATACGAATTTCCTCTCGATAAGACTGGAAAAGCCGGAGCTGTAAAGCCCTACAGAGGAGAGAAAAATGATTTTGTGACACCTGTTTCGAATTTGTCAGGTGTTGCGGAGATTTTAACGAACGCTGCCTTAAAGGCAACTGAGGCATATAGTCAGCTCGGACAAGACAGACTGGGCGCCGTTCTGATTTCGAAAGTAAAGGGCTGGGCGTATGCTGATCGCGAAGGCACGCTCTTTGTGGAAGAAAGCGAGAATAACAATGTTTGGACAACGACAGCAGCAGTTAATGTCTCAGCTGGTGTCCTGACGGAGACGGACTGGGTATATCTGTCTAAACGCTATTACCGCTTCCGTTATGTAAATGGGAACCTTCAGCAATCGGAATTTGCAGTCTATCAATCAGTAGGCGCGGGAGAAATGGATGTGCGAGTAAGTGAAAAAGCCCCTTTGCAGGTTGACTTTTCGACGATTCAGACAGACGATGGCTTGCTGAAAGTAAAAGCCGGCAACACGTTTGACTTTGTCTTTCATGAAAATGCCGATTCCGCCGGCGAAGGTGCTGCTTTACTTGTGAACGGTGCCGAGCATTTACTCGTTGAAGTATACGGCACAGCGGAAACGAGTGAGGTGAAGTTTTGGGGTAAATCGCTGTCGGGGCAGAAACTTCCGATAAGAGGCGTGAAATCCGAGGATGCGTCCACTGCCTTGGGTACGTTAGGGAAAGCTGAGGCGTGGGCCTTTGATATTAAAGGGTTTAAGGAGATTATCATGGAGATTGCCAATATCACAGGCGGGATTCTTTCAGTAAAGGGAACTGTGGTTTCGTAACCATTTCGGCCCTCGGAAGGGAGGTGATCCGTATGTAAAGGGGGAGTGAGTCATGCAGCAAGAAGTTGATGTGAATGTGTTTCAGCAAGATTTAACAGACATAAAGGGTGAACACAAAGCGCTTGAGCAGCGGGTTTCCGTATTAGAACGCGTGTCTGACCGGCAAGATCAGCAGATCATGACGCTGAACGAGAAATTAAATAAAATTGATGAAAATACAACGTGGATTAAACGCACCATCACAGGTGCCATGATTACAGCGGTATGCACAGGGATCATTGGCGGAGCCATCGCGATTATGTACAACCTGCTGCAGCAGTAAAGGAGGATTATGAATATGAAAACGTATGACAAAGGCACGGTCATCAGGACGGTGCTTCTTTTGGTTGCATTCATTAACCAAACCATGCTGATGTTTGGCAAATCACCATTGGGCATTCAGGAGGAGCAGGTCAATCAGCTTGCGGACGCTCTCTATACTGCAGTCTCTCTCATTTTTACAATTGGAACGACACTAGCCGCTTGGTTTAAAAACAACTATGTAACAGAAAAAGGGAAAAAACAGCGTGACTTGTTAAAGGAAAATAATTTGACGAAATAAGGAGAGTTGAACATGCTGAACGTGATTCAAGACTTTATTCCAGTCGGGGCAAATAACCGTCCTGGCTACCTCATGACACCGCTTTTTATTACAGTTCATAATACAGCGAACACTGCACCCGGAGCGGATGCTGAGGCGCATGCCCGCTATTTGAAAAATCCTGATACGGCGACAAGCTGGCATTTTACTGTTGATGATACAGACATTTATCAGCATTTGCCATTAAATGAAAACGGCTGGCATGCGGGAGACGGAAACGGCAGCGGCAACCGGGCTTCTATCGGGATTGAAATTTGTGAAAATGCGGATGGAGATTTCGCACAAGCAACAGCAAATGCCCAGTGGCTTATCAAAACATTAATGGCTGAGCACAAGATCAGTCTTGCCAATGTCGTCCCTCATAAGTACTGGTCTGGGAAGGAATGTCCGCGCCGGCTGTTGGCTACGTGGGATACATTTAAAGCAGGGATTGGGGGAGGCGGCAGCCAAACCTATGTCGTGAAACAGGGTGACACGCTTACCTCCATAGCGAGAGCGTTCGGTGTGACTGTTGCTCAGCTGCAAGAATGGAATCATATTGAAGACCCGAATCTCATTCAGGTCGGTCAAGTGTTACTTGTAAGTGCGCCATCGAACGCTGAAGAACCAGAGCTTTATCCGCTCCCGGACGGTATCATCAAACTGACAACGCCTTACACCTCAGGGGAACACGTCTTTCAGGTGCAGCGAGCACTGGCCGCTCTTCATTTTTACCCTGATAAAGAAGCTGCCGACAACGGAATTGATGGCATTTACGGACCGAAAACGGCTGATGCGATTGCGCGTTTCCAGTCTGTTAACGGTTTAGCGGCCGACGGTATTTACGGACCGGCGACTAAAGCGAAGATTGCAGCGCAATTAAGCTAATCACAGCAAAAAATCCCGGAGTTTCCGGGATTTATTTCTTCTTCTTCAACTTTTTTAATATACCTGCACTGCGCTCCCTCACCCGAAGCGAATACCCGGAAAGGCCAAACTTTCCGTAATCAACTAACTTCACACGCCTCACCAATTTTTTCACTATATCACCTGACAATATCCTCTGTTTGTTTTATTATATGTAGCCCTTTAAGAAAAGGAATAAGGACAAGAGCTGTTTTCCCTTGTCCTTTTAGTGTGATCATGCTTTTTTTCGTTTATACTCGTCAATCAGCCGTTCGTTTTCTTTGAAGATTCTTGCTGTATGCGGGCTGACTTGATAACTTGCGACACTGGTGGTTGAACGTTTTTTCAGGATCTTTGACGGTTTTGCCGCTCTGGGCTCGCACCCGTTTTGAAACGCGCGTTCCATTATCCTTCACCTTCCTCCTCAATTGGCAGCACCAAATCATATATGCTCGTTAATGATGTGAAAAGCAAATAATCAAATTCAGTGACAATGCTGTCAGACGTCAGCTTGATGACGTAGCTTTGTGTCTCGATGGTAAAAGGGATGAGAACCACTTTTCCGTATTGGTCGTAATACACATCTTTTCGATCGAGCCGTGTTTGCACGTCCGCGGGATTGTCCATATGCTCAGTTAATCGGTCCTTGTCGGCCTGTGTTGAATAGTGACAGAGGGAGGCCGTTACATTCATTTTATCTGCATAGGTTTTCAGCAGCTTATCAATACCTTCAGCATATGCATCTATACTTCCATAATAAACGTGGATCGGTTCGTTTTTCAATAGGTATTGGTATGTTTTCAGCCGATCGAGATACATGTGAAGCATTTCGTTGTTTTCTTCGAGGATTTCTCTTGTGTCTGTTTCCAGTTCGCTGCCGGCCAGTTTTTTGACGTACGCACTTAAGAAGATGAAAGCGTCAATTAAAGCGAAACTGACGGCGACAATGAGATACCGTTCCCAGTCGTCAAACAGGGAAGAGGGCTTATATGTCCAGTATATCATAGCACCCAAAACAAACAGCAAGTACCATGTTTTCCCGATGGCGGGCATTTTTTCTTTGACTTTCGCTTCGAAACGCCACGTGGCGTAAACGTACAAGCCTAATCCGGCCATGATGCACCAGACCATGATCTGAAAGAATAAAAGCATACATGAATCCCTCACATCTGAAATAGGTTCTGCTTATTGTATTCGAGAGATCCGGCTGGTTTTCCTGTTTCATCAAAAAAACCGCTCCTTTGACAGAAGCGGTGTACCATTAAAAAATCATATTTAAAATAAAGTAGGCGATGGCACCGAGTGTCGCTGAAATCGGAAGCGTAATGACCCATGTAACGAGCATGCGTTTAGCTGTGCCCCAGTTTACGCCTTTTACGCGGTGTGACGCACCGACGCCAAGGATTGATGAAGAAATGACGTGGGTTGTGCTGACCGGCAAATGAATAAATGTGGCGCCGAATATGATGGCTGCTCCTGTTAAGTCAGCGGAAACACCGTTTACCGGACGGATTTTCATGATCTTTCCGCCTACCGTTTTGATGATTTTCCAGCCGCCGATTGAAGTGCCGAGACCCATGGCTGTCGCACAGGCGAATTGCACCCATGTTGGAATGACATTAGCAGAAGTATGTAAATTCGCTGTGATGAGAGCCATTGTGATAATCCCCATGGCTTTTTGCGCATCGTTTGTTCCGTGCGTATATGATTGCAGGGCAGCTGTTACAATTTGCACTCTGCGGAATTGCTTGTTCGTTTTCGACAAATTGCTGTCTTTAAAAATCACCTTAACGATGCTGTAAAGAATAAAACCAAGAACAAAGGCAATAATGGGTGATAGAATGAGTGCTTCAATGATTTTGATAAAGCCCTTATAATTTAACGCAGCAAAACCCGCTGCCGCAATAGCTGCACCGGCAATAGCTCCGATGATGGCATGAGATGAACTGCTTGGAATGCCGTAGTACCATGTGATCAGGTTCCAGGCAATCGCGGCAAGTAGCGCAGCCAAAATGACAACTGAGCCGTTTTCCAGTGTATAAGGGTCCACGATGTCTTTCGTAATGGTTTTGGCAACACCTGTAAATGTCATGGCCCCGATGAAGTTCATCACAGCCGCCATAATAATGGCATGACGCGGTTTCAGCGCTTTTGTCGATACAGACGTTGCAATGGCGTTCGCGGTATCGTGAAACCCGTTGATGAAATCAAACGCCAGAGCACAAATGACTATTAGTATCGTTAATATGAATAGAATATCCATTTTTATCCCTCGTTACGCGTTTTTCATAATGATGGTTTCAAGATTATTGGCAACACTTTGGCATGAGTCAGCAATCTCCTCAAGTGTTTCGTAAATTTCACGATATTGAATCACTTTGATCGGATCTGTTTCATTTCCGAAAAGATTCTTTAATGATTTTCTGTGCAGGTTGTCACAGCTATGCTCGTACTCTTTAATTTTGATTGCGTGTGGCTGAATATCCTTTAAGCGGTTTTCTGCCAGCAGCTCAATTGTAATCAAAATTTCTTTCGCGCATTCTCTGATGTATCCGCTGAATTTATCGATATGCTCGTCTGATGAAGTGATTGAGAAAATCTCCATCATGGCAGAAAAATGCTCGATACCGTCAAGCACATCATCCAGGCTGTTTGTCAGCTGAAGGATATCTTCGCGTTCAATAGGAGTGATGAACGCTTTGTTAAGCTCTTTAATCATGACATGAACATGATTGTCACCTTTTGTTTCATATTCTTTTAACGTATCTGCGAATTCTTTAAGCGTCGTTTGGTTTGTGACCTTAAAGTTCACAAAATATTCGGCAGTTTCGTCTATATTTTTTGCGATTTCTGTTAAAAGGAGTGAGAACTTATCTTTTTTTCTTCTTATCATTAAAAACCCTCCATAGTTTGAATGAGACAATGCACACATCAAATTATTATATAGCCTTTTGTCGAAAAAAAACAGGTAAAGTCGAAAAAAACGTGCCTTGACTTTTTCGGTAAATCATGTCCATATATTGGCCTGCTTCGGCACAAAAAACGAACCAAATGTGCAAAATCCCTCTGCTTAACGTAAAAAGTATATCAAAAGTTGTGTTTTTCCTGTCAACATTTCTCTTCTGTTACACCAAAAAACGGCTCCCTAAATGAGGGAACCGTTTTATCAGCTTGCCTTTCGTTTTTTCATCCAGTAATAAACAGGCAGTCCGGCAAGGCCGATCAGAATGGATAATCCGCAGCTCAGTGTATCTGTAATCAGAGTGCTTCCTAATACAAAGAATGAGCCCGCGATTGCCAAAATCGGCATGAATGGGTAAAGCGGGACACTGTAGGCGCGCTTTTCTCCCTTTGTTCGCTTGCGGAGGATAAATACTGCAAAAAAGGCCATGACATAAAAAATGTAGATCATGAAAATAGAGATCTCCGAAAGCTTATCAGGGTTGCTGATCAGCATCATGATCAAAGACACAGCAATCTGGAAGGAAATCGCAATCCATGGCGTGCGGAACGTCGGATGCACATGTGACAGTTTATCTGCAAATGGAAGCTGTTTGCGCTCGGCCATCGCGTAGGACACACGCGGGAAGGAAAGAACCTTTCCGTTTAAGCAGCCGAAGATGCTGACAATAATACCGATACTGATCAGTTTTCCGCCGATGGAACCGAAGAGCATGGTGGCAGCAGTGCTTGTCGCATTTTCGCCTAGTGTGACAATTTCATTCGCTGACAGGATGTGAAGCAATGCGAAATTAATAAAAATATAGATGGCTGTTACGATTAATAATCCGCCTGTCATTGCGCGTGGCAGCAGTTTTTCAGGATTTTTCATTTCTCCGCCGAGAGCGGCCAAAAGAATCCATCCGTCGTAAGCAAACAGTGTAGCCAAAATGGCTGCTCCGAAGTTCATATCAGAAATGCTTTCGTTTACTGCTGTAAAGATGTGCTGATCGCCTTTCCAAAGGCCAAAAATGATGATGCATGCAATCGGGATCAGCTTTCCAATTGTTGTAAGCGTTTGGACGAAGCCGCCGTATTTTGTACCAATAATATTAATGACACATAAAAAGAGAACGGCTAAGATTCCGATTCCTTTAGATAGGCCAGATCCCCAGCCGAAAAGATTCGCCATTAAAGATCCAAAATATAAACCCAGCGCGCCGATAATCGCCGGACCGTAAATGATAATCTGTACCCAGCCGCACAAAAATCCCCAAAACTCTCCGTACACTTCTTCTAGGTACGTATAGAGCCCGCCGGTTTTCGGAATCTGCGTTCCAATTTCCGCGATTGTCAAACCGCCCGCCAGTGTTAAAATTCCGCCTAACAGCCAAGCGAAAAGCGCTGTTTTTGAATCTCCGGAATAAGCGAGAACGGCGCCAGGTTTCATAAACACACCTGAACCGATAATGGTTCCGATAACAAGAGTAAGGGCAAACAAGAGACCTATCTCTTTTTTTAACCCGTTGTCTTCAGTATGCATGTCCTTAACCTCCTATGATGTTGAAGCTTCATGATGAAGAATCTATTTTTCATATTGTAAACCCTATTTTAGAAAAGTGAAATAAAATAAATTTTCTGATTTTCGATATTTGCATTATTACAGCTGATAAAATGAAAGATATCCCTGATTTGAAATGTTATAAACGAATAAATTGCTGTTAATAAGGATATAAAGTTCGTGTTTTTGTAAGGAGTTTTTCCCGCATCGAGCGAGGTGTGAATTTTTGTGAAAATAACGAATCTTCGTTGAAGCTGATATGTTGACTTTCACAAGGGAATAAAATACCTTGTTATTAGAACACTAACTATACAACTATGATATAATATCTCGAAATCGAGATAAAATAACCTGGAGGGATAGCATATGAAAGTCAACGGTATTCACCACGTGTCTGCATTAACGGCCGACGCACAAAAAAACTTGGATTTCTATAAAAAAGTATTAGGATTAAAACTCGTCAAAAAATCCGTCAACCAGGATGAACCGACAATGTATCATCTGTTCTACGGAGATGAAGTGGCAAATCCGGGCACTGAGCTGACGTTTTTCGAGATTCCCCGCATTGCGCCGTTTCATGCGGGTACAAACAGTATTTCTTCTATTGGTTTGCGCGTTCCAAGCACGGGAGCCCTGCATTATTGGAAAGAACGTTTTGAAGAGCATCAGGTGGCGCATAGCGGCATCGCGAAAAGAGCGGGACGCGACATATTGGCATTCCAAGATCATGAAGGACAGCGCTTGGTGCTGACTGCTGATGAGAAAGGCAAAGGATATGGGCTGCCTGTTCAACAGAGCTGCATTCCGGAAGAGTTTTCATTTCGCGGGTTAGGGCCGGTTGAATTGACTGTGCCATACGCTGATCCAACCTTACACGTATTGACAAATATTCTCGGCTTTACAGAAATCAGCCGTGAATCAGTCGAAGGACAAGGAACCGCCGTTATTTTGGAATCTGGAGAAGGCGGTGCTGCAACAGAAATCCATTTAATAGAAAGAAACGATCTTCCACGCGAGCGCCAAGGAAAAGGGAGTGTCCACCATGTTGCGTTCCGGGTAAGAGATGAAGAAGAACTTGCCGGCTGGCACCGGATCATCAGCCGGGAAGGCTACAGCAACTCAGGCATCGTTGAACGCTACTATTTCAAGGCGCTTTATTTTAGAGAACCGAACGGCATTTTGTTCGAGTTATCAACCGACGGACCGGGCTTTATGGTAGATGAAAACCTTGATGAGCTTGGCCAAACGATTGCTCTTCCGCCATACCTTGAGCATCGAAGAGCTGAAATTGAAGCAAAACTAAAACCGATTCAATAATTTGTGATTCATTTGCCTTCCGGCGTACCGGAAGGCTCTTTTTATCGCATAAATGGGGCGGGGAATATGAGATGCCGATTGGGAGAAATGGCTCGAAACACGTTATATATATGGACGATTGGCAAGAAATGGCCTCGGCAAAAATATTGCCTTTGTTTATTAACAGTTTATTCATATTTGCTTGTTACACTATTTCAAAGTGATACAAAAAGGAGTGAAAAACAAGTGGAAAAGAAAAAACGCGAGCTGGATATCATCCTCATCCTCATTTTGCTCGCATCAGCATTCTTAAATATCTATAACATTTGGAAAGATGACACGGTGAATCCTTATTACACCGCGGCAGTTACAAGTATGATGCAAAGCTTTCATCATTTCTTTTATGCTTCGTTCGATGCTGCCGGCTTTATAACAGTTGATAAACCGCCCGTTACATACCAAATCCAAACGATCAGCGCACTGATCTTCGGTATGCACGGGTGGAGCGTCATTCTTCCTCAAGCATTGGCGGGTATAGGTTCAGTCTTTCTGATGTATTTGCTGATAAAGCCGACATTCGGCAAGACGGCGGCGCGCATTGCCTCATTTGTGATGGCATGTACGCCGATTGCAGTAGCTGTGGCACGTACAAATAATGTTGATGCATTACTGGTATTTTTCTTATTGCTGGCCACATGGCTTCTCTTTAAAGCGATCAGAAAAGGAAAGCTAATCTGGCTGTTAGCAGCATTTTTCGTCGTCGGAGTAGGTTTTAATACAAAAATGCTTCAAGCTTATATGATTTTACCGGCCTTCTTACTGTTCTATCTGATTGCGGCAAACGCCACAATCAAGAAAAAAATCATTTCCTTGGTAAGTGCGTTAGCCGTATTAGCCGCCGTTTCGTTATCATGGCCGCTCATTGTTGACAATATCCCTGCGGATAAACGGCCTTATATCGGAAGCAGCCAGACCAACTCTGTTTTAGAATTGGCTTTCGGATATAACGGGATTCAGCGGCTGACTGGCCAAAACTCCGGCGGCCAGGGCGGGCCAGATGGAGATGCTTCAAAAGAAATGCCGTCTTCTGTTAACCATTCATCACAAACTGACCAGTCATCAAGCAGCAGTTCATCAAGTGATGGCCAAAATGACAGTATGCCGGCGCCTCCATCCAATGGCCAAATGCCAAGCGGCGGCCAAGGCGGACCTGACGGAGACGGAGGGGAAGGCAGTACAGGCACCGGCTCGAAAATGCAATCAGGCTCAGGAATGTTCGGAACGGGAACACCGGGTCCACTGCGGCTTTTCCAACAGGAATTATCTGATCAAATCAGCTGGCTAATACCATTTGCGCTTTTTGGAATTGCAGGCTTACTGATCGCAGGTGCAAGAGAAAAAAGAAGATTATCTGCAACGCAGAAAGAAACGGTATTCTGGGTCGCGTGGCTTGTGCCGATTGCCGGATTCTTTAGTGTCGCGGAATTTTTCCACCATTATTATCTCATTATGCTGGCACCGCCGATTGCGGCGCTTGTCGGTGCGGGATGGGTTGCCCTTGTTCACCTGTACCGCAATCAGACAGGCTGGACATCATGGCTTCTGCCGGCAGCGATCATCGCCACAACTGGATTTGAATTGTTTATTCTCAGAAACTATACCGATCAAATCGGATCAGGCTGGAGCATTGGGCTAGGTGTGATTGGCGCGTTGTCAGCGATGGCGCTGCTGATGTTCAAACAGCGCCAAAAATCGATCAGTTATTATGTGTCACTTGCAGCTCTTCTCACATTGCTGGTGATGCCGATTTATTGGGCAAGCACACCGCTTCTTTACGGAGGCAACAGCTCACAGCCTGAAACAGGACCTCAACTCGCTTCAGCCAGCGGAAAAGGCATGGGGATGTCCGAGGCGACTGTAAATGAAAAACTGATCACATATTTGGAGAAACATAACGCCGGAGCCGAATATCTATTTGCCACAACCGACTCGAACACAGCGGCGCCATATATTATTGAAACAAAAAAAGCGGTCATGACAATCGGCGGATTCAGCGGTTCTGACCCGGCTATTACGCTGACTCAATTTAAAAAGCTCGTAAAAGAAGGAAAAGTGAAATACTTCTTAGCGTCTGGAATGGGAAGAGGCGGAAACAACGATATTGTTGAATGGGTTCAGAAAAACGGGAAGAAAGTGTCCTCAGATCAATGGCAATCAAGCTCAGATCAACAAGCATCATCTGATCAGAAAACAGAAAATAATGATTCAGCTGATACATCAAGCAACAGCAAGACTTCAGGCGGAAACAGCCAAATGGGCGGCGGGCCTCGCGGAATGAATCAGTCAGCTGCATTATACGAACTGAATGCTGATGAATAGGAGGGATAAACATGAGCAGACATATTCAATATTCGGTTGTTGTACCTGTGTATAACGAGGAGCTTGTCATTCATGAAACCTATCAGCGCTTAAAAGAGGTCATGGATCAAACGAAGGAAAACTACGAGCTGATTTTTGTCAACGATGGAAGCAAAGATCGCAGTATTGAGATTTTAAGGGAATGCAGCCTGATCGACCCAAGAGTGAAAATTATTGATTTTTCAAGGAACTTTGGGCACCAGATCGCCATTACAGCGGGTATGGATTATGCACAGGGAAATGCAATCGCCGTCATTGACGCCGATTTGCAGGACCCTCCTGAACTGATTTTAGATATGATTGAAAAGTGGAAGGAAGGCTATGAGGTCGTGTACGCCGTGCGGACAAAACGAAAAGGGGAAACCTTTTTCAAAAAACAAACCGCGGCTATGTTTTACCGGCTTCTCAGCAGCATGACGGATATTGAAATCCCGATTGATACAGGGGATTTCCGCCTCATGGACAGAAAAGTCTGTGATGAAATGAAGAGATTAAAAGAAAAAAATCCTTTTGTCAGAGGGCTCGTCAGCTGGGTGGGCTTCAAACAGACAGCGGTCGAGTACATACGTGATGAAAGGCTCGCTGGAGAAACAAAGTACCCGCTGAAGAAAATGCTGAAGCTTTCAATGGACGGCATCACGACGTTTTCGCACAAGCCGCTGAAGCTGGCAAGCTATGCGGGGATGTTCATGTCAGGTGCGGGATTTTTGTATATGTTTATCGTGCTGTATCTGAAGCTATTTACAGACAGCACAATTACAGGCTGGTCATCACTTATTGTGATCCAGCTCCTGTTCAGCGGCATCGTCCTTCTGATTCTGGGCATGATTGGCGAATATATCGGCAGGATTTATGATGAAGCTAAAGACAGGCCGCTTTACATCGTTCAGAAATCGTATGGAATTGAAAGCAAAAGACTCTATAGAGACCAGCATATGTCATAATATGAACCCCCTGTCCGCGGCGGACAGGGGGTTTTATGTTCATGTTCTGCGAAACGATTAAAGCAACAGACGTAGATCGTTTATGGGACTGATGGATTGTAAACTTGGATTGCGGTTCAGTCATGCTGAAATAAAATAGTGTCGACTTCGGTTTGTCTGAATTCAGCTGAATATCTCGAGGGCGTTGCAGAAACACACGATGAGAGACGTATCGATTATGTAATAGAATACTGGCCCCAGTGCAACTCCCCAGCCGTCGATTCAGAAAGGAGAAAGCTTTAGCGCAGGAAAATTAAGCTTGCTCATACCATGCTTGATCCCACGATTTTCATGTTCAGGCCAGTTTCTCAGATGTTGAGGCAGGTTGTTTCGCAGAGCTTACAGGCCTTTTGTCCAATAAAAAACCTCAGGCCGCTTTGCGGCCTGAGGCGTTATGTCTTACGAAGTTGTTTCTTCCTTTTGATCGAGTTTGATTTTTTTCGTCATTTCTTTGCCGTTTCTGAGAATTTTCACTTCCACGGTATCACCGATGTTTGCGTCCTTATATAAGATATTGCGCAGTTCACTGCCTGTAGTGATTTCTTTGCCCTTCAGGCTGATGATAATATCCTCCGCTTTCAATCCAGCCTTTTCAGCAGGAGAGCCTGAGGCGACCTCACGGATGTATACGCCCTTATTCAGCTGGCTGCCGAACAGGCCGAGTGTGCCTTCTTGGTAGTTTTGCGGCACTTGTTCTAAATCAAGCATGCTGACACCGATATAAGGGCGTTCAATTTGCCCCTTAGACAGCAATTCTTCTGCAATCGGTTTTACATCGTTGCTGGGGATCGCAAATCCAATGCCCTCAACATCATCTTCGCTGATTTTCATACTGTTAATGCCGACGATTTTGCCGTCTGTATTTAACAATGGACCACCGCTGTTACCCGGGTTAATCGCTGCGTCGGTTTGAATCACGTTAATGCTGGTTTGACCGGCTGATGTGGTCATTGAAACCGTTCTGTCCACACCGCTTACAATTCCTTGCGTTACTGTGCGGGACAGGTCTTTTCCGAGCGGATCTCCTATCGCAATGACGGTCTCGCCTGTTCTGAGATTGGATGAATCGCCAAAGCTTGCCACTTTTGTTACGTGGTCATCACTGATTTGAAGGACCGCTAAGTCTGTTAACGAGTCACTGCCTACCAGCTTTGCTGTCGCTTCCGTGCCGTCATATAAAGATACCTTCAGTGAAGATGCCCCTTCTACGACGTGGTTATTCGTAATGATATAAGCCTTGCCGTTCTCTTTTTTAAACATGACACCAGATCCTGAACCGCTTTCCGTACCTTCGCTGGAACCGGATGAGCCAGAGCCGAACAAAGAGCTGTTTGACTGGGCCTGAAGATTAGTGATACCGACAATGGCCGGTGAAATCTCTTCCACCATATTTGAGATTTTAGAAGAATCCTCGCTCTTGAATGCAGATGAGCTGCTTGAGTCTGACGAGCTTTTGCCATATTCAGAGGATGTGCTTTTCGCAGTAACAGATTGCGTTTGCTGCTGGCCTGATGATTGTTTTGCTGTATCCTGAGCATTATGGTCGCCAAGCGGTGTAAACGTGTAAATGCCAAGGGCGAGACTGCCGCCGATCACACCGCCAAGCAACGGTCTGAACCATCCAAAGCCTCGTTTTTTCTTCTCCTGATCATGAATGACGTTACGGGCTGAGTGGGAGGTGCCCTGATCGTTCTCTTTCGCTAGAAAGACCTCATTCTCATTTCCTTCCGTCTTGTTTTCGTCACGATAGTTATCCATCATGTTCACTCCATTTCTCTATTTTCATACATTTTTTCAATTTGATTATGATAGGTTTATGACTTGAGTTTATCATAAACAAAAACTGTGGGATAAAAATGAAAAGATTATGGGAAATTGTGAAAAAGGGCGGAAAACGGTACACTTCTTATTGTATATGAAAGGACTGAGTCGATGGAACAGATTGGATTGATTGGATATGGCAGCATGGCCGATATGATCGCCAGGCAGCTGTTGAAGCATGGACAAATTAAGGAGAATGAACTCTTTATTGAAACAAGAACGAAAGGGGAGCGGCTGAAGGCGCTGATATCAGATTATCCACATGTATCGGTTGATTCGCTTGAGAACTGGGCGGATGCATGCCGTTTGATATTGATATGTGTCCCGCCGCTAAATATTATTGAAACAATGCGCCGTCTGCACCCGTATGTGAACAGGAGCACGCATATCGTATCCATTGCCGCCGGTGTGCCGCTGCGTCTTTTGGAGGCTGAAACGGAAGCCGGTATATCACGTGTCATCCCTGCCATTACGTCCGAAGCAGAAGCGGGCATCTCGCTTGTCGTTCACAGTGAAACACTGACAGCTGATCAAAAAGAACGCCTGAATGAACGGTTATCGGTTTTCAGCCGTGTACGAGAAATCAATGAATCGAATATAGACGCCGCCAGCAATTTGACGAGCTCGGCACCAGGGTTCATAGCTGCTATCTTCGAAGAACTGGCGCTGTCTGCAGTCAGAAACAGCACCCTGTCCAAGGAAGAAGCCTTTGATTTTCTGATTCACTCGCTGTATGGAACTGGCAAGCTGTTGATCGAAAAGAAGGTATCTTTCGAGGAAACGCTGGAACGTGTCGCAACGAAAGGCGGAATCACAGGAGAGGGAGCTGAGGTGATCCGGGCCTCGGTGCCGGACGTTTTTGATGAGATGTTTGAAAGAACCTTGAAAAAATATGAGCTGCTAACAGAACAGGCGGAGAAACAAACGTGAATCCTTGAAAGAGGATTCATTTTTTTATCACTGAAAAGTTGTGATTTGCCCCGGCTATATTGCATTTTTCCTCTTTTTTTAATATAATTTGTTAGAATATTCATAATTTAGTAAAAAGGAGGAGTGTTATGAAGCTGTACATGTCAGTAGATATGGAAGGGATTTCGGGTCTTCCGGATGATACCTTTGTAGATTCCGGCAAGCGAAATTACGAACGCGGGCGGCTTATCATGACTGAAGAAGCAAACTACTGTATTGCCGAAGCGTTTAATAGCGGGTGTACCGAGGTGCTGGTCAATGACAGCCATTCGAAGATGAATAATCTGTTGGTCGAAAAGCTTCATCCTGAAGCAGACTTGATTTCCGGTGACGTCAAACCGTTTTCAATGGTAGAAGGGTTGGATGATACGTTCACAGGCGCTTTGTTTCTCGGTTATCATGCGAGAGCTTCGACTCCGGGTGTGATGTCACACAGCATGATTTTCGGCGTCAGGCATTTTTACATAAACGATCGGCCTGTCGGTGAGCTTGGGTTAAATGCGTATGTTGCCGGTTATTATGATGTCCCGGTGTTAATGGTAGCCGGAGATGACCGGGCGGCCAAGGAAGCGGAAGAGCTCATACCGAATGTCACGACAGCCGTTGTCAAACAAACCATTTCAAGATCCGCAGTGAAGTGCATGTCCCCCGCGAAAGCCGGCCGGCTTTTGACAGAAAAAACCGCATTTGCCTTGCAAAACAAAGACAAAGTCAAACCGCTCACACCGCCTGACAGACCGATCTTAGGCATTGAATTCGCCAATTACGGCCAGGCAGAATGGGCCAATCTGATGCCGGGAACTGAAATCAACCCGGGTACCACAACCGTTCAATTTCAGGCGAAGGACATGCTTGAAGCCTATCAGGCGATGCTTGTCATGACTGAGCTTGCGATGCGGACATCATTCTGCTGAAGGGGGGTGTTTTAGGCATTGGCTCGATACATGATGAAGCGTTTTGGGGCAATGGCAGCTACGATTTTGGTGATTACCACCCTGACTTTTGTTCTTATGAAGGTCATTCCCGGATCTCCTTTTAACGAGGAGAGAGGCACAAATGAAGCCGTTCAAAAAAATCTCGAAGCCTACTATCACTTAGACGATCCTCTCATTTTCCAATACATCATCTACCTAAAATCCATCATTACATTCGATTTCGGACCTTCCATTAAAAAACCGTCAGACAGCGTAAATGACATGCTGGAACGCGGATTTCCCGTTTCCTTTGAGCTTGGAATGACAGCGATTGTCATTGCTGTGATTTCAGGGCTCGTGCTGGGCGTAATCGCTGCGCTCCGCCGCAATGGCTTTTTGGACTACGCCGCGATGAGTTTGGCTGTACTTGGCATCTCCATCCCGAATTTTATTCTGGCAACATTGCTCATTCAGCAATTTGCTGTCAATCTCAAACTATTTCCCGCTGCCACATGGACGAGCCCGATTCATATGGTGCTTCCGACCGCAGCGCTTGCTGTTGGGCCAATGGCGATCATTGCCAGGCTGACACGGTCAAGCATGGTCGAAGTCCTGACACAGGATTATATCCGCACAGCAAAGGCAAAAGGGCTTTCTCCGTTCAAAATTATCGTAAAACACGCACTCAGAAATGCACTCATGCCCGTCATTACCGTCTTGGGCACACTCGTCGCCAGCATTTTAACAGGAAGCTTTGTTATTGAAAAAATCTTTGCCATTCCGGGAATGGGAAAATATTTTGTTGAAAGCATTAATCAGCGGGACTATCCCGTGATTATGGGAACGACCGTTTTTTACAGCGTCATTCTGATCATCATGCTGTTTTTGGTCGACTTGGCTTACGGTCTCTTAGACCCGCGCATTAAACTGCATAAGAAAGGGTGAGGCGTGTGAATCTCCCTGTACAAACAGATGAACGCCAGTCAGAGCAAGATTTTCAGGTGCTGGATGAGTGGTTTGTCTCGAATCAGGAAAAAAATCGAGAAGCCGATTCGGTTAAGCGGCCGAGTTTGTCATACACGCAGGATGCCTGGAGGAGGCTGAAGAAAAATAAATTAGCGATGGCGGGGCTCTTGATTCTTTTATTTCTTTTTGTCATGGCAGTAATCGGGCCTTTTTTATCGCCCCATAGTGTCGCGCGCCAATCACTGACCGAGCAAAATCTTCCGCCTTCAGCCGAGCATTGGTTCGGCACCGATGAGCTCGGCCGGGATGTGTTTACCCGCACATGGTACGGAGCGAGGATTTCGTTATTTGTCGGCGTGATGGCAGCGCTGATTGATTTTGTGATCGGAGTTATCTACGGAGGTGTTGCCGGCTATAAAGGCGGCAGGACTGACAGCGTCATGATGCGGATTATCGAAGTGCTGTATGGCTTGCCGTATTTGCTTGTTGTCATTTTGCTGATGGTGCTGATGGGGCCGGGACTCGGCACTATCATTGTGGCGCTGACTGTGACCGGATGGGTTGGCATGGCGAGAATTGTAAGAGGGCAGGTGCTTCAGATGAAACATTATGAATATGTACTCGCCTCGAAAACCTTTGGTGCGAAAACCTTTCGCATCATCCGGAAGAATCTGCTTCCGAATACAATGGGAGCGATTATCGTACAAATGACATTAACCGTACCTGCCGCTATATTCGCAGAATCCTTTTTAAGCTTTCTCGGCCTCGGCATACAGGCTCCGTTTGCCAGCTGGGGTGTGATGGCGAATGACGGCCTGCCTACAATTTTATCCGGGCATTGGTGGCGCCTGTTTTTTCCGGCCTTTTTCATTTCCTTAACAATGTATGCGTTTAATGTGCTCGGGGACGGATTGCAGGATGCGCTCGACCCTAAGCTGAGGAGGTAGCTGTATGGAAAAAGTTCTGTCAGTCAAACATCTGCACGTTTCTTTTACGACTTACGGCGGGACGGTTCAGGCCGTCAGAGGGGTCAGCTTTGATTTGTATCAAGGTGAAACCTTTGCAATCGTCGGCGAATCCGGCTGCGGCAAAAGCGTTACTTCCCAAAGCATCATGGGCCTGCTTCCGTCCTACTCAGCGAAGGTGACGGACGGCAGCATTTTATTTAAGGGGAAAGACCTTTGCCGTCTCTCTGACAAAGATATGAGAAGCATAAGGGGAGCCGACATTTCTATGATTTTTCAAGACCCGATGACGGCGTTAAACCCGACGCTGACGATCGGAGACCAGCTGGGGGAAGCACTTCTGCGCCATAAAAACATGAGCAAAAAAGCGGCGAGGGAAGAAGTGCTTTCCATGCTGTCAATGGTCGGCATTCCCGATCCCGAAGAGCGTCTCAAACAGTATCCGCACCAATTCAGCGGCGGCATGAGACAGCGGATCGTCATTGCGATGGCGCTCATTTGCGAGCCTGATATTTTAATCGCAGATGAACCGACCACCGCTCTTGACGTGACCATTCAGGCACAGATTTTGGAGCTGTTTAAAGAGATTCAGAGAAAAACGAATGTGTCTGTCATTCTGATTACACACGATTTAGGGGTCGTTGCCCAAGTTGCCGACAGAGTCGCAGTGATGTATGCCGGCAAAATAGCGGAAATCGGCACGAGAAAAGATATTTTTTATCAGCCTCAGCATCCTTATACGAAAGGGCTGCTGAACTCTGTCCCGCGGTTGGATACGGAGGGCGCGGAGCTGATTCCAATTGACGGGACGCCGCCGGATTTATTTTCACCTCCGCCAGGCTGCCCGTTTGCCGCCCGCTGTCCGAACAGGATGATCGTGTGTGACAGGGTATACCCGGGCCAGACGATCAGGTCTGACACGCACACCGTCAACTGCTGGCTGCAGGATCAACGGGCTGAGCATGCGGTGCTGTACGGCGACGCGAAGGATTGATCATGAATAGGGGGAAGAGAATGAAACGAGTGAAAAAGCTATGGGGAATGAGTCTTGCATTAGGGCTTTCATTTGCGTTGATGGGATGTACAGCAAACGAACAGGCCGGAAAAGAAAGCGGTAATGACAAAGCGAAAACAAGCGGAGAAAAAGTGCTGTATGTAAATAACGAGAATGAACCGACTTCATTCGATCCGCCGATCGGTTTTAATAATGTATCGTGGCAGCCGTTGAATAACATCATGGAGGGGCTGACGCGCCTCGGGAAAGATCATGAGCCTGAACCGGCAATGGCGGAAAAGTGGTCTGTGTCAAAAGATAAAAAAACCTACACATTTACGATACGGGACAATGCGAAATGGACAAACGGAGATCCGGTAACGGCCGGAGACTTTGAATACGCGTGGAAACGGATGCTTGATCCGAAAAAAGGGGCTTCCTCCGCGTTTCTAGGCTATTTTATTGAAGGCGGTGAAGCGTATAACAGCGGGAAAGGGAAAAAAGAGGATGTGAAGGTGACGGCAAAGGATGATCGAACCCTTGAAGTAACGCTTGAAGCACCGCAAAAATATTTTCTCAGCGTCGTGTCCAATCCGGCGTATTTTCCAGTAAACGAAAAGGTCGATAAAAAACATCCAAAGTGGTTTGCTGAGGCGGATACATTTGTCGGGAACGGTCCGTTTAAGCTGACGGAATGGAAGCATGATGACAGCATCACAATGGAGAAAAGCGACACGTATTGGGATCAAGATACCGTGAAGCTTGACAAGGTGAAATGGGCGATGGTCAGTGACAGAAATACAGATTACCAGATGTTTCAGTCTGGGGAACTGGATACCGCTTATGTCCCTGCTGAGCTGAGCGGCCAGCTGATGGATCAGGAAAAAGTCAGCATTGCCAGCCAGGCGGGCCTCTATTTTTACCGATTTAATGTGAACATGGAGCCCTTCCAAAATGAAAACATCAGAAAAGCCTTTGCGCTGGCTGTCGATCAGGAGGAAATTGTAAAGTACGTCACGAAAAACAATGAAAAGCCGGCGCATGCTTTTGTATCGCCCGGGTTTACGCAGCCTGACGGCAAGGATTTCCGTGAAGCGGGAGGAGACCTGCTCACACCAAACGAAAACAAAGCGAAGCAGCTGCTGGAAAAGGGCATGAAGGAAGAAAACTATGATAAGCTTCCTGCGATCACTCTCACTTACAGCACAAAGCCCGAGCATAAAAAGATTGCCGAGGCGATCCAGCAAAAATTGAAACATACCCTTGGAGTCGATGTGAAGCTGGCCAATATGGAATGGAACGTATTTTTAGAAGACCAAAAAGCGCTAAAATTCCAATTCTCTCAAAGCTCATTTTTGCCTGATTACGCCGACCCTATTAGTTTTCTGGAAGCCTTCCAAACAGGAAATTCGATGAACCGCACAGGCTGGGCCAATAAAGAATATGATCAGCTGATCAAGCAAGCGAAACATGAAGCCGATGAAAAAACGCGTTTTTCCCTCATGCATCAAGCGGAAAAGCTGTTGGTCAATGAAGCGCCGATCATACCGGTTTATTTCTATAACCAGGTCAATCTTCAAAACGAACATGTGAAGGGAATCGTCCGGCATCCTGTCGGCTATATCGATTTAAAATGGGCCGATAAAAACTGACGCCGGCAATTGAGAAATACTGCTTCTTTATGGCGAAGAAGCGGTATTTTTTCTCATTCTTGCACGTATACGTAGGGTGCAGAGCAAATGAAAGGAGCGATTCAGTTGAATCACAAGCCGAAAGCGCTGAAAAAGGGTGATGCAGTCGGAGTAATCGCGCCCGCAAGCCCCCCGGATCCAAAAAAGCTTGACACCGCGCTTTTATTTTTAAAAGAGCTAGGTGTAAAGGTGAAATTGGGCAAGGCGCTAAAAAACCAGCACGGTTATCTAGCGGGACAGGATGATGAGCGGCTGGCTGATCTCCATGAGATGTTCAGAGACGAGGAGGTAAAAGCCGTGCTGTGCGCATGCGGGGGGTTTGGGACAGGACGTATCGCCGCCGGCATTGATTTCAGCTTAATCCGCAAACATCCTAAAATCTTTTGGGGGTACAGCGATATTACGTTTTTACATACTGCCATCCATCAAAACACAGGCCTTGTCACCTTCCATGGCCCGATGCTCAGCTCAGATATTGGCCTCGACGATGTTCACCCGCTGACAAAAGCGTCGTATGAGCAGCTCTTCCAAGAGACGGAATTCACCTATACTGAAGAGCTTTCTCCGCTAACCGTGCTTGTTCCGGGGAAAGCGGAAGGCGAGCTTGTCGGAGGAAACCTCTCTTTGCTGACGTCTACGCTGGGCACGCCGTTTGAAATTGATACGAGAGGCAAACTTCTGTTTATTGAAGATATAGACGAGGAGCCGTATCAAATCGACCGGATGCTGAATCAGCTGAAAATGGCAGGAAAGTTGACCGATGCAGCCGGAATTCTTGTTTGTGATTTTCATAACTGTGTCCCGGTGAAGAGGGAGAAGTCCCTCTCGCTTGAGCAGGTGCTTGAAGACTATATTGTATCGGCGGGCAAGCCTGCTCTGAGAGGATGTAAAATCGGCCACTGCTCACCGAGTTTCGCCGTACCGATCGGTGCGCAAGCTGCTATGAATACAGAACAAAAAACAGTCGTGATCGAGGCGGGCGTTTCAGAAGGGGCGCTGAAGACATGAAAATCACGCGAATCGAAACAACCCGAATCGCCGTACCGCTGACAAAGCCGTTTAAAACCGCGCTTCGCACTGTGCATACAGCTGAATCGGTCATTGTAAGGATCACTTATGACAACGGCGCTATCGGATGGGGGGAGGCGCCTCCGACGATGGTGATTACAGGAGACAGCATGGAAGGCATTGAAAGTGCGATTCACAATGTCTTGAAGCCGGCACTAGTTGGAAAAAGCCTGTCCGGCTGTGAGGCCATTTTTCACGACATTCAGCATCTCCTCACAGGAAACCAGAGCGCGAAGGCGGCTGTGGAGATGGCGGTATACGACGGCTGGGCGCAAATGTGCGGACTGCCGCTTTACCAATTGCTCGGCGGATACCGAGATACGCTGGAAACGGACTATACCGTCAGTGTCAACCCGCCTGAAGAGATGGCAGCTGATGCTGAGCAATATCTCAAACAAGGCTTTCAAACGCTGAAAATAAAAGTCGGCAAAGATGATATTGCAACAGATATCACCCGAATCCAGGAAATCAGAAAACGTGTCGGCCCAGCCGTGAAACTTCGATTAGACGCCAACCAGGGGTGGACGCCGAAGGAAGCGATAACAGCCATTCGGAAAATGGAGGATGCAGGTCTTGGCATTGAGCTTGTCGAGCAGCCTGTCCATAAAGACGATCTCGCTGGGCTTAAAAAGGTGACAGATGCGACAGATACACTGATTATGGCTGATGAAAGTGTGTTTACGCCGCGGCAGGCGTTCGACATTCTTCAAACCCGGAGCGCTGACTTACTTAATATTAAATTGATGAAAGCGGGCGGCATCAGCGGAGCAGAGAGAATCAATGCCATGGCCGAGGTGTGCGGAGTGGAGTGCATGGTCGGCAGCATGATCGAAACGAAGCTGGGCATTACGGCCGCGGCGCATTTCGCCGCAAGCAAAAGAAATATCACACGCTTTGATTTTGACGCGCCGCTGATGCTGAAAACAGATGTCATCAAAGGCGGCATCACATACAGCAACAGCAAAATTACGATGCCTGACAGACCGGGTCTCGGTATCACCGGAGCTGCGCTATAGAAAGGGGAAATAAAACCATGATGCATACTGTCATATCAGCAGTGGCCAACATTTGGACCGCGCCTGATTCGCCGCGTCCTGCTGACCAAGTGATGCTTCGTCCGACCGTAATGATCAGAGACTGGCTGGAGCGCATGACGTATGATGACAGGCTTGGATTATGTACAGACAATGTGATCCAGACCCAGGTTCTCTTTGGCGAAAAGGTATTGGTGACAGGAGAACAGGGCGAATGGGTTTCTGTGATCGTGCCGAGCCAGCCATCCCGAAAGGATCCGCGCGGATATCCGGGCTGGATGAGAAAGAACCAGCTGAAAAAAATAAGCCTCATTCAGACGCAAAGCGATGTGATGATCAGCAAACCTGCTGCCTTTTTATATAAAAGTAATGGCGAAAAGGAAATTGAATTAAGCTTTTTAACGCTCCTGCCCTTTATTGCAGAAGAAAACGGATATCTTAAGGTTTCAACACCTTTGGGGGAAAGATTTGTGAAGCAAACGGACGCAGCGCATGTTCGCGAACAGAAAGGGACTGTTGAAGACATCATTCAATCGGGGATGTTTTTTCTCGGACTGCCCTACCTGTGGGGAGGGATCAGCGGATTTGGATTTGATTGCTCAGGGTTTATGTACAGTATATGTAAAGCCAATGGATACAGCATCCCTCGTGATGCGGGAGATCAGGCAAAGGCGGGGAAGGACATCCCGCTTGATGCTATGAAAGCCGGTGATCTGCTGTTTTTTGCTGATGGGGAAGGAAAAGGAGCGATTCATCATGTCGGTCTGTCCGTCGGCGGCGGGAAAATGCTTCATTCTCCAAAGACAGGGAAATCAATCGAAATCCTCACGTTGAAAGAGACCATCTATGAAAAAGAACTTGGTGCGGTCCGCCGCTGTTTTTCAGAGAAGGAGGGAGACAAATGACGCCACTGCCTTTGTTAGAGGTCAGCCAGCTGAAAATGCACTTTGACGCAGGGAAAAAACGGACGGTCAAAGCCGTCGACGGGGTTACCTTTCAGATTCTTGAGGGAGAAACATTCGGGCTAGTCGGTGAATCAGGGTGCGGAAAATCAACCTTAGGGAGAGTGCTGATGCGCCTGTATCAGCCAACGGAAGGAAGTGTGAAATACCGCGGCACAAACCTCCACTCACTGAGTGAGAAAGAGCAGTTTGCTTTCAACCGCAAGATGCAGATGATTTTCCAGGATCCTTATGCTTCATTAAACCCGCGCATGACCGTCCGAGAAATCATTTTGGAGCCGATGGAGATTCACAATCTATACAATACCCATAAAGCGCGGCTTCTCATTGTGGACGAGCTGCTTGAGGCAGTGGGGCTTCACCCGGACTTTGGCAGCCGCTATCCTCATGAATTCAGCGGCGGGCAGAGACAAAGAATCGGGATTGCCAGAGCACTGTCGCTGAACCCTGAATGTATTGTGGCGGACGAACCGATTTCTGCACTTGATGTCTCGGTTCAGGCGCAGGTGGTCAACCTGCTGAAGCGGCTTCAAAAAGAGAAAGGGATTACGTTTTTATTTATTGCCCATGATCTTTCGATGGTGAAGCATATCAGCGACAGGATCGGTGTGATGTACTTAGGGCACATGATGGAAATTACAGAGAGCGGCACCTTGTATCGCGAACCGCTGCATCCTTATACAAAGGCGCTTTTGTCCTCGATTCCGATTCCGGACCCTGAATTGGAGGATAAGCGCGAGCGCATCCTCTTAAAAGGGGAGCTGCCGAGCCCGGTCAATCCGCCGAGCGGCTGCGTGTTTCGGACACGCTGTCCGGAGGCGATGCCTGAATGCGGGGAATCCCGTCCCCAGCTTCAGGAAATTGAAGCAGGCCGATTTGTCGCTTGCCATTTGTATCGAAATGCTGAAACGAAGGAAAAAGTGAGATAAATAAAAAGAGTGGCTCCTTTTTACTAGAGCCACTCCATTTGTTTATACTTGATGTAAAAACTTTACACAAACCGGGTAAGGGACGGAAACAGTTGAAGAAAGCACTGTCAATCGGCCGGTTTCTTTGTCTCTTTCAAATAGGACAAGGTTGCCTGTTTCTTCATTTGAAGCAACAAGGAACGCTTCTGTTGGATCAAGGACGAAATCACGAGGCCAGTTTCCTTCTGTCGAAACTCTTTCCACAAAAGCCAGCTCGCCTGAATATTGATTCACTTCAAAGACAGCGATACTGTCATGGCCTCTGTTTGCGACATAAACAAAACGTCCGTCCTGTGTGACATGAATGGCGCTTCCCTGGCTGTTATCCGTAAAATCATCAGGAATGGCAGAGACAACCTGGATTTCTCTAAATTCTCCGGCTGTCGGATTGTATTCAAGCGCAATCACTTCATTGCTTAATTCTGTCATCACATAAGCGTATTTTTCTTTCGGATGAAAAGCGATATGGCGAGGTCCTGCGCCGGGAGCGAAGGCATGGCTTCCGGATTCAGTGAATCCGCCGTCCTTCAGCTTATAGGTGTACAGTTTATCAATTCCTAAGTCAACCGCTACAACATAGTTGTGTTCAGGTGTGAATCCAGCGTAGTGTGTATGCGGTTTTTCCTGTCTTTCGTGCGGCCCTTTTCCTGTGTGGGCGGCTTCTGAAGCAGGTGATTGCAAGCTTCCGTCTTCCTGAACCGGAAAAGCGTGGACCTTCCCGCTGTGATAATTGGCAGTCAGTACGAACTGATTTTGATCATCAACGCTTACGTGGCATGGCGATGGGCCATCGATTAACTGATGATTCAGAAATGTTAATTCGCCGCTGTTTTGATCGATTTGATAGGCAGCAACTCCGCCTTGGCCGTCTGCTTTTTCAATTGAATATAGAATGGTGTTGTTTTTATTCGGTGTTACATACGTCGGATTGCCCAGTTTAGCGGCAAGCTTTGGCTCACTGAGTGATTTTTTCTCAGTATCAAGCTCAAAAGAATAAATTCCTTCACTTCCGCCTTTTGTATACGTTCCGACATACCCTATGTACTTTGTCATGCGAATGCCCCCTTAAAAATGATGTCACCTCTATATTAACGTATCTTGATAAAATAAGCTGTTCAAAACGTAGAAAAGGGGAGGATTCTTCATTCACCGCGAATCAGCGGCATCGTACAGCACCTGAAGGAGCCGCCTGATTTGATAATTTCTGTCAGGTCAATTTCGATGATATGGTAGCCTCTATTTAATAACTGCTGATTGACATGGCGGTTGCAAGGGAGGCTGATAATCGTTTTTCTCCCGATTGAAAGGACATTGGTGCCAAGCGTAAATTGTTCGTCCTCGGGCACTTCAATGAGATCGTAACGTTTTGCAAGCATATGAACTGCCTCTGGCTTAAGGGCATTAGGATAAATTAACGCTTCGTTTTCAGATACGATGTTAAATACGCAGTCCAAATGCAAAAATTTTTCATGCAGCTGCACTGGAACGACTGTATATTCAGGTAGCTCCTCTTTTAGCTGGCCGATGGCTGATATGTCGGTGCGCTGGCTGATACCGACGTAGACGATATCTTCATCAATAATGACGTCACCGCCTTCAATGCTTGTATGAAGCATACGGGTGTAAGAAATGCCTTGCCTGTGAAAAAAATCTTTTATGATGGCTTCTTCCCCTTGGCGAATCGGTTCAGTCATGCTTGAGAGGAAGGCTTTTTCTCCGATGACAAACCCTATGTCCCTAGTGAAGACCTGCTCGGGGAGTCCGTCGCGCACGGGCAAATGAATGACTTCAATGTTGTGTGACCTGAGTGCTTCAACAAAGCGGCTGTGCTGATCTGTGGCGGTTTTGACATGGATATTGTCATCTTCAAAATGTTTTTGGGTTTCGTTTATGACATCTTTTATGGTCATGTGCTCGGGACTGCATAAAACAACTTTCTGAAGTGTGCCGTATTCCGTTCGGCATACCGTTTTTTGCTGTTGTTTCGGGATAGATGCTTCCATAGGTTCTCCTCCTGACCGTTTGAAGAATACAGGTATTATTCCCCCATCACCAAAATCATTAAACGTTTTGGAAAGAAGACAGGTAAACCATTTTAAATTTTAGACAAATGGCAGAGAATATTGTTTAATAGGAGAATATGAGTGTATGTTGCTAAACGATCAGACATCAAAGGGGAGAAAGATATGGAAACACCAGAAACAAGATTTTGTAAAGAGTCAAAGGTTGTAAAAACCAGCAGGGTGTTCCCGCTTGATACGAACAACCATAATACGCTGTTTGGCGGAAAATTAATGAGTTATATCGATGACATTGCCTCTATTTCCGCGGCGCGCCATTGCAGACGTGAAACAGTAACCGCTTCAATGGACTCAGTCGATTTTTTGAAGCCGATCGGCCAAAAGGAGTCTGTCTGCTTGGAGTCATATGTGACATGGGTCGGCACTTCCTCGATGGAGGTGTTTGTGAAAGTCATTAAGGAGCATCTGATGACTGGAGAACGGGAGCTTGCCGCGACATCCTTTTTGACATTTGTCGCATTGGATTCAAATGGCAAACCGATGCCTGTTCCGAGAGTTGTGCCGGAAACGGAAGAAGAGGTGATGCTTCATAATACAGCCGTTCAGCGCGCCAATGAACGGAAGAACCGCAAGAAACACAGCCAGGCGCTAGCAAATGCGCTTGGAACTGAAAAACCTTGGTAATCGTTACACCCAAAACACAAGTTGTTTTGGGTTTTTTTGTGCTTGCGTCTTTCCGCTAGTGATCATGACAGGGGGTAGTCCGTATTTGCTAGGGGATGCTATAAAAAAGCAACAATTATCACATTAAATGGATAATTTTGTGACAAATTTATTAAAGATTCATTTGAAATATATCTTTTATTCGCGGGATCGTGTATCTTAAAGATATATTTTAAATACATCTTTTGAAAGGATTGTTTATGCGATGTTAGATAATCAAACAATCGAAATCATTAAAAGCACTGTACCCGTATTAGAACAGCATGGAGAAGCAATCACTGGCCGTTTTTACGATCTGATGTTCCACGATCATCCAGAGCTTCTGAACATGTTTAATCAAACCAATCAAAAGAAAAAAACGCAACGAACTGCCCTTGCAAATGCCGTTATTGCAGCTGCGGCAAATATTGACCAGCTCGGAAATATTATTCCTGTCGTCAAACAAATCGGCCATAAACACCGCAGTATCGGAATCAAGGCTGAACATTATCCAATCGTCGGCAAATATTTGCTGATTGGGATCAAAGATGTTCTGGGAGACGCCGCGACACCTGATATTATCCAGGCATGGGAGAAAGCGTACGGCGTAATCGCTGACGCGTTCATCGGAATTGAAAAAGAAATGTATGAGCAGGCGGAAGAGCAAGCCGGCGGCTGGAAGGAGTATAAGCCATTCGTCATTGCGAAAAAAGAGCGGGAAAGCAAAGAAATTATATCCTTCTATTTGAAGCCGGAAGACGGCAAGCCGTTACCTGAATGTCAAGCAGGACAGTATATCAGCATCAAAGTGCGGATTCCTGGTTCTGAATATACGCATATTCGTCAATACAGCCTGTCTGATATGCCGGGAAAAGACTATTATCGAATCTCAGTGAAGAAAGACGGGGCCGTATCTTCCTATTTACACGATGGGCTGCATGAGGGAGATTCACTAGAGGTCAGCGCACCGGCAGGGGACTTTGTTTTGAATCCTTCATCACAAAAAGATCTCGTTCTGCTCAGTGCCGGAGTTGGTATTACACCAATGATCAGCATGCTGAAAACATCTGTTTCTAAGCAGCCTGAACGGCAGATTCTGTTCATTCATGCCGCGAAAAACAGTGAATACCACGCTTTGCGCCATGAGGTGGAAGAAGCTGCAAACCATTCTTCTGTCAAAACCGCATTTGTGTATCGTGAGCCGACTGAGGAAGACCGAGCAGGTGATCTTCAATTTCATGAAGGACAGATTGATCAGCAGTTCCTCAAAGAACTGATTGCCAATACAGACGCGGATTATTATATTTGCGGTTCCCCTTCATTTATTACGGCAATGCATAAGCTTGTGTCAGAACTCGGATCAGCGCCGGAATCTATCCATTACGAGCTGTTCGGCCCGCAATTAAGTTTGGCACAGTCTGTTTGAGCACCCCGTGAAACTCTTCTCGCTAAGAGAAGAGTTTTTTTATCATGATAGAAGTGGCAGACAGGCGACTGTTTCTGCATCCGACGATACTGACTCAGCCGTTAGAGATATTCGCCTATTTAGGAACGGATAAAAGGGAAATGACGCATAGAGGCTCTGCCTCAGGGAACAATAGGCTCAATATAACGAGCGGATGGAGGTAAGGGGATCAGTGTTATGGATGGTATGGGCATTTTTGCTGAAGCCAGTTATTGTATTTTCAATTGCGTATATTTTGTTTCGGCTTGCCGGTAAAAAAGCCGTGTCACAAATGAACAATTTTGATCTGCTTTTGACCTTCGCGATTGGTACGATTATCAGTGAACCGATTCTTACATCCAGGCTGCCGATGTCCATTTATTACGCAGGCGCTTTTTTGGTGCTTTATCTCCTGATGACCAAGCTCTCCCTTTCTAATAAATGGAGATGGTTGCTTGTCGTAAGCCCGACAGTCTTAATCCGAAACGGAGATATTGATGAACAGGGACTGCGTAAAGAAAGGCTGACTGTTAATGAACTGCTCGGAAAGCTGAGGGAAAAGGGCTATGCCGATCCGGCTGACATTGATCTTGCCATCATTGAGGAAACGGGAGAAGTAAGCGTCATTCCAAAAGAGGAAGCGAGAGCGGTGCAGGTGCGGGATTTGAATATGGAAGCTGAACGGAATTTTATCCCGATCCCACTCATATTGGATGGCGAAATCCTTGACCATAATTTGAAATACCTTCAAAAAAACCGATCCTGGCTGTTTGAGCAGCTTGAGGAAAAAGGGTACAGCCCTAAACTGCTGTCCTCGGTCACACTAGGCACGATGAATGCCCATGGCGATATCTCGCTTGATGTGAATTCCTCCAACGGCCCGCAGCATGATCCCTACTTATATAAACCGGGAAATAACAATTGATCCTGCTCTCTATTTAAGGGAGCTTTTTTCTTTTTTAAAGGGAATTTTTTCTTGGTGTCAAATGTACCTAGTAAGGGGGGAGCTGAACATGAAGGACTTATGTATTAGAAACGACATGGCGCCGACGGTTAGTCTGCTGTATTCCGCAGTGGAAGAAAACAGTCTCCGTCTGGCTTCTATTGTAAGTCACATGACACAGGGTGAACTATATTATAAGGGCAGCTGCCAAACAAAAAACAGCACGGCACAGCTGTTGCGCCATATCGCAAATGTTGATATCAGGTGGATTTGGCGTCTCAAGGAAAATCGGATACCAGATCATATTGAGCGGACATACGGCCCGATGACAGATGGAAACGGACAGCTGCCTGAACCAAAAAACCAACCCGGTTTAGATGAACTCCTAAGAGGACATCAGCATGTGGTAAACGAGCTGAAATCGGTATGTTTCACCTTAACCGATGATGATTTGCATCGGCCGCTTACTTACGCTGATGACACTGCGACAGTAAGGTGGGGGATTTGGCATATGGCGGATCATAACCGCTATCACCAAGCCCATATTGAAGCCCTCAAAAAAGAATGGAAGCAGGACAGGATGATATGAGCGCTAAAACGAAGCTTGTGACTGACCGAATTCGTTTGCGCTGTATGGAAGATCGGGATAATGTCTCTTTGCTTAAGCTTTTTAACGACCCTGATGTGATGAAATATTACTCCGGCTTAAAAGATAAAAGGCAAACCCGCGATTGGATCAATTGGAACAAAAGAAATGAAAAAGGGTACGGCGTCAGTCTGTGGATTGCTGAAGATAGACAGACGGGAGACTTTTTGGGGCAATGCGGCATCGTTCCCCAACAGATTGAAAATCAAACAGTCATGGAAATCGGCTATATGTTGGCCCGCCGCCACTGGGGGAACGGCTATGCGAAAGAAGCGGCTCAGGCCTGCTTGGACTACGGCTTCAACGAGCGGCAGTTCGGCAAGATGGCGGCTTTGATTGACCCGGATAATAAAGCGTCTATACGGGTGGCGGAGCACATCGGCATGGTTTACAGCAGAACGATCAGAAAATGGAATAAACCGATCGCGGTATATGAAAGAAAATCTTACAATTGAAAGAAAGAGACGAGTTATAGTATCATGATGTCAGGTAAAGTTTTCTAGGGTTCCGCATGTCAATGGACATGGACTGGTCCGAGAGAAAACACATACGCGTAAATAGAGGCGTGTATGCACACGGAGGGAAAAAAGCCCGGGAGAGTCAATCTCATGTGAGACGACTGTCCGGGGTTTTTTTGTTTTCGGAGATTCTTACCAGAAAGAAAGGAATGACTTGAAATGAAATGGGGATTAGTCGTGTTTGCCGCCGTTTTCGAGGTTGTTTGGGTGGTAGGCTTAAAGCATGCTGACTCAGCATTAACATGGAGCGGCACTGCCGTCGGCATCATAGTCAGTTTTTATCTTTTAATGAAGGCGACAAACAGTCTGCCTGTCGGAACCGTGTATGCCGTTTTTACCGGACTTGGCACGGCAGGAACAGTGCTGAGTGAAATCATTCTGTTTCATGAGCCGGTTGGATGGCCGAAGCTTTTGTTAATCGGTGTGCTCCTACTTGGTGTAATCGGATTGAAGCTTGTGACACAGGATGAGACAGAGGAAAAAGGAGGCGAGGCATAATGCTGCACTGGATCAGTTTATTGTGCGCGGGCTGTTTGGAGATGGCCGGCGTGGCCCTTATGAATCAATATGCGAAAGAAAAAAGCATGAAATGGGTGCTGTTGATCATTGTTGGTTTTGCCGCTTCATTTTCCTTGCTGTCTTATGCAATGGAAACCATTCCGATGGGCACGGCTTACGCTGTCTGGACAGGCATTGGCACCGCAGGCGGGGCGCTTGTCGGCATCCTCTTTTACAAGGAGCCGAAAGACGCCAAACGGATCTTCTTTATCGCTTTGATTTTGTGCTCAGCGGTTGGTTTAAAAATTCTGTCATAAATTGATTTTTATCAAATCTTCAGTATAATGGATAAATAGTTTAGACTTACAAAGATAAGAGGGATTATTCATGAAATCATATATGACTCAGCGGTTAAACGAATTCCGCGACGGAAATGAGGACAAAGGGCGTCTTTTGGTCAGCTGTCCTGATCAGCCGGGTATCGTTTCTGCGGTTTCCGCGTTTTTATTTGAACACGGCGCCAATATTATAGAATCCAACCAATATACGACAGACCCTGAAGGCGGCCGATTTTTCCTGAGAATCGAATTCAACTGCGAGGGCATTCGTGAGAAAAAAGAAACACTGCAGGAGGCGTTTGCGTCTGTTGCAGAAACATTTGACATGACATGGAGCTTAACATTGGCAAGCGAACTGAAACGTGTCGCCATTTTTGTATCAAAGGAGCTTCACTGCCTGCATGAGCTGATTTGGGAATGGCAAACCGGCAACCTTATGGCGGAAATCGCTGTTGTCATCAGCAACCATGAGGAAGCGAGGGAACTGGTTGAGCGGCTGAATATCCCATTCCATTATATGAAAGCGAACAAAGACATCAGAGCGGAAGTCGAAAAAAAGCAGCTTGAACTGCTTGAGCAATATGAGATTGATACGATCGTTCTTGCGCGCTATATGCAAATCTTAACCCCTGACTTTGTTTCAGCCCATCCGAATCGCATCATTAATATTCACCATTCATTCCTGCCTGCTTTTATCGGTGCGAATCCGTACAAACGGGCTTACGAACGCGGCGTGAAATTGATCGGAGCGACATCCCACTATGTGACAAACGATCTTGACGAAGGGCCGATCATTGAACAGGATATTGAGCGCGTAGACCACCGTGACAATACGGAAGCGCTGAAAAACATCGGCAGAACAATTGAACGCAGCGTGCTTGCCCGTGCAGTGAAATGGCATTTGGAAGACCGCGTCATCGTTCACGAAAATAAAACAATCGTCTTTAACTAGACTGCAAAAGGCCCGCGCCAAGCGGGCTCTTTTTGATGATAAAAAACTTGACAAGAGACTTTTTTCTTTGCATAATATAAAAAAATCATTGAGCGTTGAAGAGGATTAGTAAGCAGACCTTTCTGTGACAGAGAGCAAAATGAACCGCTGAAACATTTTGCCGCATGAAACCTGCCGAACCTGCCTTGGAGTCTTAGGGGGAAAACCTAGGCGCATAACCTGGCGTTACAGGAAAGCGGAGCGCGCATAAGTGCGTTCAATCAAGGTGGTACCACGGAAACCCATTTCGTCCTTATGAATCAGGATGAAATGGGTTTTTTTATTGTAAGTTGGCTGGCGAAGAGCCGCGGAGGAGAATAAATGAAAAAACAAAGAATAGTAGTGAAAATAGGAAGCAGTTCGCTCACGAATAGCAACGGAAGCATTGATGAGGCGAAAATCAAAGAGCATGTTCAAGCCATTTCACTGTTGAAGAAAGCGGGACATGAAATGATTCTGATTACCTCGGGAGCCGTAGCGGCGGGGTTTTCCAGCCTCGGTTATCCGTCCCGCCCCGTTACCATTAAAGGAAAACAGGCGGCGGCCGCGGTCGGACAAACACTGTTAATGCAGCAATATATGAATCAATTCAAACAATACGCACTGACTCCGGGGCAGATCCTTTTAACGAGAAATGATTTTTCGAAAAGAGAACGGTATCGAAACGCGTACGCAACGATTATGGAATTACTGGAGCGCGGTGTCATTCCGATTATCAATGAAAACGACTCTACATCTGTTGAAGAGTTGACATTCGGTGATAATGACATGCTTTCTGCGTTAGTGAGCGGATTGATTCATGCGGACCAGCTTATGATTCTCACTGACATCAACGGGCTGTATGATGCCAATCCGAATGAACATCCTGAGGCGAAACGATTTGATGATTTGCCAGAGATCACGCCTGAATTGCTGGGGTATGCGGGTTCAGCCGGATCAAAGGTCGGCACCGGCGGTATGAAATCAAAGCTGTTAGCCGCACAAACCGCTCTGTCTCTTGGCGTGAAAGTGTTCATTGGAACAGGAAGCGGAGAGCAAAAGCTTGCGGATATTTTGGACGGCAAGGGAGACGGCACTTACATCGGTGACAAAGAACGATCCTCGGTTAACAACACGAGACAGTGGATTCAGTTCCACTCACCGATCGCAGGAGAAATTGTGATTGATGCGGGTGCCGAGGAGGCGATGATCCATCACGGAAGCAGCCTGCTGCCTGCTGGCGTAGTTGGCGTAAATGGAAGCTTTCCAAAAGGGGCGGTCGTAGAAGTTCGGGGGCCGGGCGGCGTGATCGGAAAAGGCCAAACACATTACTCCTCCGAGGAGATAATGGCGGCCAAAGGCAAACGCAGTGATGAACTCGATTTTGAGAAAACGTTTGAGGTGATCCACAGGAATGACTGGGTCAATATAAAAGACTAGGAGGCGGAAAAATGAGTGAAGTTTCTGTAAAAGCGAGACTGGCAAATGAAGCAGCAGCGGAACTGATCATGAAAACAACGTCTGAAAAAAATGAGGCGCTCAGTCTTATCGCAAACGGGATCCGGCAAGAAAAGGATTTTCTCTTAACTGAAAATGCGAAAGATATTGAGAATGGAAAGAACAATGGCTTAACATCAGATATCATTGATCGCCTGACATTGGATGAGAAACGCATTTTTGATATAGCGGACGCGGTTGAGCTTTTAATTGATTTGGCAGATCCAGTCGGTGAATCTCTTGAAACGATTGAAAAGGAGAACGGCCTGCTGATTGAAAAAATCCGTGTTCCGCTTGGTGTGGTCGGAATGATCTATGAAGCGAGACCGAACGTAACAGTCGACGCGGCCACCCTCTGCTTAAAAACGGGAAACGCGGTTGTCCTGCGGGGGAGCTCCTCAGCCATTCACAGCAACAAAGCCCTCGTCAATGTCATTCACAGAGCGCTTGAGCAGTCTCCGCTTCCAATTGACGCCGTCCAGCTGATTGAGGATACGAGCAGAGAAACGGCAAAAGAACTCTTTACACTGAACGATGGCCTAGACGTATTAATTCCGCGCGGAGGCAAAAAGCTGATCGATCTCGTTGTGAGAGAATCAACGGTGCCCGTGTTAGAAACCGGAGCAGGAAACTGCCATATTTTCATTGACGAGACTGCCAAACCGCAAATGGCGGAAAAGGTTGTCGTAAACGCCAAAACACAGCGCCCTTCTGTCTGTAATGCAATTGAATCATTGCTGATTCACAAGGCGTGGGCGGAAAAACACGGGAAAGAATTGCTGACTCAGCTGGAAAACGCGGGAGTTGACATTCGCGGAGATGAATGTGTATGTGACCTTCATCCTTCAAGCAAAAAAGCGTCCGAAGAAGATTGGGAAACGGAATTTTTAGCGCCTGTCCTCAGCGTAAAGACGGTTGCGAACGTCGAAGAAGCTGTGAAGCATATCCAACAATACGGTACCAATCATTCAGAAGCGATTTTAACTGAAGATGACAAGAACGCAGTTTATTTCCAAACGGCTGTCGATGCTGCCGCTGTCTACCATAATGCGTCAACCCGTTTTACCGACGGCTTTGAATTTGGATACGGAGCCGAAATCGGCATCAGCACGCAGAAGCTACATGCAAGAGGGCCGATGGGGCTTCCTGCACTGACTTCTACTAAATATATCATTAAAGGAACAGGGCAAATCCGCGAATAGCGGGGGAAAGTTCGGTGAAAAAGCTTATCTCTTAACGGGATAAGCTTTTTTTGTGCACCGAAAATTGACACTGCAAATTAAGTTGTGTACAATTTAATTGTATAAAATGAATTGGGGGAATGAAAAATGAGTCAAGCATTATTTACTGCAACTGTTTCAGCGGTAGGAGGCAGAGAAGGAAAGGTGATATCATCAGATCGCGTTCTTGAGCTTGATGTCGCAATGCCGGGGACACCGAGAGCAAATCAATTAGAAAAAGCGACAAATCCGGAGCAGCTATTTGCCGCAGGTTACGCAGCTTGCTTTGACAGCGCATTGCAGCTGGTAGCAAGAACAGAACGAGTGAAAGTGGAGACAGAGGTGACAGCGCATGTCAGCCTGTTAAAGGATGAAGCGGATCAAGGCTACAAGCTGGGTGTGAAGCTGCAGGTGAAAGGAAAAGGAGTCGGTGCAGCAGAATTACAGGCACTTGTGCAAAAAGCGCACGGCGTCTGCCCGTATTCAAAAGCAACCTCCGGAAATATCGATGTTACGCTGGAAGTAGCTGAATAAACGAAAGAGAGGATGCCTCCATATCAGGCATCCTCATTTTTTTGATGAAGTATTTCCAGCAATGTATATAGAACGGATTTTAACTGTTTCAGGTCCTCTCCGGACTGATGTGAGAGTCCCAGAATCTTCCCAGGAATGTCAGCCGCTTTTTCTTTTAGTAATTCTCCGTCCTCTGTCAGGCTGATCAACACGGACCGCTCATCCTCTTCAGATCGTTTTCTCGTAATTAAGCCCTGCTGTTCCATTCGTTTTAGCATCGGAGTGAGCGTTCCCGAATCTAAATACAGCAGCTCGCCCATCTTTTTGACAGTAAGTGTTTCATGTTCCCATAACAATAGCAAAGCCAAATATTGAGGGTACGTCACATTCAGCTGATCTAGCAGCGGCTTGTATTGCTTTGTCATTTCACGCGAACTCGCATATAGCAAAAAACATAGCTGATTCTCCAATTTCATATGGTCAAATTCATTTTTCATTTTGTTCACCAACTCTTTCTGACATTCCATTCTATTGTATCTGAAAAACATCACTTTTCCTATTCTCGGCAACATAGCATGTTTAAAAAGATCAGAAAGGGAAATATAACTATTAGATACAAATAAGGAGGTTGAGACATATGGCACTATTTACAGCAAAAGCAACCGCGCGAGGCGGACGGGCAGGACATATTACATCAGATGACGGCGTACTTGATTATGACATTGTCATGCCCAATGCAAAAAAAGAAGGACAAACCGGCACAAACCCGGAACAGCTCTTTGCGGCAGGATACGCTGCATGCTTCGGCGGCGCGCTCGAACACGTGGCCAAAGAACAAAATATCGAGATTGATTCCGAAATTGAAGGACAAGTCAGCCTCATGAAGGATGAGAGCGACGACGGGTTTAAAATCGGCGTCACACTTGTTGTGAATACGAAAGATTTGGATCGCGACAAGGCGCAAGAGCTTGTCAATGCTGCTCATGATTTCTGTCCTTATTCAAAGGCAACCAGAGGAAATATTGATGTCAAATTAGAATTAAAATAATGACCGGCATCCTGAGGGTTCTCAGGATGTTTTTTTGTGCAGAAGCATGCGGGGCGGGCATGATCTATTCAAAGTGTGAATACATGTAGTATAGGTAAATTCAGACGAGAGAAAAGGTGAGCACATGAAAAGGCCAAAGCTGTCAGTATGTATGATTGTGAAAAATGAAGAACGCCATATCGCCCGCTGTTTAGAGAGTGTGGAGCATATTGCTGATGAAATCATTGTGGTTGATACTGGATCAAACGATCGTACGGAAGACATTTGCACAAGCTTTCATGCCCGAGTGTATCATCATAGATGGGAACAGGACTTTTCGCAGGCGAGAAATGCAAGCTTGCAGTATGCCGAAGGAGAGTGGATATTAATCTTGGATGCTGATGAAGAACTAGACCCGGATACGGGCGCCCTATTGCTTTCGCTGCTGACTGACAGCTTGCCGCCTCTTGGTTGCGTGAAGGTTGTAAGCTATACAGGGAAGCAATGGAATGAAAATGAAGCGTTTGAACAAAGTCAGATCAGGCTGATCCGGAATCAGCGACACATCACGTTTACAGGAAGTATTGGCGAAAGGCCTGAGGGAGAAGACGCAAGCAGCACTTTCTCGCTTCCATGTACCATTCACCATTACGGCTATTTAGAGCAGGAGGCAAAGCAAAAGCATCAACGCAACATCAGTTTATTGAATGCAAAATCGCATAAACCCTTCACTGACCCGTTTCTCATTTGTCAGAAAGCAGTTGAGTATGAGAGAGGATACGAAGCTGATAAAGCGATCCGGCTGGCAATGGACTGTATCAACGAATGTAAAAGAAAAAAGCAAATCCCGCCGCCTGCTAGCTATTATGTAAAGGTTAAATTATTCATTGACGCAGAACGGTACGAAGAAGCGGAACGCGATATCAATGAAGCGCTGAGGCATTATCCCGACTACTGTACGCTTCACTATTACAAAGGAATAATCTTGTATCAGCTTAAAAAAGTCAGAGATGCGATCACGGCGTTTGAAGCTTGCCTGCAAACCAATCATGAAAATCATCAGTACATACAGGTAAAGGGTGCGGCCAATTTTAGATCAAGCTGCTGGCTCGGTGTCTGTCATGCTGAAATGAATCAGCATTTGACTGCGGTTTTGTATTTGCAAAAAGCGCTGAAAGAAAACCCGAAGTGCGCACGGGCACAGCGGCTTCTCAGCGAATTAACAAAGGATCAGGCCGCACATGCCTGATCCTTTAATATTTTTTCTTATTGGCAAAGTTCCGCCATGCCTGAAACGGGGATAAATGTCCCTTCAGAGTCACTTGATAAAAGGGAATCGTTCTTTCTTCAGCAGGCTTATCAATTTCTTGATAAATGAATGAATCATCAAATCCGGCTTCAGCAGCGTCTGTATGTTTCGCTGCAAAGTAAACGGCTTTCGGCCGCGCCCAGTAGATGGCACCCAAGCACATGGGGCATGGCTCGCAGCTCGTATACAAAATGCAGTCATCGAGCTGGTGTGTTTCAAGCGCCTCGCAGGCGTATCGAATAGCTGTCACTTCCGCGTGGGCAGTCGGGTCATTGCTTGTTGTGACATTGTTCCGCCCCTCGGCAATAATGGCACCGTCTTTTACAATAACAGCACCGAAAGGCCCGCCAACTCCTGCGTTCACTCCATCTAGTGCAAGGTCGACAGCCCGTTTTAAGAACATTTCATGACTCATTTCAAACCCTCCTGTCAATTGAGTGTTATCAGTATAGCCGAAAAAAGGGCAAAATTCATTCTCGAAAAAGTGCAAAATTAACAAAATATTTGGGGGATTTTCTAAGATCAGAGGAGGGGAATCATGCTGCATTTATATATTGCCAGGCACGGACAGGCTCAATGGAACTGAAAAACGGATGCAGGACTGGCAGGATTCTGATTTAACAGAACTTAGACAATACAACGCCCGCGCTCATGGGGAGCGTTTGCGGGATATTGAATTCAATCAGGTTTACATCAGCCCGAGCAAGCGAACAGAAGAGACTGCAAAACCGTACTGGGACCGCGCAGGCTCCAGCTGGTAATAGATCATATATTCAGAGAAACGTCACTGGGCTCATGGAAAGGGAAAAAACAAAAGGAGATTGAAAAGGACGAACCAGAGCTTTATCATGCTTATTTTCATTATCCCAAAGCTTATCGCCATCTAATCCTGTTAGCGGATCTCAGAAAGTGTCAACACCAAAATTCAGCAGTAGCAAAAAAGACATACCAGTGAGGTATGCCTTTTGCCTGTTCATTTAGGTTTTCTTCATCAAGAGTGTTCTGCTTAACGGAGAAAGCACCATCCTTTTTGAATTATTTTACTGTAACTATGCCTGTTGCTCTAAATTTTTGCCCTGTTGTTAATGTTCCGGTAACTGTCACCCTCTGCTCTCCTTTTTCCAGAGTGCTTAACAGCTGCTGTCGTGGAAATACGATTTTGTATGCAGCTATACCATCATTGTTAAAGTCAACGACAGGATCTTTCTTTTGATGTTCAGCTGGAACGACTTTTCCATTTAAAAGAAGGCTGGCAAAGTCGATATTCTCTAAAACAGTTTCGTCAGCAAATACCAGATAAGATGTTAAAACTGCCTTGCTGTTTTTATTTTCGTTGAGTTTTAATGTAGCCGGGCGCACCGCCAGCTCAGCTGTTATAGTTGGGAGATATTGCAGGAAATCCCCCCAGATTATATTTGATTCTAAGCCTTCTACATCTTCATCACGTTCATACGGAAGTTCTGGATCTAAACTTACAAAGTTCTCATCTGTAATGACATCTGAAGATGCGTTCACAGATTCCTTGCCATTAAAGAAGTAGTTATCGTCTGATAGAGCGTCCTTAGGATAGGTATCAGTAGCATTAACTCCACTGTGGTAGGAAACAACGCCACTTAACTTAAAGTCTTCTTCAATTCCAGAGTACGTAGAAAAGTCAATGTTTTTTCCATTGTTGTATGAGATGATGCCCTCTGTGATTATTCCTGGATTACTATTGCCGGTGAAACCAGTTGCCCCGTTATTAAATGCTATACTGTTTCGAATAATATGTGGGACATGGACACCTTCGCCACCTAGCTTAAATCCATTCTTATCGCCATCACCAACCGTACCATCTGTTAATGTGCCGTTATCATAAGCAATACTATCCTCAATGGTAACGGCCCCGATCGCTCCGCTTCCAACTTTAGTGTAAAGATCCCAGCCATCATCTATGTTATGGTGCGAGATGCAGCCACGGAAAATGTTTCCTTCTCCAGATGTCAGCTTAGCTGCAAATCCATCTGCGTTATTGTGGGCAGGGTCTGCATTATCAAAGGATTCACTGTTTAAAATAAGGTTGTTAGACGGCCATTCTTCACGGGGAGCATCACCGTCTGTTCTACTAATTTGCAAACCAGTGTCACCATTTTCATAGAATCTGCTGTTTTCTACAATATTGTGGTGTCCGCCAACCACAAAACCTTTTGTGTTAGCTGCAGATCGTGCAACATCAATTCCTTTTACATGCCAGTAGTTACCACTTAATATGACACCTTCTGAGCGTTTATCAAAGTCGATAACAGGACGTGCGCCGTTAGCAGCGACAAGATACTTTCTCGAGCTTTCTGTACCATCGTTATATTTAGAAATTTCCAGTTTAGAATCTCTTACATAATTACCGTCAGCAACGATAATTCGTTGTCCAGGTTGCACGTATTCAATGGCAGTATCTAGGTCAAGTGGATTTGCTAATGCGCCATCTCCAGTCCTTGTGCCATCAGGAGAGACATGGATATCTTCACCATCTCTAAAAGTTTTCATCGATACGGTAAAGTTCTTCACTATCTTATCGTAAGAAGTTAAATATTGGGTGTCGCCTGGCAAGAATGTCACACGAAAGTTTGTGTCAGCATTTTCTTTAAGTGTAGCAGGCACCTTGACAATTTCCCCTTCGGTTATATTTAAATTGCCAGCAATTACTTCCTGGCCAGCTTTAACTGTTAGGACTCCGTCAACATTTGATTTCAATAGTAAATCATATTTCGCTTCAGAAGTTTTGTCGCGGGATACAATGCTGAAGTTTGGCTCAACAGGTTCAGCAGGTTCAGCAGGAGGATATACCCTTGGTGCATCAGTAGCAGATGCTGTTATATCCAAGTCGATATGATGAACTTCAATATCTGCTAACCTTGCAGTATAGAAACCTACGTAAATCTTGCCATCCTGGACATCTAAAATCTCTGGTTCAAAGAAAACCGCTTCATCCCCATTATTTAATTGTCCAGTATAACCACTGTTTGTTTTCGAGAGCGTTAAACGATAGTCTTCAGCAGGATGAGTGTTATCAATTGATGGTCGCTCAGCTTTAAGCATCGTTTTTTGAATCCCTTGACTCCCAGTTCCATCTGAAGATTCTACCCCGGTTCGGATAAACAGTTGTGTACCATTCATTTCTTTTGTGCCACCGCTAAATCCTCCGATAGCAGCAATATTGGAAGCAAATACACCACTGTTTCCATTTTCACCAATCGCATCACGGGCCATAATACCAAAAGATTCTTGACCATCATGGGAAACTTTTGCATATTCGTTCACTTTGATATCAGCAGAAAGTGTAAAGTTATCTTTCTTAGCATCAATTTCGGTGTAATAGAAGGTAATCCCATCATGATCACCAGTAATTTTGCCGGCACTTGTCCCCTCTGCAACGACTCGAATGCCTCCGTTATCAAGATATTCAATATAGTTTGTATCATCACCCGTAGAATGGCCGAATCGGATTTCGTTCCAAACTATTTCTGCTTCTTCCCGTACAGTTACATCAAACGAAGTGCCGTCGATTGAGCTGTCAGTTGGGTTTACACCAATTGTATAGACACCTGCGATTGAATGATTGAAATTACTTGTATCAAGTTCATAAGCATCTGAGTTTAGGACTTCCTGGTCTCCGTTGTCATATATTTTAGATACTTCCAGACCATCTGCATTAAACGCATCCCCAACGGTATATGTTGTTCGAGGATATCCAGTAACACGTGTCTTGGCAACGGGAGGCTCTGAATGGTCTCCATTAACAGCAGTAGCTTCTAATCCTTCCAGCCTAAGCTCTTTGTCCCCCAGATACTCAGTTTTTATATCATCCTTGTTTGCTTGAAGTTCATCAGTAACTACATCAGAGACATCAATTGTGGTGTTTGAAAATGTAATTTGACCATTACGAGCTACAAACAATCCCACTCAGATATCCCCCGAAAAGGCATCCTCAAGTTTGAATGTCTCACGTTCCCCATTGGAGGTAACAACGAATGTATCTCCTGATTTTCTGATAGATAAGTTATAAGATTCTCCAGTCGCGGGACTTACGCTATTTGGAAAAACGTCTAACTTGGTAAGCCCGCCTTTACTGTAATACCCTCGAAGATCCCCATCAAGGGCCCCCACAGCAATGTAATTGTGACGGTTTTTCCCATCTTTATCTTCACCTGTTTGATCAAGTATCATCAGACCGAAACCACGCTGTTTGTCAGGACTATAGGAGTCGGCTGACACTGTTGTTGTGATTTCAAAGTTATCTGAGGCATTAAGTTCTAAAGACTGAAAGGATATACCAATTTCATTGCTTGCAATTTTTCCGCCCTCAGCAAGGATTGTAAGGGATCCGTCCCCATTATCAGTAGGTGCCGTGTTTTTGCCGTCACTTGTGTTAGAGCCAAAAGCTTCAAAGCTCCATCCATCTCCAAGTGGATTGTTGAAAGTTTGTGCGAACACTGTCAGATTCATATTAGAAAATAACATTAAAAAGATAGCAATCATTGCTATGTTTTTGACAAAGCGCGGTTGTTTCATTTAGTAACGCCTCCTTATATAATTTTAGATAAGTTTTAGACAAAGTAAGTTCGGTCAAACACCTCCAGATAAATTAAATTGCCAGGCATGTTTTTTGGATAAGTTTGCTGCGATTGAAGTAGAATGGAGTTAAATAGTGGATATAAAAAGTGGTTTGTGTTAACAACGTTGTAATTTTAAAATACCCACGTTTGAAAGCGCTGTCAATAATGAACTGAATATTAGGTGTAATCAACTTACTTTGAAACCTTTATAGTAAGGGAGTTGCAAAAGAAAATTCCCGAAATCCGCTGTCAGGCACCGACAGAGATGGTAAGATCGTCCTGGCCATTAAAAGTCATGAGAAGAGGAAGCGCTCTTCAGTCCACGTTGAGAGCTGTCTCTCTTTAGAAACATGTGACTTACATATGCTTAAATATCGCTCCGTTTTCACAGATAAAGTTCTACTCCCGGGTAAATGGAGACTCGACCTCAAAAGACTTTGACCACCTCCCGAGAGTTCAAACATAATCTAAATCCGAGAAAGATCAAGTTGAACCTGAAGGAGAAGGTCAAGATTCAAGAGTACGCAGAAAAACTAAGAAACTATCCAAAGAGCACGAAGCAAGCAATTTGTTTGAAGACGAGAACATCAAGTAATCAAGAAAATACTTGCTAGCAGGTTTACTAAAGATTCCTTAGTGTGGAGCAACAGTGGTATCGAATCGTACAGAAAACACACTAAAAGATGGAAATAGATGTGAAGAAGTATACACTAAACTTTGAGGAGAGGTTGTTATGAAATACAAGATTAGTGAGGTAGCGGCTTTACTTAACTTTTCCACTAACACAATCCGAAGATACGAAAAAATGGGCTATATTACTTCGAAACGATCTGAAACTAGTAACTACCGATATTATCATGAAGAAGATATTATCATGTTAATGAACCTAAAGTTATTGCGGAAGTATGATTTTACACTTCCTGAAATAGACGAGATGAAGAGCAGTGAATTGCCAGGGTTAATAACTGCATTTGAGAGGAAAATAGAGGATTTTGACAATAAGATTAGCTATTTAAAAAATTTAAGACATAGATTAAAAGATGATTTGGTTCTAATGAAAAAGGCGAATGGCTTAAACCATTGCTATATCAGAGATTGCGTTGATTTGTCATATGTACTTTATCAAAGTGGGGATAAGATTTTAAAAGAACCTAATAGACTAGTAACTGTACAAAAATTTTTGAATGTATCACCTGAGGTACAAAGGATTTACTTAATACGAAAGGAAGACGTTGAAAGAGACCATATCATTTTAAATGCAGGTTGGGCCATAAAGAGCGTCCATTTAGAAAAATATCAGATAGCACATAATGAATATACGGAAAAATATGATAAACGCAAATCTCTGCTCACTATGGCCAAGCTACCGTTAACTATTGACGAGGCCAGTAAGTCTAATAGTTTAAAGAAATTTTTACTTAATGAACCTTTTCAATATATGGAGGATCACAATTTACAGGTGACTGGTGATATTATTGGGATTGTAGTTGCCAATGTGTTGGAAGAGAATCAAGAGATACAGTATATTTTACTAGGTATTCCTATAACAAAAATGTAAGCGCTTTATTGACTTTGACATTGTGTCAACCTTCATAATACTTATGCAGACCTAGGAAAAGATGAAAGAGGAGGTGACACACTATTCGATTATTAAGGGATGTCCGATCTAGTTGAATAATGGCTGTTAGATAAAAATGCGAAAGCGGACGAATCCATTTAATCTCCTAATATGTCTTTGAGGGATCATGAATTTAAAGAACTATCACCAATTATTGAGAGGGGTGTAATAATGCAAAGCAAGTCTAGAAAAGCTTTTAGGAAAGCCCTTGTATTTACAACGCTTTTCACCTTAGCCTTAAACAGTATTGGTGGTTTAGCATTAGCCAGTGACACATCTAACAGCAGAAAAATTGATGTATGGGATTTTGGGGGAATCCAAACGCCGGGGGAATTATACAACAACAATATCACACCCGATATTCTTGACAAGAAAACCACCATTAAATCTGGTACATTTGAAACCACTTCTTATGGTGATTTAACCGTAGCTAATCCAGTTACAAGTGACAGGTCTTATTATGATAAAGCTGATGGCACGACTGTCGGTGATAACTCCTCTGGTAGCTGGGAAAATCAAGAGCACAGTTATGAGGATGGATATCAATCAAACGGCGTTTATTACGCAAATGGTACGGGAGGTACAGAGAGAAGGTTTTTGACTCTGGAGCATGTTGTTGCAGGAGATAAAATTACGGTATATGGTGGCACAAGCAATGGAGATGAAACCATCCACTTCGTTCACGCAGCGGTAAGTATAGACGGTTCAAAAGTAACCGTAACACCGGATACTTCGGAAGTTCAGGATAGTGCTGCTGATTTTACTAGAACAGCACAAAAAGTTGAGTTTATAGCACAGTATTCAGGCTCCTATCAAATTTATGTTTCAGCGACTTCAGGAGGAAAGCCTTGGTTCCATCGAGTAGTTAGAACTCCTGGAGTTAAGGTAAGTGGCGCTGTGAATGTAAATGGCAGTGATATTTCTACAGATTATGCACTTACGTTTACGAATCAGGCAACAGGTGATACAACTACAGTGAATATGAATGCAGACAATACCTTTGATGCAGTTTTAGCAACTGGTTATGAGTATATTGCCACTTTAAAGGGTGTTCCGGAATACAGATTTACTGATGAAACCAAGGTAGTTAGCACGTCAACGTCTGATATTGCAATGGGGAAAACGATTAGCTTAGATGTTGTGGCTAACCAGCTTGTCACAGTAAGAGGGGATATTATGGGCTTTGACAGCAGTTATGATGTAAGTAAATTACAAATCAAGTTTCATCCTGAAGAGGGTAGCCTTGCTTCACCAGTTACAGCCACAGTTAATACACAGGACATGACATTTACAGCTGATGTTCAGGATGGACTGCTGTATACAGCCATTATTTCTGGTGTCAATGATTATGAAGTTGTTGATGGTGGTCGAATAAATGTAAGCGCTGACACTATTCAGGATATTACAGTTGATAAAAAACCAGTATATACGGCAACAGGTACATTCCAGGGATTATCATCAACAGCTCAAATTTCAAGTATGACATTTACTAATGTTAATGATGGATACGTGTATTCCGGGACCGTTTCGAACGGAGGATATACGGTTAGTCTCAGAGAAGGAGTGTACAGCGTTACAGCGACTAGTTCTGAGAATGATAGCACAAGCACTCACGTCGTTATTAGTGGACAGGATACGACAAAGGATATTCTGTTTGTTAACCATTCGGAGCCAGAGCCCCTTTCATGGGTTGCTGACTTATATGTTGGTGATAGCTCAAAGGAACATAACTATCATACAGTGAAGGAAGCTCTTGCTGTAGCGGCCAGAATGAACCCGAGCAATGAAGAGCAGCGAATCACCATTCATATTGCGCCGGGGGTATACAGGGAGCAGCTTGTAATACAAACTCCATACATTTCCCTTGTGAATTCCAATCCAAACCCAACCAGTGATCCAAATACGCAAGTGAAAATTACGTGGTATTACGGTATTGGATATAAATATTACAGCATCGGGGATGACGGCTTCTATGATGAAGAGAGGGCATTTGATCAGTATTCCAAAAATACCGCCAGTAAATGGGGAGGTACTGTGTATGTCACCAGTGCTGCAGAAAACTTCAAAGCTCAAAACATCATATTTGAAAATTCCTTTAACAAATATGTGACAGATGAGGAATTAGCAGATGGTGTGGAGTTGGCCAATGTAGCTGGAAGCTCTATAAATGTAGAAAGAAATTCTTTTACTGATGTTACGTCAAAAGCAGCTACAGAAAGAGCGGCAGCAATGATCATGGAGGGAGACCGTGCAGAATTTTTGAACTGTCGTTTTCTTGGAAGTCAGGATACCCTTTATACAGGTACGAATCGCAGTTATTTTAAGAACTCTTTTATAGAAGGCAACACAGATTATATATTTGGTGATGGGAACGTAGTATTTGATAATGTTACATTGAATTTTGCTGGTTACAGTGAGCAGGCTGTTGGCGGTTATATAACAGCAGCGAAAGATACAGCTTCCTATGGGTACCTGTTTAGGAACAGTACAATTACGGCAGACAGTGAAAAGCTGTTTTCACCTGGTTATTTTGGAAGACCATGGGGAGCAGGGGCAAAAGTAACCTTCCTAAATACTAAGCTTCAGACAAGCGATATCATGAATCCAAGCGGTTGGCATGAGATGTCTGGCAATCAACCTGAAAATGCAAATTATGCAGAATACAACACAACTTATAATGGTAAAGCTGTCGATACATCGCAAAGAAGAGTACCCGTTTTGACAAAAAAACAAGCAGACGCTATAAATGTTGAGAATTACCTCGGAGGGTGGAAACCATCTTACTATTCAGCTGACAGTGATGCTGCTCCGACATTTAAGATTAATCCTTTCTTTACAACAGACGATGATATTAATATGCCTTACACCGGAAACACGATTAGCTTAGGTTATGAGTTTAAGGATCCAAATGATAATCAAAACGACAGTTCGTTAATCCAGTGGTATAAGGTAAGTCCTGATGGAACGGAAACGTTAATCCATGCAACAACAGCGTATATCTCAAAAAATTATAAGATAACTAGTGCCGATGAAGGTTATTATATTAAGGCTGTTGTTACACCGGAAACCGTTAATGGTTTAAAGAGCACTCCGATGTCTGTTCAGCTTGACAATTTGGTTAAGGCTGGCTCATCCGGTGGCGGAGATAATGAAATTCCGGATGGAGAGCGTGTAAATATTTATTTAGCAGGTGATTCAACGGTTAAGACTTATGGCTCATCATCAGGCTCAGGTGGCTGGGGAGAATATTTACAGAGCTTTTTTAATGACGATAAAGTGAATATTGTGAACTATGCGAACGGAGGTAGAAGCTCGAGAAGCTTTATCAATGAGGGAAGTCTTGATAAAATTGCTTCGACTATTGCAGCTGGTGACTACTTGCTGATTCAGTTTGGACATAATGATTCATCAAATCAAACTGGATATCTTTTAGATAGATTTGTCTCTATGGGAGAATCGGATGAACATGGTATTTACCCTTCTGTTCCGGGTATGAAGGAAGCAACGCCGGAGAGCCTTTCAAAATATGGGCCAGAGTATTTTCCATATACAAGCGGTACCTTCAAGTGGTATTTGCAGCAATATATTGATGTAGCAAGAAATTCAGGTGCCACACCTATTTTAGTAACTCCGGTTTCAAGACAATATTTTAACTCCGATGGAACGATTAGGCCTCATCATGATGCAACGGATACTACAACAGGAACAATAACAACGTCCAATAATGCTTATGTAAAAGCCGTTGAGCAGTTGGGTGAAGAGCAGGGTGTTGAGGTCATTAATATGTTTGATTTGACAAAGGAATCCTTTGAAAAGGCATATAAAAATGATCCTGCAGCCAATAATGGAGTCTCTCCTGTAGCTAGGGCTATCATGAATCCTGCCGATTCAACTCACAATAATAAAATTGGAGGATTTTATAACAGTGGTTTACTAACCAAGGGAATACAGGACCTTGGATATAACATCTCCAGCTACGTGATTCCACCTGTAAGAGTAGGCGCTGTAGACGGTAAGGGGAGTGTACTATTTGAAGTTAATTCACGCAGCGAAGTAAGTGTTTTTACTCGTGATGAAAACGGCGTTTATACAAAAGAGTTAGATAACTATTGGACGAATGAAACACAAGCTTTAATTAACAGTCTATCTGCTGTACCGGAGCAACCTATCATAACTTCAATCGTACAACCAGAAGATATAGCTGTAACTCAAGGAAATGCAGCTGAACTTCCACAAACTGTAAAAGTGGTATACAGTGATGGAACTCAAAAGGATGTGGATGTGACCTGGGATACGGTTGACACTACAAAGGTTGGAACAGTGAAAGTTCACGGAACCGTAGACGGTTTTGCTCCGGGAGTTATCATAAAGGTGACAATAACAGCAAAAACGACTGATCCTACTTCAACCATTTGGATTGTTGGCGATTCAACCGTAAGTGCCTTCTCAGACAACTACTATTATCCAAGATATGGTTGGGGGACTCATATCGAAAATTATTTGGGTGGCTCATTCACTATACAAAATCTTGCATTGTCAGGAAGAAGTTCAAAAAGCTATATCGCTGATCCTGAGTATCAAACGTTACTAAACGGTATGAAGAGCGGAGATTACTTATTAATAGGTTTTGGGCATAACGATGAGAAGCATGAAGTTGACAGATATACAAATCCCAATGGAACCTATTCGGATCAGGGATCCTTTGCGAACTCTTTGTATGAGAATTATATTAAGCAGGCTCAAGCGGCAGGAACTCAAGTCATCTTGACTACCCCAATTGTAAGAAGAACATCAACTGGTGAGTGGAGTAATTCGAATCTTCATATTACAGCCAGTTCTGGAGAATTTGAAGGTGGAGATTATGCACAAGCCATCCGAAATTTAGGCGTTGATTTAGAAATTCCAGTAGTAGATATGACAACATTAACGAAAAATGTATATGATCAATTAGGTCCGGATGAAACGTTGTATCTACATTCATGGACATCGTCGAAATCGGAAAGTGTAGATAATACCCACACTAATATATGGGGTGCAGCCTATCATGCACACCTTATCACCAAGACGATTAAGGCATTAGGCATTAGTGGGCTAGCTGAGCATGTAATTGATACACAAGCACCAACGAAAGCAGATATACTCGTTTCTAATCCAAATTACGAGGAACCATCTTATACAGGTGAATTGCCGCAAAGTGAGTTATGGGCTGACTATGGAATTTGGAAAGGTACGGTTTTTGGTAATGTTGGTGGTAGTCCAAATACGGAAAATCAAACCTTAGAAACCGATGATGGTGGAAATATGCACATCGCTGTTAGGAATAATAAGGGGAAAATTGCTAGTAACGTGGATGGGCTTGCGATGTATTACTATAAGGTTCCTGCAAACAGTACATTTAAGCTGACTGCAAAAGCTAAGATTAATCGTTTTGAATACAACGATCAAGTATCCTTTGGTTTGATGGCCAGAGACGAAATGTACATTGATTCGAATATGACGACAGCTCTGGGTGATTATGTTGCAGCAGCACCTTTGAAACTGACAAAAGCAGCAGACGGAAGGTATTGGAATTCCTTTGCAAGGAAGAGTGGAGTGCTTACTCAAGGTGGAACGGCTGAGAGCCCAATATCCCCAGGAGATACGGTTAACCTTCGGATTGAGAGCAATTCAGATGGCTATGCTGCTATGTTTGGGACTGAAGCTACGATTACAGGAGGTTTTGATTTTAAATTAACAAGTATTGATTCCGATTACGTTTATGTAGGAATGTTTGTAGCGAGAAATGCTGACATTACCTTCAGTGACATCAAACTAATCGTTGATGGTGTTGAGGTGATTAAAGAAGATACAACAACTCTATGGAACAAAGGAAAGTTAAAAACCTCGAATGTAACAGATACAGGCCTCACTTTGACCTGGAGTGGGGCTAGTGACAAGGTTAGCGGTTATAAAGTATATCAAGATGAAACTGAACTTGCTACCGTTACAGAAAGCAGTTATAAAGTATCGGGGCTGGCAGCAGGAACAAAGTATACCTTTAAAATAGAAGCAATTGACGCAGTAGGCAATGAATCTACAACAGGGCCATCAAAGTCTGTCAAAACAAAAAAGAAGGAAAAGCGGTAATAGTGAGGAGAGTGGGACTTCGGGTACAACCAGACCTTGTGCAGCCAGTCCAGATACTGACACAACTACAAACAAAAAAGGCGCAAGGGTCTAGCTAACCGATATCAGAACATGCGTTGGACTTAGATGAAACGACGGTGCAACGGCGGTATGAGAGGTTGGGGGTTAGTCACCCCCACCTACTCGGGTGTCAATCTTAATCATCTGAATTGAGTGAATAAATATGGTAAGGGTTTGCCTATAACCTGTTACGGTGAAAACGCCTTAATGACATTTGGAATTCTGCTTACATACATGATACATCATTGAGCCTTGTGGAATGTGATGAAAATGGAACAGCCAAAATAGTAGTAGAAGGAGACGGGAAGCATCGGAAACCGATTTCCGCTTTCTAATAGAAAAAACCATCTGCCAAAGACAGATGGTGTCGTTTTATACAAGCTGTGTCTGCTGAGCTCTTGCCTGTTTTGCGGCTTCGACCATGTTTTTCAATGCTGCAACCGTTTCTTCCTGCTGTCTTGTTTTCAAACCGCAGTCTGGATTGACCCAGAAGCGGTCAGTCGGGCAGACGGCAAGCGCATCAACGATAATGTTGTACATTTCTTCAGTTGACGGCACACGGGGGCTGTGAATGTCATAAACACCTAGGCCTAAGCCCTTCAGATACGGATGCTCTCTTAAGTAATCTAAAAATCCTCCGTGGCTTCTGCTGTGTTCGATTGTAATCACATCAGCATCAAGATCATTGATCGTATCGACGATGTCTTCGAAGTTGCTGTAGCACATATGCGTATGGATTTGCGTCTCGTTTTTGACGGATGAAGTGGTTAATCTGAATGCTTCCGCCGCCCAAGTCAAATACTCATCCCAATCTTCGGTTTTTAATGGCAGGCCTTCGCGCAACGCCGGTTCATCCACTTGAATAATTTGAATGCCTGCGTCTTCAAGCGCTTTTACTTCTTTGCGAAGGGCGAGCCCGATTTGGAAGGCGATTTCTTTTCTCGAAATATCGTTTCGAGGGAAAGACCAGTTTAAGATTGTAACAGGACCGGTCAGCATTCCTTTCACATGCTTGGATGTCAGGGACTGTGCATATACTGTGTCTTTTACTGTCATCGGTTCAATAAATTCAACATCTCCGTAAATGACTGGCGGACGGACACAGCGTGAGCCGTATGATTGAACCCAAGCGTATTTTGTGAAGGCGAACCCGGCCAGCTTTTCACCGAAGTATTCGACCATGTCTGTCCGTTCAAATTCACCATGAGCAAGGACATCAAGTTCCAATTCTTCCTGAATATCAATCCATCGTTTTGTTTCTTCATTGATAAAGTTTTGATACTGTTCATCAGACCACTCATTTTTCCGCCACTTTTGGCGCGCGCTCCGCACTTCAGCGGACTGTGGGAAGCTTCCGATTGTAGTCGTCGGCAAAAGCGGAAGGCCAAGAGATTCATTTTGCACGGCTAAACGTTCTTCAAACGGAATTGGGCGCTTAAAGTCTTTATCGGTTAGTTGCTCAAGCTCTTTCTTTTGTTCAGAATGTGCGCCTGTTGCAAACTGTTTGAGCGCCTGGATATCAGTTTTCGCCTGCTGAATCTGTTCGCTGATCGCCGCTTTTCCTGATACCAAGCCTTCTTTCAAAGCTGTCAGCTCGGCTAGCTTTTCTTTTGCATAGGATAAGCCGTTCAGCAGATCCTTCTCCAGATGCTCATCAGGGTGCTTCGCTACCGGAACGTGCAGCAGGCTGCTGGAAGGCTGAATCCACAGTTCATCAACCTTTGCAGTGCTCAGAATATCAAGAACGGCATCAAGGCGTTCCTCGAGATCCGCTTTCCAAATGTTGCGTCCGTCGATAACGCCGGCTGCCAGCACCTTGTCTGCTGGAAACCCGTGTGTTTTCAGCTGTTCCAGGTTTCTGCCTTTATCGTGAACGAAATCAAGGCCAATTCCTTGTACCGGGTAAGAGATCAGCTCTTCATAGGCATCAACAGAATCAAAATACGTCTGCAAAAGCACATTCAAGGAGGAAAGCTCACCTGTGATGCTTTCAAATAATTCTTTTGCGCCGCTGACATCCTCGCTAGAGGCGGTGACGAGCGCCGGCTCATCGATTTGAACCCATTTTACGCCTTCTTCTTCAAGCTCTTTCAAAAGCTGTACATATAACGGGACTAGGCGTTTTTGGATCGCTTTTGCTTCAGACGGTTCATATCCCTTAGCAAGCGTAACGAACGTATAAGGGCCGACAATCACAGGTTTGGTCTCCACACCGTATTCCTGTTTGATCCGGCGATAGTCTTCAAGCTGTTTGTTTCTTGTCAGGCGGAATTCGATGCTCTCGTCATATTCCGGAACGATGTAATGGTAATTTGTATTAAACCATTTTGTCATTTCACTGGATACAGCGTCTTTTATTCCGCGGGCGATCGCAAAGTATGTATCGGCAGCGTCAGTCAAATGTCTGAATCGTTTCGGAATCCAGTTGAAGCTGACGGCTGTGTCGAGTACATGGTCATACTGTGTGAAATCAGAAACAGGCACAACATCAATCTGCTGGTCAATTTGTGTTTTAACTGCGGATAAAAAAAGGTCGTCGATTTGTTTTAAAAATGTATCTTTATCCGTGCTGCCTTTCCAATACGCTTCAAGTGCTTTTTTCCATTCTCTGTTCAGTCCGATTCTCGGAAATCCTAAATTCGATGTTTTGATGGTTGTCATTGTTTCTCCTCCTTTTTATGTAAAACACTCTCGTTAACCCGCGGATACAGGCTGCTAAGAGGTTTTTTCACGACTAAAAAGCCTCTTTCCCATGAGAGAAAGAGGCTTTTCTGCGTAAAACACTGCCTCTCTCATCTCTCAGAACAATCTGATGGAATTAGCACCGTGCCTTATGAGACATCAGTCTCGGCGCGAAAAGCAGTGCGCCCCATTTCACAATGGAATTACGGTCGGTTGCTGTTGGGGTCAAAAGGCCAATCCCTCGCCCAACTCTCGATAAGAGAAAATGTTATTAATTTTTTGAAAAGTTAAATCATTTGTTGGTAATCTTAACAGTAATCCAAATTTGTTGTCAACATAGAATTTGAAATTATATTTACTATATTTGGATTATGTTATATAAGAAAAATAATTTTATAGGGTCATCAAATGTGATTGCTCTGCTTTTTCTGCCAGCTCATCAGGAGCGGTTAAATATAGGAAGCCATTACCTGCCAGCGTTTTTGCAATATCAAGAGGGAGTGTTCTGCGGATCAGCTGTGCATAAACCTCAGTTTCAGAAAGCTTTCTTTGAAAAGATTCTTCTTCATAGCTTTTGATTAAAGCAAGCGCTCCGCTGACATGAGGGGCAGCCATTGAGGTGCCGGTGAGTTTTCCGTACTTCTTGTTAGGAAGGGTCGATAAGATCTGTTCTCCCGGAGCCACAAGATCGATCTCTTTATTTGCATTAGAAAATTCTGATAATTCACGCGCTATGGAAACAGATCCAACCGCGATGACTTCATTATAAGCTGCAGGGTAGGAAAGCTCTTCTGTTCGTTCATTTCCGTCACCTTCATTACCCGCTGCGCAAACGACAAGCACTCCGTTTTTGACGGCGTTTATCACCGCTTCTTTTAATTCTGGCACATCGCTCGGTCCGCCAAGGGACATCGAGATGATATCAACTTTCTGTTCCACCGCGTAGTTAATGCCGTTAATAATCCATTCGTATTGGCCGCTTCCGTTTGCGCCGCCCAGAACCTTTACAATCAATAGGCTTGCCTCAGGCGCGACTCCGGCAATGCCGCCGTTTGAATCGTTAGCTGCAATCGTTCCGGCGACGTGTGTGCCGTGTCCGTTGTAGTCGGAAATCACATCTTCCTTGCCGCCGTCATCATCCGTGAAGTTTTTTCCGCCGATGATTTGGCTCTTTAAATCTGGATGGCTTGTGTCGCATCCCGTGTCCAATACTGCAATTTTTACATCTTTGCCTTTTACCCCTTTTGCCCACATTTCTGGCGCCTTAATCACTTTAATGCCCTCAGGAAGCTCGTTTACATCCATGATCTGCTCATTCGTCACATACGGGATCAAGCGGATTTCACCATTCATAAAAAAGCCCTCCTTTTTTATGCTTGCAAGTGGATTCAAGGGTGTTGCCTCATATTATATGAAAAAAGCAACCGCTCGGACAGAGCCATTTGAAGCATTTTGAAAAAATAGGATACACCCCAAAGAATGATTAAATTTCAAAATATTGGATGGCTCAGCATGTATGACTAGGATTCAGCTGTCAGTCAAGTTATAATAGTGTTGGGGAAAGGAGCGGTGTGATGAAACTGAATGAAAAATTATATGCATTTTTTTCAGAGCATGTGGAACAAATGGCAGAGGAATGGATTGAAACAATGGAGGAAAGTGATCCGAATTCGCTTTACGCCTTACATAATGCATCTGTAACGGAAGAATTGAAAGAGCAGGACAGAGAGTTTTACAGGCATCTGAATAACATGTATGTTTTACCGGAAAAACAATTTCTCGAAGAATTTCAAGAGTGGGTCATTGAACTGACGAACGATCAAAAGCATCTCGACACTCCGGTTCAGTATGTGATTCGGGAGTTTATGAGAAACCGGAGATTATATACGAAGTATCTTGAGAAGTTCGCAAAAGAAAATGAGTCGGCGCTTGAACCGGAGGAGAAACAAAAATGGGCCGATTTGATTGTAAGAGTTTTTGATTTTACCATTTATACATTCGTTGATCACGCTGAAGCGAATGCCAAACAGCAGTTAAACGCCCAGAGAGAGATGATTTTGGAATTAAGCTCGCCTGTCATTACCCTGAGCAAATCAACAGCTCTGCTGCCGCTTGTCGGAGACATTGATACTGAGCGGGCAAAGTTCATTCTGGAAAACACGCTTCATGCTTGTGCAAAAAGGCGCGTGGAGCATCTATTAATTGATCTATCAGGTGTGGTTGTGGTTGATACGATGGTGGCGCACCAAATCTTTAAATTGATCGAGGCGCTCACTTTAATCGGTGTCAGGTCAACCCTGTCAGGAATCAGGCCGGAAATCGCGCAAACCGCTGTACAGCTGGGGATTGATTTTTCGAATATTACAATTAAAACCAATCTTGCCCAGGCTTTAAACTATCATCAATAAGAAAAAATCCGCTATCATCGCCGATAGCGGATTTTTTATGAGGCAAAACATAAGGATACGAGAAAAGATCCTGCGAATAGCAAGAGAATGAGGCACAAGAACAGCCAGTCGAGGCGGTTAACGGTAAGGGTCCTGTAATATGTCCGGTTTCTGCTTCCTGTAAACCCTTTCGATTCCATTGCGAGCGCTGTCCGCTCCGCTTTTCTGATGGCGCTTGCCAAAAGCGGGATGGTATACCGCTTTAAGGCGCTGATTTTCTCAATAAACCCGCTCTCTGCCGCTCCTCCTCTGATTTTATGGGCCTGCTGGATCAGCTGGATTTCATCCTTTAACAGAGGAAGAAAACGAAAGCCTGCAATAACGCCATATGCGAGCTTTGGTGAGAGCTTGCACTGCTGGACAAGGCTCAGCATAAATAAAATCGGATCGGTCGTAAAAACAAACATCATTGATAAGGCGGAAAAGCACAAAACCCGAAAACCGAGAGAGATGCCGACAGAGACATTATCACTGTTGATCGAGATAGGGCCGGCCTGAAACAAGAAATTATCCGGAGTTGTCGGAACCTTTCCAAAAACAGCGGCTGTCCATACGCACCCGAATGCCAAAATCAAAAACGGAATCGTAAACAAAAACCATTTTTTCAATGGGATGTTGGCCGCCACTAGGACACCCGCTACGATGATGACATAAAAACACGCAGGGGTGTAAGGGTTGTAAATGAACGATAGCATGACGACACAGCAAAAAACCGCCGCCGCTTTTACTGCCGGATTAATATGATGTAACGGCTGCTTCATCACGCACCTCCTTCTGGCAGGCCATCCATTCATATAAAAGGGGAAGGGTAAGCTTTGCTTTTTGGACAAGCCCCTTTTCCTGAGAAAATAGCTGCGCTGGAGATCCGTCAAAAGCCAAATTCGTATCGTGCAGGACAAGGACGCTGTCGGCATACGAAGAGACAAGCTCCATATCATGTGTAATCATAAGAACAGCGGTTCCTTCTTCCTTAATACGCTGAATCATGTCCATACATTCAGCCGCCGTGCGGGCGTCCTGGCCAAAGGTTGGTTCGTCTAATAATAAAACCTTTACGTTATGCATGAGCATGGTGGCGACGCTCAGGCGCCGTTTTTGCCCTTGGCTGATGGCAAACGGATGATGATCAGCCAAATGCGCAAGACCAAAACGATGCAGCAGATGCTGCGCTTTTTTCTCAGTTTCAGCATTTACTTTCCGGCCGAACAGCAGCTCGTCATATACTGTGCCTGTGACGAACTGATGCTCCGGGTTTTGAAAAACAAATCCCATTCGTTTTCGCAGTTCAGTTTCTTTATACGATTGCAGCGGCTTTCCATATAGAAGAATCTTTCCGCTTTTCGGCTTCATCAGACGGGCGAGGACGGATAAGAGCGTTGATTTCCCGGTGCCGTTCGGGCCGACAAGCGCCGTCAAAGTGCCTTCACGCAATGAAAAACCGATGTCTTCGAAAATCGTCTGCTGCCCTCTTGCGAACGAAAGGCTGCTGACTTCCAGCACACTCTCCCCGAAATGAACTTTTTTCTTTTCGGCATGGCAGGGAGGAAAGGGCTCTTTGAACAGTCGCTCTTTTGATAGAGTGAAAGGGATGCTGCGCTTTTTCAGCAGGTCACACACTTTTGGAATTGCGATACCTAGTTTCTTTAAGGTTTCCGCTTCGTGCTGAAATACATCTACCGTTCGGCCATCCAGCGCTTTTTTGCCTTCTTTGTCCAGTACAATGGTTCTCTCAATCCAAGGTATCCATTCATCAAGCTGGTGCTCAATGATAAGGAGGCTGAAGCCTTTTTCCCGCTGAAGATCTTTCATCATATGAACGAACTCCCGCGCTGAATAAGGGTCTAATAGAGAAGTCGGCTCATCTAATATAATCAGCTCAGGCTCCATGGCCAGTATACAGGCAAGAGCAACTTTCTGTTTTTGTCCTCCTGACAAAGTGGATATCGTTTTTTCTTTTACATGTGGAATGTGTAATGTGTTTAAAACGGCATCGATCTTCTCTGTCATCTCTTCTTTTGGAATCTGCAGATTCTCCAGCCCGAAAGCAATTTCGTCCTCTACCGTCAGCATGCAAAACTGCTGATCCGGGTCCTGAAAGACGACCCCGGCATGCTGAGCAACAGATTCGGTATCTGTGACCGGTTTTTGAAATAAAAACACATGTCCGGACTGTATGCCGTCGCAAGCCTCCGGATAAAGACCGTTTAAACAAAGGGCGAGCGAGCTTTTTCCGCATCCGCTCGGTCCTAACAATAAAGCGCATTCTCCTTTTTGAAGCGCAAACGAGATGTTTTGAAATACCGGTTTCTCGTCTTCTTCATAAGAGAAGCTGAGCTGGTCAACCGTCAGAAGCTTATCAAAGGCTTGCATGTTCTGATATCCGTTTCCGTTTCTTTTTCAGTTCCTTTCCGAGCGCCACTCCGTTTAACACACCCGTATAAGCGAGAGAATCGCTGACAGCTTTTCCGAGAAGTCCCGCAAGAAGCGCGCCGGAAGCAAGACGGATCATGAGCAAAATGAAAAGATAGCCTGGTGAATAGGCGATATAGCCAGAAACAAAAAGATTATAGATAAAGCTGGCTACTGAAGAACCCATTCCCGCCAGCATAAGGACTGGAAGAGAGTATGCTTTCCAGCGTGTCGCGAAAAATACAGCTTCAGCCCCGAGACCTTGAACGATGCCGATGACGATGACCATCGGGCCGGACGGATTTCCCAGCAGGCATTCAACGAGAGCGGCGATCACTTCAGAAATAAGCGCCGCACCCGGTTTTCGAATCATGTACGCGGCAATGATAGAAACGATAAACCAAATGCCATAAATCGGTTCATAGGCGATTGGCCCGAACATACCTGCGAGTACGTTTCCAAAATGCGTAAATAATAAATAAACAATGGCAAAAACGATACTGATAACGGACATGATGACAATTTCTTTTACTTTCCAGCTTTTCATTTTATCCCTGCTTTCGGTTTTTTCTTGATGGACTGTTAGCTGAGAGATTCACAGTCATGGTTACGTGCTTTGTTTGCTGCTCAGCCATGCGGAAAACGGCTTCCAATGTCCTGAATACGTCATGCGCATCCCCATCAAGCTCACTCGCGTAATGGACACCCTGTACGAATGTGCCTTCTGCTTTCGCAATGTCGACAGCTTCCATGATTAAGCCCATATAATCCGGCTCATTCATCGGATAAAGGGCAAATTGGCATGGCGCTTCCGCTTTCAGGCTCCGGATAGCCTCTTCATTGACACGCTTCTCGTCTGCGGAAAGATATGTATCTCCTTGGGTATCGCCCGGGCATCCGATGGAAAACGTCCCGTTCATGACGATGTGTTTTGCGCTGTTCGCCGCATAAAGATAAATCGCTTTGGCAACGTCGAATACATGATCAATTGAACCGCGCAGAACTGTGCTGATATGATCGGTTTTCGCCCAAACCTTAGATGTGTCGGTTTTATTCAGCGCAGACTTGATCACACTGATAAAATCATCCGACATCGGATATAAAGAGAACCGAAAACCGGCGATTCTGCTTGTGCCGCATATGTGTTCCATTTCTTTAACCCCCTGTTTTTTGGTAAAATAAAAAACTGCATATCCTAAGGGAATATGCAGTCATAGACCGATTAAGCGCACAAAAAAATACACCATTCGGTCAACCTGCACTTCCCCACGCTGGTATTATCCAGATCGGGTCATAAGGGATCAAAGCGCGTACTCTCGCGCTTTATCTCAGCCAAAAACAGCACCCCTAGTGCTTTCCGTATACAATTTTTTATGTTGACATCATAATAGATGATAAGAATCATTTTGTAAACAAAGAAATCATTTTTTCATATTGGGACAGGAGAGGGTGGTCGGATTTGGAAAAAGGGAACCTATTAATTGTGGAAGATGAGGAAAAAATCGCCAGAGTGCTTCAGCTGGAATTGGAATATGAAGGATATGGCGTCACCGTTAAACACAATGGCACAGAAGGACTGAACGCGGCCATAGAAGGAGGGTACTCCTTGGTGCTTCTTGATGTCATGCTTCCGGGGCTTAGCGGCCTGGAAGTGCTGCGCCGCTTAAGAAAAACAGATTCGCACACACCAGTTATTTTATTAACGGCGCGCGACAGTATACCTGATAAGGTAACAGGATTGGACATCGGAGCGAACGATTATGTCACCAAGCCATTTGAAATTGAGGAATTGCTTGCAAGAATCAGGGCGGCGCTGCGCCAAAATGAAACAAAAACAGAAGGTATCAGCACCTTTCTTACATATGACGACTTGCGGGTGAACGAAAAAACCCGTGAAGTGAGACGCGGAGACAAAGAGGTAGAATTAACGCCGCGTGAATTTGATTTGCTCGTCTATATGCTGAAACATCCGCAGCAAGTGCTGACACGGGAGCAGATTTTAAACACAGTATGGGGATTTGATTATATCGGTGATACAAATGTGGTCGATGTCTACATCAGATACATCAGAAAAAAACTGGACTATCCTTACGAAAAACAGCTGATCCATACTGTTCGCGGGGTCGGCTATGCCATTAAGGGGTAAACGATGAAGCTAAAGACCAAAATTCATCTGTATACATCCATATCGCTGTTGATTTTATTGATTTTGGTCCACACGGCAGTCTATCTCATTTTTTCGGCTGGGCTGACATCAAAGGATGCGGCTCGGCTTGCTGATGAGGCGGATACCATTGCCGAAGCGCTGCATGCTGCTGAAACAGAGGGAGTGGCTTTGCAGGACATGCTGCAGGCCTACCTTCCAGCAAACGGCATGGTCCGTGTAGTGAATGGTGATCAAAAAGCTGTCATGACCATAACAAAAGAAAAAGGGTATAAAGATTTCCCACTCTCTTTTCACAGCGGGGAAACGGCAGATGTAAGGAAACATGACGGCAAACTGTTTGCTGAAGCTGCTGTTCCGGTGATTTGGGCTGATGGGCAAGTGGTATCTCTTCAGCTGGTTGAAAGGCTGGAGAACACAGAAGAGAGTCTGTTTCTGCTGAAAATCATCTTAATCGCTGCAAGTGCCGCTGTTTGTATCGCTTCTTTTTTTGCCGGCAGCTTGCTGGCCCGCCATATCATCAATCCGATCAGACGATTAATGATGACGATGAAAGACATACAGCGGGAGAAAGCATTCAAAACGATTTCCTTGGAAGGACAGTCGCACGACGAGTTATATCAGATGGGGCTGACATTTAATGAGATGGCGATGATGCTGAAAGAGCACTACGATAAACAGCAGCAGTTCGTTCAAGATGCTTCACACGAACTGAAAACTCCGCTCACGATTATAGAAAGCTACAGCAGTCTGATGAAGCGGTGGGGAGCAAAAAAGCCGGAAGTGCTTGAAGAATCGATAGAAGCAATTTATTCAGAAGCGCTGCATATGAAAAAACTGACCAATCAGCTTCTGGCGCTGGCAAAAAGCCATGAAGGACTTGATCTTGAGTTGAAAACAATCGACCTGGTTGAAGTGTCGCGCACCGTCATTCAAACGCTCCAGCCTGTCTATCAGCAGGACATTTTGCTTGAAACAGATAAAAAAAGCCTGTTTGTAATAGCTGATGAAGAACGCATCAAGCAGCTGCTGACCATTTTGCTCGATAATGCAATAAAGTATAGTGAAAAACCTATTGTGATGTCAGCAGGAACGAGGAATGGACTTCCGTTTCTGTCAGTAAGGGATGAAGGCATCGGAATAGATGAGGAGCATATCCCGCACCTGTTCGAACGGTTCTATCGGGCGGATGAGGCGCGGAACAGAAAAACAGGGGGAACAGGTTTAGGCCTTTCCATTGCCAAACAAATCGCCGATGAACACGGCATTGGGCTGTCTGTCAAAAGCAATCCGGATGAAGGGACAACCGTCACTATGCAATTCAAAGAACAGAACGGGGGAGGCAGATGAACAAAACAATCAAGGCAGCAGCTGTTGCGGCAGCAGCGGTTTTAGCCGTCATCATCTGTATGTTTCTCATCATTCGGCAAATCCATGATGATGTACTGTCAAAGGATGATGTCGTAAAAAAAATCGAAGCCTCTTATGAAGGCGAGGTTACGAAAGTAACACAATCAAAGGATAAAAAAACATATGACATGACCCTTGAAAATCCAAAGGGCACTTATTTTATAAAAGCTGACGCAGCATCTGCTGACGTTCTTTCGATGAACAGAGTAAAAGCGATGAATCCAACTGTCTTGACAGAAAAAGAAGCCGAGCATCTCGCGCTAGGGCGGGTCCCGGGAATCGTCAAAAAACAAACACAACAGGATCGTGTTGCCACATATACCATTCAAAAAGAAAATGGAGAAACATACGAAGTAAAGGTAGACATGCAGGCAAAGGCGGTCGTATCTGCTGATCGAATCAGCGGTGAAGATCAGCAAAAAACACCGATAACGAAACAAGAAGCCAAAACAATTGCAGAGCGGGAAACGGGCGGGACGGCGGATGACGCAGATCTCGAAAAAAGTGAGGGGACTCTCATCTTTGAAGTGGATGTTGATCTTCCGGATCATAAAGAAGCGACAGTGAAAATTAATGCCTACACCGGAAAGGTTGCGAACATTGTGTATGAAGACTGACGGTTTCTCATCAAATTCTCATCTTTCTCTCGTTTTTCTTTCATGTTGAGGATGTAAACTGTACTCATACAAAACAAAGGAGGAATCGATTATGCTTAAAAAAAGATGGATGGTTGGTCTTTTAGCAGGGTGTTTAGCGGCTGGCGGATTCAGCTACAACGCGTTTGCGAAAGAAAACAATGAAAATACACAGACTGCCGCTGCAAATCCTGGAGCACTTACTGAACAGGAAGCAGAATCAATTGCCCAAACGGTTGTTGACGGAACAGTGGACGACATTGACAGAGACATTTACAACGGCAGAGAAGTCTATGAAGTGGAGATTGAAAAAGACGGTGAAGACTACGACGTTTATGTGGACATCAATTCAAAACAAGCGCTCAATGACCCGTTAAAGGAGAAAGCAGAACAAGTTTCCATCACAAAGAAAGAAGCTGAAGAAATAGCCTTAAAGCAAACAAATGGAACCGTAACAGAAAGCAAGCTTGACGAAGACGACGGCGCTTACATCTACGACATTGAGATCCAAACGAAACAAGGCATTGAGACGGAATTTGACATTTCCGCAAAGGATGGACGGATCGTTAAGCAGGATATAGACGACTAATCATTCAGCGTGTCCGCAAACCCTCACTTTCGTTGTCAGGACTGGCTTCGGTGCCCATGTGATATGAAAGGAGCGGCGGCTAAATGCTTAGGCGTCATGCCTAAACACCGCCGTCATCACATCCTGTGAAGTCCGCTTTCATACTCGTCCTTCCTTCCTAGACATCAAGGGTTTTCAGCGGAAACATTTTTAGATTTTGTCAACAGTTTGAACCCCCGTTAGCAGCGGGGGTTTCAGCGTGTCGACAAACCCTCGCATTCGTTGTCAGTCCTGCGCGTTGGTGCTCACGAATCATAACATTCACTACGCTCCAATGCTCGTCCTTCCTAGACTTCAAGGGTTTTCAATCACGCTGAAAAGATGACAAAGTCCTAAAACAAAAACCGTTTTAGGACTTTGTCTACAATCTGGAACCCCCGTTAGCAGCGGGGGTTTTTCATGATAAGAAAACCTTCGTTTGGACAATCTAAGCAGAAAAGGAGGCGAAACAAATGGAAAAGAAAGAGGAGCAATACATCAATCAGGCTGAATATGTCCCTCATCCGACAAAAGAAGGAGAATATGCTTTATTTCTTCATGAAACATATCATTTGCTCTCAGAAGATGATGAGACGCAAACAACAGAATAAGGGCTTAGGCCCTTGTTTTGTTCCATTATTATGATGAAAGCGCATTAATTACTTTTTTGAGTTGACACAGCTTGTTTTTTTCTGTAATCTCAGTGTGTCAATTCAATTAAGAACTTCGTTAGGTGAGGCTCCTGTATGGAGATACGCTGCTGCCCAAAAATGTCCAAAGACGCCAATGGGTCAACAGAAATCATCGACATAAGGTGATTTTTAACGCAGCTGGATGATTAAATCCTATGCCATACAGTGCTAAAGCTCTACGATTGAAGGCGCTCGCACGCTTTTTTGCCGTGCTTCTTTCTCCTTCAATCCTGAAGGCTTTTTTTATGCCTTGAAAACGAAACTGATCAAAGGAGGTGCGGAGTATGGATTCTCCCCATTCGAGTCAATCTGAAGAGGTACCCATATACTATGACAGCAAGACAATTGATTACACGATGAGGAGACGATCTGCCGCACCTTCAGGCGAGGCCGGCACGTCTCCGTAGAGGAGGTACGAGTCCCGATGGTTCAAAACATGACCTATGACGAACTCATTTTACGCATCATTATTTTATTGCGAGACGGGAAGATTAGGGATTTCAGAAGCATTATTGATGAGCTTCAGCCCTATGATATGGCGTTTATTTTCAAAGAAATGCCGGAAAAACACCGCGCCCGCTATTTATCTTATTTAACTGTAGATGATATCACTGATATGATCGGGGAGCTGGAACGCGAATATCAGCTTGCCGTCTTAAATAAAGTCGGAAAAACAAAAGCAACGCTTGCGATGAACAAAATGGACAACGATGACCTCGCGCAATTGCTTGAAGAAATGGACGAAGAACTAAAGGAGCAGCTTTTGTCCAGCATGGAAGCGTCAGAGTCCAAAGCTGTTCAGCTTTTGATGAATTATCCAGCCGAGTCAGCGGGACGCATGATGACAAACCGGTTTGTGTGGATTCCTCAGCATTACACGGTGAAAGACGCGGTCGTCAAATTGAAAAGCTTTGCCGAAATCGCTGAATCGATCAACTACCTATATGTCATCAATGAAAGCAAACAGCTGGTGGGCGTGCTATCCTACCGCGATTTGATTCTGGGCGAACCTGAAGAAAAGGTGCAGGATTTAATGTTTACCCGCGTCATATCTGCAGACGCTCTTCAGGATCAGGAAGAGGTTGCCCGCCTGATTGAACGGTACGATTTCTTGGCGATTCCGGTTGTGGAAGAAAACAACGTGCTTGTCGGCATTGTAACAGTAGATGATATTATCGACGTTGTCATACGGGAAGCTGATGAAGATTACGAAAAGTTTGCCGCTTCCGGTAAAGACATCACCTTTGACACAAAGGCGTATGTGGCGGCATACCGGCGCTTGCCATGGCTGATTTTGCTCTTGTTTATCGGGCTGATTTCCGGAAGCATTATTAGTTATTTTGAAGATGCGCTGCAGCAGGTTGTCGCGCTGGCGTTTTTCATGCCGATGGTGTCAGGGATGACAGGAAATACGGGGACACAATCTCTCGCGGTTGTCATCCGAGGGTTGTCTAAAGAAGAATTGAACAAAAAAACGATTGTGCGCCTGATCTTCCGTGAATTCAGAACCAGTATTTATATCGGAGCGGTTTGTTCAGTGCTGATTGCAATAGTTTCTGTCTTATGGCAGGGGAACGCGCTGCTGGGATTTGTTGTCGCTTCTTCACTGTTCTTCACTTTAATTATCGGCACAATGTCAGGAACCATTATCCCAATTATTTTGCACAAGCTGAAGGTAGACCCGGCGATCGCTTCAGGACCGCTGATTACAACGTTAAACGATATTTTGTCTTTATTAATTTATTTTGGCATTGCCACTGCATTTATACACTCATTATAAATGACAAAAGTCCGTCTCAATTGTGAGTCGGACTTTTGTCATTTAACGGTTTTTGTACCGAAAGTGCGCATTAAGCTGCCCCTCCAGCATTTTTTTTCGCACTTGCGGATCGTTTTTTACCATTTGCTCTTTTTTTCGCATATCCTTTAAAATCTCAGCCGTCTGAACGCCGTCTTCACGTTTATTGGCAATATCCATCAGCCGCTCCACATCGGCAAAAGAATATTTTCTCGTTCCCCTTGAAGAACGCTGAGGATAAATGAGCTTTCGTTCCTCATAATACCTGATCTGTCTTACGGACAATCCTGTCAATTCACTCACAATCCCGATTGAAATCACTTTTTTGTCTTTATAAGAATGATCTTCTGTGGTCATTTTTCCACCCCTGGCTGTCTTTTGATAATAGTATATAAAAAACAATGAGAAAAAACCTGACGCTTGTCATATTTTCTAACATCAAATAGAAGATTTTTGAAAAAATACGGAAGAAAAATTAACAAGAATAATGCGTCACACCCAAGCGCGTTTTATCCTTTATGTAATGAATGACTGAGGAGGAAGGATAATCATGGAGGAAGAAAAAGCGGTCTCACTGGCAAGAGAAATTATAGAGTTGGATATCAAGCGTGATCAAATGCTGGAGACGTTTATGCAGCTTGCCGGAGAGCATGCTTTTCAATTATTAAGATCAGTTCAAAACGGACATTACCGACAATCTTCGTCATCATAAATTCTTTACATTAGATTCATACCACGTTCATGTAAAAAGAGTATCTTGTGTATAGGATACCTCATAATGAAGGAGGACGCTATGAGTAATTTATTAAAATCCGCTTTAGAAAAAGAAAGAAGCCACTATTCTGAAAAACTCTTTCAAATTGGAGTTTATAATAAAGAAGTCATGAACAAAATGACGATTTCCGAACTGCGGAAGGAATATGCGTATTTCTTTCGCAGCATTCCAAATCACAAAAAATATCCTTATACAAGATAATGTATAAGGATTTTTTTACTTTTAGAAGGAATTTCTCGAATGATAGCGAATACATATAGTAAGGGACTGAACTCTTATTATATGTAAGGGTTTTCATTATTTTTTTATAAAAATCCTATATACGAGGTAGATATGATGAGATTATCGTTTAACGAAGAAGAAGTTGAGCGTGCGATGAATTTGTACAGAGTTTTTGCAAGGGCTTTCAAAAGTGTGTCTGAACATAGTATCCGTGACAGCAAAGAGCATGGCTTTAATCCGACTGAATTTGCTGTATTGGAGCTTCTCTACACAAGAGGCCCGCAAAAATTACAGCAAATTGGGTCGAGACTTCTGCTAGTGAGCGGAAACGTCACATATGTCATTGACAAATTAGAAAGAAACGGGTTTTTAGTCAGGGAGCAGGACCCGAAAGATAAACGTTCTGTTTACGCGCATTTAACTGACAAGGGAAATGAGTATTTGGATAAAATTTATCCGATTCATGCACTGCGTATTGCGAGAGCGTTTTCAGGCCTATCGCCTGATGAACAGGACCAGCTGATCGATCTGCTGAAGAAAGCAGGCATTCACAGCCAGCATTTGCTGTTTCGTTAACTAGTTACACTCTCTGTGTCAGGGAGTGTTTTTTGTTTCTTATAAGCCTTTTTAACACATCTTCTATCTTCCGATCAGAGATTTCGCCGAGATATTCATTGACATGTTTTTCATATTCTTTCACCTGTTCATTCGATTGAAAAAATGCCTCAATACGTTCTTCCGCTTGCTGCATGTTCCAATTCCTCATATCTGTGACAAGCTTCCGTTTTTTTAGAAGGTTCACATTCATTTCCTCCTGGCCTGGCAGCGCATGATAAATAAAGACAGGAAGCCGTTTCTGTAAGCATTCGCTGATGGTCACGCCCCCAGGTTTTGTCATAATGCCTGAAGCCTGTTCGTATAAACGGTTCATCTCTGCTTTGCTGTGAAGGTAGGGAATGGCCTCAATCAAAGGGTGGCGTAAACTTTTGACATAGCTGTAGAGCTTTTCGTTCCGGCCGCATAATATTTTGTATAAGATATTTCCGCCTGGCGACAGATCCTGAACCCATTTCAAAATACCCCCGACTCCCATACTGCCGCCTGTGATGATGATGGTATATGGAGGATGATGCTGACAGGTGTCATCTGATCCTCTTTCAAACATCCGGTGAACGGGAATGCCAGTCATGAATATGTTTTTTTGATCGATTCCTTCAGACATGAGCTGCATCTTGATATCAATACTCGGAGCAAAATGGTAATCAATGTTCTCTCGTCCCCATAATTGATTCACAAAAAAATCGGTATATACATTCACAACCGTCATATCCGGATATTCAGGCTTTAGCCGATTCAGCAGATAGGAAGGCAGCGCATGTGTGCAAAAGGCGAAATCAGGCTGCTTTTCATTAAGGATGTGTCTCATTTGTTGTGTGAACAGCCATTCGTACATGGTATAGCGTTTGTCAATCTGATATTGGCCGCAGGCGAGGAGCCTGTAAATGCCGCTGTACGTTTTCGGGAAGTGCTGAATCCATTTTAAATACGCCCCAGAGGTCAATTTTTCTAATCGTCTATATGTGTGTGAAAAGATATCCATTTTCTCAGATGCGAATCCTTGAGAATCCAGTTCAGCCTGAAGGGCATCTGCAACATGGTGGTGCCCGGTGGAAATGCTTAAAAAAGGAAAAATGAGAATGTTTTTCATGATGGTCCTCCTAAAAAATATGGCAACTATATTTTGGGGAGAATGGTCACAAAATATAAGGGTGTATTTGATCATAAGGAAGTGAAGAGATGAAAACCTGTCTCCTTTCCATCTGGAGAGTGATTGATCCGATTTATTTCTTTTTTTCAAGATTAACCTTGATTGACAAAGATCGAAAAAGCGTCTTTCGGGTCAGGTTGACAAAGTACAAAGGGCATCATGTCGTGCTGAGCGACGGAACGCATATCAGAAAAAATGATGTGCTCGTAAAAATCCACCTGCACAACATTAAGCTGGCCAGAGAGCTGCAAAGCATTGAGAGCGCCGTCAGAAAGGGGATCATTATCTATCAAAAAGTATATCAATCGATGCCGATACTTTTGGATTACATCAACAATCATAAAAAAAGAGAGAAAATCAAAGGAATCATTGGGATTACGATGCTTGACAAAGGCGTGGAAAGACTCGGCTTTGACGTGGTTCCTCCGGTCAACCCCTTTTACAGATGCTTTAAAAAGATGACCCATCTGCCAATTTTATATTTAACGTCAAGGCCAGCAAGCTTGCGGCAAATACCGAATTCATCCTATTTGTTTATCTCAAAAGAAAAGCTTGAGAACACTTACCAAAAAAAAGACTGATGCTTTGGTCAGCACAGTCTTTTCTGATTAAATCTGATGAAATGTCACTTCGGGGCGGCTTCCGACACGGATATTCACACCGGTTTGTCCCAAGCCTTCGCTGATATAAAACGGTCTATCATTGTGATAATGAAGGCCTTTAATCATGTTCATGCGCACGAGCTTGCCCATTTTCACCAAATGATACGGTTTTGGCCAATGAATTTGCCCGCCGTGGAAATGGCCTGATAGCAGGTAATCAAAATGAACATCTTTCATATCCAGAATAATGTTTGGGTCATGTGTTAATACGAGCTGATAGCCGTTTTCTAGATTTTGATAAGAGCCGGTAATATTACTGCGTTTCGTGCTGTAATCATCAATTCCGATAATATTGACAGGCCCTGCAGCCGTCTCGATTTGAACATGTTCATTTTGGAGCGTGATACAGCCGTTTTCCTCTAAAACACGCTTCAATCTCTGAAAGTCCTTATCTTTCAATACATAATCATGGTTGCCGAACACCGCGTACATTCCATATGCAGGCTTCAGCTTTTGCAATGCATGTAAATAACCCGCCAGCTTCGGAATATTGCGTTTCCGATCTAGAAAATCTCCGGTAAGCGCAATGATATCCACAGGCTGATTCTTTGTTAAGCGATATAGCTCTTCAGGTGAAACAGAAATGTTTTCTAAGTGAAAATCTGATAAATGAAGGATATTCAATTTTTTTCTGGCTGGAAGGCCGTCTTTTTGATCAATTGAAATGGTGTTGACCTTCACATCTTTTGTATTGCGGTTCGCTCTATATATAAATGGCACAGATACGAGTATTATGGCCAATGAAAGTAAGATTGTAAACAACGTATATCCCCTCCCTTCTATCAGTATAGTAAGTGGTCGTACCTTAAAGATAGCGGGAATTAATGGGTAACAGACGGGGTGAAAACGGATTGTCTTCTGATGAATGTTTTGGAAGGGAAAAGGTATAATAAATTTTGACACATGAGGCAGAACATGCCGGATATGGAGTCAGTATAACAAATGGATGTGTAAGCGATGTTACGATTGATGAGACAACACAAAAAAGAAACATATTATCTCTGGATCGCATTATTTCTCCTTTTGCTGTATGTATCACCGCTTTTTATTTTAAAGGAAGATGCCCATATTCGCGTCCACGATAATTTAGATTCCAATATCGCTTGGTACAAGGTTTTGGCAGACAGCGGAGAAATCGTCGGCAAGGTTGACGCTGCCATTCCGCAAATTATTAACGGGCTGCCGAGAGATGCTTTTGGCACTGAGTGGAGCGGAATTGTTTGGCTGCACGCTTTCTTTTCTTCCATGACCGCCTATGCGATAAGCCAGACGATTACGAGGGTCGTCGCTTTTTTTGGAATGTATGTATTGCTGAAGAAACATGTGATTCCGGAGCCAAAAGCGGCTTTTATCCGAATAGGCGTATCGCTGGCATTTGCCTTAACACCTTTTTGGCCTTCTGGAATGCTGAGTACGCTTGGATATCCTTTGGCACTGTGGGCTTTTTTGAATATCCGAAAAGGTGATATCTCTTGGAGAGAGTGGCTGACGCTCGGTTTGCTTCCTTTATACTCAAGCTTTGTTTTAGGTTTCTTCTTTTTCTTGGCAGGAATGGCGTGCTTTTGGCTATATGATGCCATCACAAAAAGAAGAGGGAATTTGATGTTTTTAGGCAGTATTGCATTTATGACGAGTAGTTATCTTTTCGTTGAATATCGGCTCGTGTACTCGATGCTGTTCTCCCACGCGCCGATGCATCGGCTTGAATTTATCTCATCCCGGCATGATGTATGGCATTCACTTCGTCTATCCGTGAAAAACTTTGTCTACGGCCATAATCATGTGATGACCGTTCATACCGTTGTCATCCTCCCGATTCTGCTGATTGTTTTCGCAGCTATACTGTTCAAGCGAAATCGGACAAAGCTGGAAAATGTTTATCTGTTTTTATGTGGGCTAAATTACGGCCTGTCTTTATGGTATGCGTTTTGGTTCAACAAAATATGGGCGGTGCCAAAGCAGAAATTTGCCTTTTTAGCTGAATTTAATTTTGCCCGTTTTCATTTTCTGCGGCCGCTTGTCATATACGTGAGCTTTGCGCTTGCTTTATACCTTATTTGGCGGATGGGGAGAGGGTGGAAATGGCTTGTGCACGGTGCAGTCGCTGCACAGCTGATGGTGTTGGCGCCTTTTAATGAAGAATATACGTATGGCGTCCACTACAACGCGCCGACATTCCGGGAGTTTTATGCATCTGAGCAATTCAAGGAGATTAAGGAGTATATCGGGCGTCCGCAAGACTCGTACAGGGTGGCGAGCATTGGACTGCATCCGTCTATCGCCCAATATAACGGGTTTTACACATTAGATACGTATAACAACTTGTATCCGCTTTCATATAAATATCAATTTAGGCAAATCATTGAAAAAGAGCTGGAAAAAAACGCTCGGCTGAAACAATATTTTGATGAATGGGGAAGCCGTTGCTACCTTTTTGTCGATGAGCTCGGGAAACGATACGATTTTAAAAAGAACTCGAACAAAACGATCAATCATCTTCAATTAAATACAGCTGTATTTAAAAAAATGGGCGGGCGTTACATTTTTTCTGCCGTTCCGATCATGAATGCTGATCAAAACCATCTCGCGCTGGTAAAGACGTTTGACCATAAAGATTCGGCCTGGCGCATTTATTTATATGAAACAAAATAAGGAGGATATCGATTGAAACAGCCACAGCCACAGCCAGTGTTAACCATCGTCGTTCCGTGTTTCAATGAAGAGGAAGTGTTTCAAGAGACCTGCCGTCAGCTGACAGGGGTTATAGACGGATTAATTGAAGAAACATTAATCGCTGAAGACAGTAAAATCCTGTTTGTCGATGATGGCAGCAAAGACCGCACTTGGGCTTTGATTGCCATGGAGAGCATAAAAAACAAGAAGATTACGGGCTTAAAATTAGCCTGCAATGTCGGGCACCAAAGAGCGCTTTTAGCCGGACTGCATAAAGCGAAGAACAAATCTGACTGCGTGATTTCGATTGATGCTGATCTGCAGGACGACATTTCTGTTATCCGGGATTTTATATTAAAGTTTCATGAGGGGTGCGAGATCGTTTACGGTGTCCGCCGCAGCAGAAAAACCGATACCTTTTTCAAGCGGACGACCGCTTTAGGATTTTATCGCCTCATGAATAAGCTTGGAATTAAATTAATTTATAATCATGCTGATTTTCGTTTAATGAATAAAAGATCGCTTGAAGAGCTTGCACGCTATCCGGAAGCGAATCTGTTTTTAAGAGGCATTGTTCCCATGATCGGCTTTAGATCAGCCGAAGTCTTGTATGACCGGAAGGAGCGCTTTGCCGGAAAAACGAAGTATCCGCTGAAAAAAATGCTCTCATTCGCTTTTAACGGGATTACATCATTCAGTGTCGCGCCGATACGCTTTTTTACGCTTTTAGGTTTTGTTTTATTTCTCCTCAGCGCTGTGGCGGGAGTCGGTGCCTTTATACAAAAGCTGCTCGGCCATACAAACGCAGGCTGGACGTCGCTCATTATTTCCATTTGGTTTTTGGGCGGACTGCAATTAATGGGAATCGGGATCATCGGAGAGTATATCGGAACCATTTTTTCCGAAGTGAAAAGGCGGCCGAAATATGCGATTGATATCGATTTGTATAATGAGCCGCTGAGCCCGCTTCAGCGTCAAGAAAAAGAGAGGCTAGAAAAAAAGTACAGTTGAACGAAAAAGAGCTGACTTATATCGTCAGCTCTTTCGCATGTTGACAAACCTCATGATACTGGCTGGCGTCCCTGCTCGAACGTGAGTCAGCTTTGTTTTTTCAACTGATGTAAAATCGCGCTAAGAGGTTCGTCTTGCGGACTGCGGTAAAAATCAAAAAAAGGGCAGCCCTGCTTTCTAATCCGTTCGACGACGGTATCAATTGTAAACATAGAAGGTATTAAGGAGGTTTGGACCTCGTGCCAATAGAGCGGGGCTGCGACAGTGCCAAGCTCGTTTCCTCTTGTCGAATAAGGACAAATAATCGTTTTTCCTTCAGCATGCTGCAAGTAATCAAGGTACAATTTGCCGTGTCTGTTTTTGATCAGGCGTTCGGTGGTAAATAGCTCGGGAAATGCATTGGTGCAGTACGCTGCCACCAGCTGTGTGAATTGGCGTGTTTCTTTATACGTAAATGCCTCAGGGGACAAGGGAATATAAAGCTGGATGCCCTTGTTGCCGGACAGCTTCGGGTATGATGTGATACCGAAGGAGTCAAACAGCCGCTTCAGTTCATTCGCAGCCTGCACGGCCATAAGAAAGTCCTCTCGTGAGGGCGGGTCCAAATCAATGACAATTTCAGCCGGACGCCTGCTTTTAATGGTTTGAAAGGGAACATGAAACTCCAAAGCAAGCTGGTTGGCAAGCCATAATAAAGTGGACATATCCTCGCAGACGATATGTTCATGGCTTCCGTCATAGAAAGATTGAACAAAATCCGGCGCATAGTCCGGTTTGTTTTTTTGAAAAAACGATTCGCTCCCAGATCCATGCGGATAGCGGATGACGGTGACGGCACGGTCTTTCAGAAATGGGAACAGGTAGTCACTGACTTCAATCATGTACTGAATAAAATCTTCCTTTGTTTTTTTATTCTTTTCAAATATGACTTTATCCAGGCTTGTGAACTGAAGCTTCGGATGGACGGTTTTGGAATGGCGTATGACTTGGGCATACGTGCATTCGCTCCAATCCATTTGAAATTCAAAACCGACAAACGATACCTCCCTTAATGTGCCCTGGAGAATCGTTAAGTATTGAACGGTTGCGCAAATCGATGGTTCAAGCGTAAATTCGCCTGTTGGTGATCGATGTCCATGCTGTTCCATAATCTCGCGTATGGCGTTTTTTTCCTCATCACGCATTCCGTGCGAGACAGAGGCAATCGGTGTCATTACGCCGTGTTTTAGCACTGACACCGTCAAAAATCCATTATTGGGGTTAAACCCTGTTATGCAAACGTAAGCTTGTTTAAAGTTTTTATATTTAAGCCAATCGGATGACCGCTTCTTTTCAAGCCATTTGCTGTTTGTTTTCTTCGCTACAATTCCTTCTCCGTCATATTTCACAACCTTCTCCCAGGTCGATTCAAAATGGTCGCAGGAGGGGGTGTACTGAATAGCTTCCTTTGCATAAGGGTCTGGAGATGCAGGAAGCTTTGCGGCGGCCATCAGGCTATACAGCGATTTTTTTCGATCCAGATACGAAAGAGACGATACATCCTCTCCGCGGCGCTCTATCAAATCAAAGGCGAGAAAGCAGCACGGCCGCGCATTGGCCGCTTCTTGGATTTTATCCGGTCTTTTCAAACGCCCCCGTACTTGAATGTGCTCAAAATCTGAACGGCAAGGGTTCACCAAACATACGATTTCGCCATCTAGTGTCAGCGGAAGATCTTTTTCCATATGCTGAAAGGCAGTTTTGGCGAATTGCGTGATTTCAGGGAAGGTACTGGTAAGCGCCAAGCCATTTCTGCTGGTTAAGGTCACACCTGCTGAATGGATGCTGAGAATACAGCGGTACCCGTCATATTTTATTTCGTAGTGCCATTCTGCTCCGATTGGCGGTGACGAAGTAAGGACGGGCTGCATGGTGAACGCCATGGGCTATGACGTGCCGGAGGCTTTTTTTCTAGTCGTTTTTTGTTTTTTATCTCCGGCTCCTTTCGGTTCAGCGGCTTGTGCGGGTTCTGCTGCCGGTTTTTCCCGGTTCGGCTTTCTTGTTCTGTCGATGCTTGCTTGCAGGGCGCTGACCAGATCAATGACATCTTCACGAGGAGGCGCTTTGTCAGGTGTGACGGCTGTTTCCTTATTTTCGAGCTTGTCGTTGACTCTTTGCAGCAGCGCTTGCCTGTACGTATCCTCGTATTTCTCCGGCTCAAACTCAGCTGTCAGTTCATCTATTAATGTGATCGCGGTTTGCAGCTCCTTATCATTTACATTCGATTGATCCGGTACACCCGGGACATGGACCGCGCTTCTGACCTCATCAGGATAATGGATAGACTCCATTACGATACAATTTTCATAAACGCGGAGAATGGCTAACTGCTGCTTCGATCTGATTGTCATATTGGCGATGCCGATCTTTCCGGTTGAACGCAGCGCTTCACGGAGAAGGGTATAGGCTTTCGTGCCGTTATCTCCGGGTCCGACAAAGTAGGAGCGGTTAAAATAAATCGGATCAATGTCCTGAAGCTGAACAAAGTCAACAATTTCAACCGCTTTTTCCTCATGCTCCTGCTTTAAGCTTTTTAGATCTATGTCCGTCAGCACAACATATTTTCCTTTTACATATTCATATCCTTTCACAATTTCATCAGGACCGAGTGTTTTATCGCAATTCGTGCAAATTTTTTCGTATTTGATGGGTGCGTGATCCTCCTTATGGAGGCTGCGCAGCTTGATGTCTTTATCTTCTGTGGCCGCATAAAGCTTGATTGGGATGTTTACTAATCCGAAACTGATCGATCCCTTCCACATTGTATGCATATCGATAAACCCCTTTTTTTCTTTAGTGTGAAGAGGTGGAGAACGATTCATGTGTAGTAACTTATGGGTAAAAAAACAGCCGTCGCTATGAAAGCGGCGGCTGTTCGAGAATTAATTGTTCGAGTTGTTCCGGCGGTATCGGCCTGCTGAAAAAGAAGCCCTGTAAATGGTCACAGCCTTTTTCGTAAAGAAGCTGTTTTTGGGCTGAGTTTTCCACGCCTTCAGCAATCACCTGCAAAGACAGCTGATGTCCCATGGCAATAATCGCCCCGGTAATTTGCTCTGATTTCGGATGTGTCTGAATATCGTCGATAAACGATTTGTCAATTTTAAGCCTGTGTATCGGAAAGTCCTTTAAATAGCTAAGGGAGCTGTGCCCTGTTCCAAAATCGTCAATGCTGATCCTGATGCCTAATTCCGTTAAAGACGACAACACCTTCTTGGAGTGATCGAGATTGTCCATTGTCATGCTTTCTGTCACTTCCACTTCCAGGAGCTGCGGTGGGAGCTGGTATTTATCAAGCGTATCCTTGATCAGAGGAATCAGTTCTTCGGATTGAAACTGTCTGGCGGAAATATTAATGGCGACAGAAAGATCAAAGCCTTTCTCATACCAGGCTCTTGCTTGCTTGCATGCTTCATCTATAATCCACTTTCCGATATCAATAATGAGACCCGTTTCTTCAGCAACGCCGATGAATTCTCCGGGAGGACGCAGCTGTCCGTCAGGTGTGACAAGGCGTATCAGCGCCTCAGCACCCGTCATTTTTTGGTTTTTTGCACTGAATTGCGGCTGATAATGCAAGATAAATCGATCGTTTTCTATTGCCTCTCTGAGCTCCATCTCTTGGTTAAGCTTGACCGTTTCTTTGTTGCCGATTGAAAAAGAATAGAATCTGTATTTGCTTTTGTTTCGCTCTTTGGCGGCATACATCGCCATATCGGCTTTTTTCATCAATTCAAGACCGTTCGTCCCATCTTTCGGTGATATCGCAATTCCGATACTGACAGATGTAATAAGTGTATGCTCCTGAATCTTAAAAGGTTTTTTGAATTTTTGGATTATTTTTCTTGCTACACTATCCGCTTCGCCTGTTCCGGTATTGGCGTCAGTCAATATAATAATAAATTCATCACCGCCGAGACGGGCGATAAACCCATTATCAGGTACAACAGATGACAGGCGTTTAGCTGTCATCTGAAGCAGCTGATCACCGACATTATGTCCTAACGCATCGTTTATCACTTTAAATCGATTTAAGTCTAGAAAGAAGACAACGGTGTTATAATCCAAGGTATGCTCGCGATTCAGCACCTCTGTTAAGTGAGAGATGGCATGCCGTCTGTTTGGTAAATCTGTAAGTGAATCGTAATGAGCCATTCTATGGATTTCTTTTTCTGCCCTATACTGCTTTGTCATATCTTTGCAAATGACATAAATGCTGTCCAGCTCTTGATGAACTTCAACGGGTATGAGCGTAATATTTAAGTGAAACTGGCCTTTTTCAGTGATTAGTTCGCTGTCACTGTTGATGGCTTGTTTATCTAGTTTGACCTGCTCAAAAAGTTGTTTGAATTTCTCTGAAGTATAATCTTTCCAATTTTTCATGTTGAATCCAAATTTTCTGATCATGTCCTCGCCAGCGTGATTAGAGGATATAATCTCACCTTCTAATGATAAAATAAAGATGGCGTCAATATTATGGACGATCAAAGACTCAAATCTCTGTTCATTATCCTTTATGCGTTCGCTTTGTTTAATAAACTTTCGATCGGCATGGGAACTGAATAACAATAGCGTTTGAATACAGAAAATAATTAACGCAACAAAAATCGACCAATGAAACGTATGGATTTCCATATGGCTTCCGGGCGGTGCCATATCCAAACGGAAAGTTGCCGCAAGCATCCCTGTATATTGCATGCCTGAAATGCCTATCCCCATTACAATCGAACTGATGACTTTATAGATCATAAGGTGATCAGAATGTTTTTTCATGGCCAAGTCAAAGAATATTTTTAACGAGACGAAAGAGGCCGCAATCGCAATCAGAATGGATGCTGTAAAAAGAAGCGGTTCGTACGTAATCATTACCCGGGAAATGGCAGACATTCCGATATAATGCATAGATGCAATAGACGCGCCAAGCACAACTGACCCGGTAAGCAGTCTATAATATGTAAGAATGTGCCGGCTGACAAAATAGAGGGACACAAATGATCCGGATACAGCTGCGCCAATGGACGCAATTAAAGGCATGAATTCATATTGGATCGGCATGTCGATATCGACGGCCATCATCCCGACAAAATGCATTGACCAAATACCGAATCCCATAATAAGTGAGCCGCCAATCAGCCAGATCTTACTTTTTAAACCTGTATGAATGGTGACTTTCCTTGACAGTTCCAGGGAAATATACGCTGCGGCACAGGCAATTAGAATTGATAAACATATGAGTGTTATATTATACGATACGTGTATTTCCAAATGGAGATTCCCCCCGTTGTTCCAGTCTTGTTGACTCTCATTATTATCGGCTGCTTAACGGCAGAGTTACAGCCTTTGAGATCATAGAAATTGAAAGAGGTCTTTTTTTAGTTCAGCTGACCGTGAAATATGTGTTAAAATCATGTTGACGTTTTCCGAAAAAAACAAAATGTATGATACATAAAGATGAAAAAAGGGAAGTGATGGATATCGAAGAACTGGTTATGTCTTGGATAGAAGCATTTAAAAGCTTATCTTATTTTGGAATATTTCTGGCGCTCTGTATTGAGTTTATCCCTGCTGAAATCGTCCTGCCGCTTGCGGGTTATTGGGTGTCTAAAGGGGATATGACGCTTGCCGGCGCTGTTTTGGCAGGATCTCTCGGAGGAGTGGCCGGCCCGCTCACGCTATATTGGATAGGCCGATACGGCGGGAGGCCGTTTCTTGAGCGTTTCGGGAAGTACCTCTTCATTAAGCCTGAAGCCCTCGATAAGTCGGATGAATTTTTTAAAAAACACGGGGGCTTTGTGGCCTTTAGCGGCCGTTTCTTGCCAGGCATCCGCACATTGATCTCCATACCGTGCGGCATTGCAAAAATGAACGTTTGGGTGTTTTCGATTTACACTTTCATCGCCATGCTGCCCATTACATTTGTATATGTGTACCTCGGTGTGAAGCTCGGTGAAAATTGGAAGGAAGTCGGCTCTATTCTCGATCAATACATGCTTCCGATCGGGATCGCCATTTTGGCTTTGTTCGTGGCCTACTTGCTGATCAAAAAGAGGAAAAAACGCGCGCACGCCGAAGACTTATCTGTATTTTTAAAAAATAAGCGTTGACAAATCATCGCGCTACGCATATCATTGACGTATAAAATCATATTTCTTGAAATCCCAAAGGGGAGTAGCGTCCGGATTGTGTTCCGGAAACAAAGTCGTCATTTCATGGATTGTGAGATCCATCGGCTTTGTTGGCATGCCTTCATTCATGTCTAGCAAGACCTTTGCCTTATGTCGGCAAAGGTCTTTTTTGCATGGACCGGCCGTCATAAGATCGGATGAAGAGAAAGAAAACAACTTTTTGGGGAGGGTATCACTTATGGATGCAGCATTATTATTGGAGTATGGTTGGGTTCTTCTCGTCTTGATCGGGCTGGAAGGTATTTTGGCCGCTGATAACGCGTTAGTGATGGCGGTAATGGTAAAACATTTGCCGGAGGAAAAAAGAAAAAAGGCTTTATTTTATGGATTGGCAGGAGCTTTTGTTCTGCGGTTTGGCTCTTTATTCGCCATTTCTTTTTTGGTCAACGTATGGCAGGTTCAAGCGATTGGCGCGATCTACTTGCTGTATATCTCAATCAGCCACTTATTGAAAAGATACGTATTTAAAAAAGAAGACACACATAAAGAGACGAAGCAAAGCGGTTTTTGGCCGACTGTTTTAAAAGTTGAATTGGCAGATATCGCGTTTGCGGTTGATTCTATCTTAGCGGCAGTAGCGCTGGCGGTTACGCTTCCTGCAACTTCACTTCCGAAGATCGGCGGACTTGACGGGGGACAATTTCTCGTCATATTGGCCGGTGGAATCATTGGCCTGGTGATCATGCGGTTTGCGGCTTCAATGTTTGTTAAGTTATTAAAGGAACGTCCAAGCCTAGAAACGGCAGCCTTTGTCATTGTCGGCTGGGTCGGAGTGAAGCTCGCTTTATACACACTTGCCCATCACGACATCGCAATTGTTTCCGAGCACTTTATCCATTCTGGAACATGGAAGCTGATATTCTGGGTTGTCTTAGCGGCAATTGCGGTTTGCGGCTGGTTCATGTCAGGTAAAAAACAGCCGGAGGGCACACAAAACGAACAAAATAACAGCCGGGAAAGGGCATAATCTGAAAGACTCCGCTTGAAGAAAGCGGCGTTTCAGATGTCGACAAACCCTCGCATCGTTCTGAGACTCTGCTAAAAAGCGGAGTCTCTTCATGTTTGAAACGTTTTCATAGCCGAAATAAAATAACATTTTTATAACAGCTTTGTTACAAAAAACACTGATAAAACCCCCTTAATTCTCTAGAAAGGCACGAAATCATGTATAGTACGTCAGAATGGTTTGTCATAATTGAGACATTGGAAATCAATATTTCTTTTTCTCCTTTGCGAATCCCTATCAAATTAGCTATCATTAATGAGTAGTTATAGGGAGGAACTGAGGTGAAACCAGTGCTTAGCCTTTTGTTTAAATTAGGAAAAAAGAAGCAAACGCTTGAAAAAACGGTTGAAAGTATACAAAAAGGCAATAAAGATCTGCAGAATCAATTAATACAGCAATATAAGCCATTTATCGCAAAGACGGTTTCATCCGTTTGTAAACGATATATAGATGAAAAAGACGATGAGTTCAGCATCGGGCTCATCGCATTTAATGAAGCTATTGAAAAATATTCACCTGAAAAAGGGAATTCTCTGCTCGCCTTTGCTGAGCTTATTATAAAAAGAAAAGTCATTGATTACATTAGAAAAGAAGCGAGAAGCGCACAAAATATTAATATCGATTTACAGGAAGGGGACGATCAGGAGTCATCGCAAAGCCTGATTGAAGCTGAGCTTTCCATTGATGAATACCGCCGTCAGATTGAACAGGAGCAGAGGCGGGAGGAAATCATCTATTTCCAAAAGCAGCTCAAAGATTATGGTTTATCGTTTCAAGAGCTGCTTGAAAACTCTCCAAAGCACGCGGACGCAAGGCAAAACGCCATAAAGGTGGCTATGACCCTTGTTGAACATGAAGAATTGGCCGCTATCCTGTATACAAAGAAACAGCTTCCGGTGAAACAGCTCGAACAGCTAGTCTCTGTAAGCCGAAAAACGATTGAGAGAAACCGAAAATATATTATTGCGATGTGTATTATCACTACAGGTGATTATATTTATTTGAAAGATTATCTTAAAGGGGTGCTGCACTCATGAGAAGAGGGATTATAGTAGAGAAAAATAGAAAATTCGTCACGTTGCTGACCCCTGACGGACAATTTTTAAAAGCAAAAAATGATCGCCGCAGCTATGAAATCGGAGAAGAAATCATGCTTCCGAGTGAATCACGCATGGGCAGAAGGGCCAGCTTTTTTGATTTTTTCAAACTGCGCCCTTTCAAAATGGGGATCGTTATGATGACCGCTATTATGCTTTTTATTTTTATTATTCTCCCCGTTTTTTCTAATAATAAGGCCTATGCGTATATGACAATTGATATTAATCCAAGCGTTGAAATGGCGTTAAACAGCGATTACGAAGTGATTGAACTGACGCCTCTAAATGATGAGGGAAAGAAGGTCGTTAATGATATAGATGATTGGGAGAAGACAGATTTTAAAAAGGTGATAGATGATATTATTACCGACTGCAGTGAACATGGATATGTAAAGGAATCGAAAGAAATATTGATTTCGACTGTTTATGAAAATACGGAAGACAATACATATAAAAAAGCTGTGAAAAAACAGCTCAATGATGTGACCGAAAAATATAAAACAACATACCGCATGGAATCTCTTGAGTCAGATATGCAAACAAGGGAAAAAGCAAGAAAAAAAGGCGTTTCAACAGGCAGCTACATCAAATCAACTGAAATGAATGACAATAAAGATTCAAAAGAGGACCCGAGCAAACCATCCGATACAGAGGACCAGAAGAATGCCGGAAATGAGGATGAAACCATCGATCAACCTGACGGACAGGACAGCAAGCAAGGAGATCATGAACAGCTGGATGATACGGATTCCAAAGATCAGAAAAAAGATACAACAGATGATAAGACTAACAATGGTGACAAAGATAAGAAAGTAAAGGAATCAGATGAAAACATAAACCCTGAAAAAGATGGGGATCAAAAAACCCCAATACAAGATCCTCAAGATAAAGGAAATGAAGGAAACAGCACTGGGAAGGATCAAAGCCAATATCACAGGGATTGGAATAACGGTGAGCAAGGAAAGAATCGTTCTTCGTCAAGTGGAGATAACGCTTCTGATCGCCGTAACCCAAACGGCTACAACAGTGAAAATCATTCAGCCCAAACTGAAGATTCGCCGAGTGACCCCGGCGAATAAAGGCCTGGATTTATTTAGTTGTGCCATTTATTTGTGACTGTGCTTGCTGTACCAGCCGCTTTGTCATTTCTCCGCCTACAGAGCCGTTAGCGCGTGCGACTGTATCAGAACCAAGGTTCACACCGAATTCTTGAGCCACTTCGAGTTTAAATTGGTCTAGTGCCTGCTCCACCCCTGGAACAACGAGTTTATTTCTGCTCGCCATCTTTTTCATCTCCTTTTTCTATAAAGAATTCTTAACGCGTATTTAGTTTGAAATGTACGGGGGTTATTTATGCTGGCAATTGTTGTGGAGAATAGGAAAACCCCCGGATTTGAGCCGGGGGTGCCGCAGCTTATAAGATGTCAGCTGTCATTTTATGTGCGGTTGCCTGAATATGGAACGTTAAAATGGAGAGAACTGTAATGGCTATAATCTGTCTGATTTTAAGCCATTGGCTGTCATTCAGTTCTTCAAAACGGTCGCGGAGGCGATCAGTTTCCTGTTCGACGATCTCCTGCAGATTCGATTCCTTCATAGAAGGCTTGTCCTGGTGATGAACGGCATCAAGCACGTATGCGCAGCTTTCATAATAAGAAATCGGGCTGATGACATCATCGGTTCTGTCTGAGATGGTGTTAAACGCTACTGTTAAAATACCCCGTATATGTTCAAAGTCATAAATGGATTTTAAATCACGTACAATTAAAAGTATGACAGCCTGTTCAACCGAATATTTTTTGCCCAGCTCAGGATGTCCGATCAAATCTTTGAAATCACGCTTTACCCAGTTTTGGATTGCGGTTGACTTTAATGAAGTCAGCTCGCATAAGTTGCCAAGTTCTACAATTTCGTTTGTAGAGAGCCCGTATTCTTTCTTTTGTTTTTTTCGTTCATATCTTGAAAGAAATTCAGGAATTTCAAGATGATTGGCAGCTTTATTTGCTGACATGTTCGCTGATTGGACGACTATGTCAAGCGGGCTTATTTCTCCCTGTCCTTTTAGGGAATACAGCAGCCGCACCATATCGGTTCGAGTGAGTTTGAAAATGTTCATTGTTCACCTCTTCAAAACAATTTGACGCGAAGATAAAGTCTATGTATGAATTCAAATGGAAGCGTCAGCAATACATTAACATCATACGTCTAATTCCTTGCATTTTCAAACAGATGTTTTATAATTTAAATATACAGGTTCTTTTGAACTTAAAATAACGGAGGTTATTATGGCGAAACGAATTTTTCTGTTTATTTTAACAAATATTTTGGTGCTTACCACAATCGGGATCGTTTTATCTGTTTTAAGCTCGGTTACCGGAGTCGGGACGTACTTTACCGCTGATGGCGGTATCAATCCTATTGCGCTCCTTGTGTTCAGTTTAGTCGTTGGTTTTGTCGGCTCCTTTACGTCTCTTGCGATGTCCAGATGGATGGCAAAGACGATGATGGGCGTCAAAGTGCTGAATCCGGAAAAACACACGCTCAGTTACGAAGAACAGCAATTGGTTGATCGTGTTCATCGGTTAAGCCGTTCTGCCGGTTTAACGAAAATGCCGGAGGTCGGCATTTACCGGTCGCCTGAAGTGAACGCATTTGCGACTGGACCGTCAAAACGCCGTTCTCTTGTGGCAGTGTCGTCAGGGCTGCTGGAGCAAATGGATGATGCCGCGGTTGAAGGTGTGCTTGCCCACGAGGTCGCGCATATCGCTAACGGTGATATGGTAACGATGACGCTTTTACAAGGTATCGTCAATACCTTTGTCGTCTTTTTATCCCGTATCGCAGCATGGATTGCAAGCCGTTTTGTCAAGGAAGACCTTGCGCCGATCGTTCATTTTATTGCAGTGATTGTCTTTCAGATTGTCTTTTCCATTCTCGGCAGCCTTGTTGTGTTTGCGTACTCACGCCATCGTGAATTCCACGCTGACAGAGGAGGAGCCGATCTGGCGGGCAAGGATAAAATGATTCACGCGCTGCGTACGCTTCAGAGCTATTCTTCCCGCATTAAGGAAGACGATCAGGCAGCTGTTCAAACATTAAAAATTAATGGTAAGAAGCACTCTTCGCTTTTCTCTACTCACCCTGATTTGGATGAGCGAATCAGACGGTTAGAAGCTAAATAAAACAAACATCTTGTTCCTCTGAGAGAACCTCTCAGAGGTTTTTTATTTTATCCTTTGACTAAAATGATAAAAAAATAAGCAAGTTAAGAAAATGTTGCGTAAAAGCCTTTAAAAATGTGTCCAATATCTTTAGAATAATTACCGTACTTAAAAAGAGAGGCAGAAGGATTTTACATGAAATTAAAGTTTGGAAAATTGATACAGGCATTGTCGCCGGCCCAGCTGATCGCTGTTTATTACTTTCTAGCGGTGACGGTTGCAGTTATTTTATTGAGCCTTCCTGTAGCCCATAAACAAGGGGCAGAGTGGTCTTTTATCGACGCTCTGTTTACAGCAGTGAGCGCCGTAAGTGTCACCGGGCTTTCTGTTGTGAATACCGCTGATACATTTAGCTCAACAGGAATTGTTATTCTTGCGTTTGTTCTGCAGTTTGGCGGAATTGGCATTATGACATTAGGCACTTCTGTTTGGCTGTTAATGGGCAAAAGAATAGGATTAAAAGAACGGAAATTAATGATGATCGATCAAAATCAATCACAATTTTCTGGGATCGTAAATCTCATGAAACAGATTCTCTTTCTCATATTATGGATTGAGTTCTTTGGCGCGATCATTCTTGGGACATATTTTTTAACCTACTACGATTCCATTCAAGATGCTTACTTGCATGGTTTTTTTGCCAGTGTCAGTGCAACCACAAATGCTGGTTTCGATATAACAGGCAGCTCTCTAATTCCATATCGGCATGATTATTTTGTGCAATTTATTACACTGTTATTGATCGTTTTCGGAGCCATCGGTTTCCCCGTTTTAGTGGAAGTGAAAGACTTTTTGTTTTCAAAAAACCGAAGATATCCGTTTAGCTTATTTACAAAAATTACAACTAGCATGTTTGGCGCGCTTGTTTTGTTTGGTTCTATAGGAATCTATGTGCTTGAAGCAAATCATTTGTTTGCCGGTAAATCGTGGCATGATATTTTATTCCTTTCTCTATTTCAATCAACGACAACAAGGAGCGGAGGGCTGGCCACGATTGATATCAGCCAGCTGTCTGACCCCACTCTGCTGTTTATGAGTGCGCTGATGTTTATCGGAGCGTCGCCAAGTTCAGTAGGGGGAGGCATACGGACAACGACTTTTGCCCTGACTCTTCTGGCGCTGTTTCATTTTGCCCGCGGCAATAAGTCAGTAAAGGTATTCAAACGGGAACTGCATCCTGCTGATCTCATGAAGTCGCTTGTTGTCGCCATGATGGCGATCCTCCTCGTTTTTGGCGCGACACTCATACTTACGATTACAGAAGAGCATTCATTGCTGGAGATTCTATTTGAAGTGTGCTCAGCGTTCGGTACAACCGGTCTGTCACTTGGAATTACTGCTGATTTGAGCAGCGTTGGAAAATGTGTCATTATGATTTGCATGTTTATCGGGCGAATCGGTATTCTGACCTTCCTGTATTTGATCGGAAGAAAAGAAATTGAAGCGAATTATCATTATCCGAAGGAAAGAGTGATTATCGGATAGAAAAACACCGCATGTTGTGCGGTGTTTTTTAATTGCCAAAAAAAAGATGTGTGCCTCTGTTTCAGTTGGAGAACCTAACATCTACAGGTGGCGGTTTAGCGCTCCTGCATCATTTAACGAAAAAATCTCTAAAAACAGGCAAGGAGGATTCGTATGAAGCGCAAAGCCGAAGTCGATGAAGCCATTAAAAATAACAATACACCTACCGAGAGCATGGACCCGAATTCATTTAAGACCCAGTATCATGACAACCCGAATTTTAGAGGTGCAAACCGCAATTCCAAACAGGGCCGGCAAGGAGGCATGTGATTTTGAAGAAAAACCGCCATAGCAGAGATATGCAAAATCATAAAAAGCCTATGAATAAGCAGGTGCTGGAGGAAGAATTCTCAAGTGAATTAGGGGATTACAATGCCGGGAAAATCATCGAGACACTAGAAATCACAAAGCCTGAAAAGAAAAAAGAGAACAAACAAAAATAAAAAAAGACCTCTTAGGCGGAGGCCCGCTTAAGAGGTGCTTTCCTATTTTAAATAAGCATTTTTGCCCGTTCCTCTGACAAATTGCAATAAGTTGGTCATTCTCAGCTCAATGAATGGCTGAGCCACTGTCTTAACAAAATTGCTGGAGAGGATTGATGTCAAGGCTGCCGTTAAAAGCAAGAGAATCACTAAGCTTTGATAGTCAGCAAGCGAATCCTCAAGCCCGACCTGTCTCAGAGTTTTAATAATGAACCCATGAAGCAAATACACGTAAAAAGTCCGGGTTCCCCATTTCGTAAAGAAAAACCTCTTTTGCGGAACGAGCGCTAAAAAACTGAAGGTTGCCGCAAAGGCGAGTACATACCAGCCGATTCGGGAAAGCCCGCTTGCCAAGGTAACGTCTCCAAACGAAGAATACGGTTTAGAGCCGAACAGAAAAGAATAGTCAAAGTCAATGCCCCAGCAGATGACGAATACGGCGGCAAGCACCCCAAGCGCGATTTGTTTGCCTCGCTTGGACCTCAATAAATCAAAATGATGTTTATTCAAATAAAACCCGACAAGGAACATCGGCAAGAATACAAATGTTCGCGACAGGCTCAGCGTGCTGCTGACAAAGTCTAGATAACCGATCAGCACGGCAATGCCGCAGCTGACAAACAGCGCCCACAGCTTTGAAAGCTTTGAAAAAGGATAAAGCAGCAGGTTCCAAAAAAATAAGCTTACGAGAAACCATAACGACCATTGCGGATCAATCGGATTCACATTTGCTATGCTTTCGTCTTGCATCATGTAATAAAAGACGGAATAGATGATTTGGAAAATCAAATACGGAATAATCAGCTTGACCGCCAGCTTTTTCACATAACCGGCGCGTTTGAAGCCTTTCGCGAAATAACCGGAGACAAGGATAAAAGCAGGCATGTGGAATGTGTAAATGAACTTGTAAAGGTAGAGCATAAAGTTGTTATCATGAATAAAAGAACGAAGAATATGACCGAATACAACAAGGAATATCAATAAGAATTTGGCATTATCAAAATAACTGTCACGCGATTTACTCATAGCATCACCTTCTCTTTCATCAGTCACTAAGAGATTATTCCCTGCTGGTATCTATTTTAAAATAAAAGAGGAAAAACGAATGAAAAAAACAGCTGATTGTTAGGACGATGTAAAGTGGTGGTAAGGAACGTAGAAAATGTCTTCGTTATGTCATCACACTGAAATTTTCTGAAACTTATAGGGCAAATGAAGGAAGTTTCCGCATTTTGTAGAAATATTGAGGGATAGGTTTTGAAGAAGGAGTGTACGCGCATGGAAACTCTTGATGCCCAGACAAATTCAGAGCTGCGGGAAGAACTGAAGCGCCTCAAAGAAGAAAATGCACGGCTGAAAAAGGAATTGAATCAGCATCAAGTGATTGTCAACAATACGCTCGATGCTATTTTTATATGTGATAATGAATTGCGAATCGTTCAGGCCAATGAAGCCACGGAGAGGATGCTTCAAGTTGATTCGGAAGACTTGAAGAATCGCTCCGTTTTGGATTTTTTGTTTTCTATTCCAAAGGATGAGCTGAACCTTGCTGTAAAGAAGTTTTTTAAGAAAGGTTTCCTATGGAAGGAGGTGCCGGTCAGGCTTGATGGCGGAGCGATAAAATACATAGAGTTTCTGGCCAAAAGAGGAATTGGCGAGGATTTCTTTTTTGTTGTCATGAGAGATATATCTTCCAAGAAGATTCTGGAGCGGGAATTCTCTATGAATGAACAGCTGTTTAAGGACTTGTTTGACAGAGCTGTTGACGGAATCGTCCTGTTTGATAAAGATGGCGGTTTTATTGACGCCAATTTGTCCTTCTGTAAAAGTTTTGAAATCAATCAAAATGAGCTGTCTCATTTATCATTATATGAATTCATAGACAGCGGCTCACATAAAGATTTCGATAATACCTGGAAGACGCTCAACCGCAAGGGAAAAGCGAAGGGGGAGCTGCCCGTCAAGCTTCGTTCAGGAGTCCATAAGCTATTTGAATTCACGATTACATCTAACATCATCAGCGGTTTTTATATGTCCATTATGAGGGATATCACAGAGAAGCGGTCTATGGAGCTTCAGCTATTTAAAAGTGAGGAGCGTTTCAGAGAAATATTTGAAAATGCGATGGACGCCATTATCATCTGGTCAAATGACGGAAGAATCGTGAAGGCGAATCAATCCGCCTGTAAAATCTTCGAGCTGCCGATGAATTTGCTGTTGAAACGAAAGCTTTGTGATTTTCTCGTTCATTCGCAGCGCAAATACAGCATAACGAAAAAGAAATACGCAAAATACGGAGAAATTAGAGAAGAGATGCTGTTTCAAATGGGGAACGGCCAGTTTAAAGAACTCGAATTTACGTCAAAGCGAACCATACTCGAAAACCAGCATCTGACGATATTAAGAAATGTCAGCGACAGAAAGCGGATGGAAAAAGAGCTTCGGGAAAGCGAGCTGAAATTCAGAAAAGTGTTCAACGGCTCAATGGATGGCAATGTATTGTTCGACAATCAATACAGGATCATTGACGCCAACCCGTTAGCAAGCAAAATTCTAGGCCTGTCACATGAAGAGATAAAAAAGCACAGCCTGTTAGATATTATCTCTTCGTACGATATAGAAAACCTTGCATCACCGGCAAGACAGATTAATTTTGATGAAATGGACAACGAAATTCCGTTCTTGCTGAGCAGCAGCGATAATAGAAAACTTGAATTCTCATTTAAACGAAATATTATTCAAAACATGAACCTGGCTATCTTTAAAGACGTAACGGAGCGAAAAGAACTGGAGGAACGCCTGCGCAAGTCGGATACCCTTCATGTTGTCGGCGAACTCGCTGCCGGCATCGCTCATGAGATCAGAAATCCGATGACAGCACTTAAAGGCTTTATACAGCTCCTGAAAGGAAGTGTGGCGGGAGACTACGCCCTTTACTTCAACGTGATCACCTCAGAGCTAAAGCGCATCGAATCCATCATCACCGAATTCTTGATTTTAGCCAAGCCCCAGGCCATCATGTATGAAGAAAAACATGTCACCCAAATTATGAGAGACACCGTAGACCTCCTGAACGCGCAAGCCAATCTCAGCAACGTACAAATGCATCTTGATTTAATGGACGACATTCCTCCCATCTACTGTGAACCGAATCAGCTAAAACAAGTATTTATCAATATATTAAAAAATGCCATCGAAGTGATGCCTGACGGCGGAAACATCTCAGTTACGATAAGGACTTTGGATCAAGATCATGTTCTCATTTCCTTAAAAGACGAGGGGGTCGGAATGTCAGAAGATAAAGTAAGGCGCCTAGGTGAACCGTTTTATACGACAAAGGAACGGGGAACTGGACTTGGGCTAATGGTAAGCTATAAAATTATTGAAGAACATCAAGGCGAGATCATGGTAGAAAGCGAAGAAGGCAAGGGCACCGTTTTCCACCTTACACTTCCCGTCAGACAGAATGCTGAAGAAAGAAGGACTGATGAATGAGCTACTATACGACAGCGGAAACGCCTCTCGGGGAACTTATCATTGCCGAGGAGGATGGCCAGATTACCCGTCTATTTCTCAGTCAGGAAGATTGGATGGATTGGAAAGAAACCGTTCAGCACACAGAACACAAGGAAACGCCATGTTTAGCGGAAGCGAAAGCCCAGCTTCATGACTATTTCGCCGGCGAAAGAAAGACATTCTCTTTGCCGCTCAGCCAAAAGGGCACCCCTTTTCAGCAAAAAGTGTGGAAGGCGCTGACGATGATACCATACGGAGAATCGAGAAGCTATGCTGACATTGCCGCTGCGGTCGGCAGCCCGAAAGCGGTGCGCGCCGTCGGACAGGCGAATAAGCGAAATGACCTGCCAATTTTCGTCCCATGCCATAGAGTCATCGGCAAAAACAGCGCGTTAACAGGATACGCCGGGAGCAAAACCGACCTTAAAGCATTTTTGCTGAACATCGAGCAAATCTCCTACAACGAAAAATAAAACATATGGCACGTTCCCTTTTTTTACTGCCCGACATATCATTTTATTAAGTTAAAAAAGTTGGTCTGATGAAAAAGGAGGACAAAGCCATTGAAGCCGAGCCGCTCTGAAAAAATTGCCGGTTTTGCCAAACTGTTTGTGAAACTGCATATCTTATCAAGCGCTCAAAAAGATGAAATCATTCATATCAATAAAAATAAACAAAAAAACCGCTGACTCGGCCCATAATGAGCAAAGTCCAGCGGTTTTTTAGTGAACCTTTTCGCCTTGGAACAGCTGTTCAATTTCTTCTTCATAGTTACCGGTCATAATCCCTTTTTCTGTGATGATTCCTGAAATGAGATGATGCGGTGTAATGTCAAAAGCGGGGTTAAAGACAGGCACATCGGATGGTGCGGTCCGGACTCCGGAAATCTGCCTTACTTCCTCTGGATCCCGTTCCTCTATCGGAATATCAGCGCCGCTTTTCACTTTTGTATCAAATGTAGATAATGGTGCGGCGACAAAAAACGGAATATCAAAGGCATTTGCTAAAATCGCGAGACCGTATGTTCCAATTTTATTTGCCGTATCACCGTTCCCAGCAATTCGATCGGCTCCGACGATGACGGCGGAAATTTGTTTTTCCTTCATCGTATGAGCAGCCATGCTGTCTGTAATCAGAGTGACATCAATGCCCCCTTGCATCAGCTCCCACGCAGTAAGTCGTGAACCTTGAAGGACTGGCCTTGTTTCACAGGCGAAAATATGCAGTCCCAAATCCTTTTGTTTGGCCAAGTAAAATGGAGCGAGCGCCGTTCCGTAGCGGCTTGTCGCTATAGAGCCTGCATTGCAGATCGTCATAATCCGGTCGCCTTTTTTGAAAAGCTGCAGGGCGTTTTGGCCGATCATCCGGCACGTTTCCTCATCCTCGACCTGAATCTGAATCGCTTCATGGACAAGGTTCGTTTTTGCTTCATTTACGGAAATGGCATTTTCGATCGATTGGCTCAGTCTCTCAAGGGCCCAAGATAAATTAATGGCTGTAGGCCGTGAACGGTTTAAATACTGTTTGATGCCATCAAGTTTATGGCGGAATTCCGTGACATCATCTGTTTCAATGTCTTTGGCGGCAAGCGCAAGTCCAAAGGCAGCCGTAATGCCGATGGCGGGAGCGCCTCTTACTTTGAGTGTGACAATGGCGTCAAATACAGCCTCTTTGGTCGTCAGTTCCAAATATTCCGTCACTTCCGGAAGTTTTTGCTGATTTAAAATGAGTATAGCTGTTTCCTTCCATTCAACAGAACGAGGAACAGCAAATGAATGGGTCATGAATGGATCATTCCTTCACAAGTAGCTTGAATAATTCAATAACATCCGTGATCGTTGTGAATTCCGAACGTTTTTCGATAAAGGCTGTGCCGGTTTCAAGCGCCAGCCGTTTTCTGTCGATTCGTTTATCAAACGGCGCGATTGTATCCAGATCAGCCACATGGGAAAGGCCGATCGTCCGGCGTATCAGCTCGCAGCCCGCAAAACCGATCGCCTCTTCAAAAATATGGCTGAACGTATCAGTAAGGTAACCGTCGATTTTCGCGTAAACATCGAGACTGTCTTTCTCCCAAGCTTTAGTGAATGTTTCTTGAAACGTTTCCCAGACCTGCTTGGCATGGTGATATAACGGCTCTCTGTCAGCTCCGTCACGGCTGAGTGCATTCAACAATAAGTTGGCGATAAATTGGCCAATATCAAAGCCGATCGGTCCGTAAAAAGCAAATTCAGGATCAATCACCTTTGTGTTATGTTCGCTGGCGAAAATGCTCCCTGTGTGCAAATCACCATGAATCAGCGTTTCTGCAGATGTTAAAAAAGACTTTTTAAGTTTAGCCGCTTCGATTTTGACGCTGTCATTTCTCCAGAGCTTTTCGACAAAAGGACGAAGCTCTTCTTCAAAATCATTTGTGTCATGGTCAAAGAAAGGGTCTGTAAAAACAAGCCTTTCCGTAATGTCGCACAGCTCCGGATTTGTAAACTGTTTAACAAGCTGTTTTTTTACCTTAGGTTCAAGCGAGTAATCTGAAGAATAGAAAAGGGTCTTGCCTAAAAATTCACCGATGTGCTGTGACAGGTGCGGATAGGTTTCACCTTCAATGAGCCCTTTTCTTGCGATCTTCAAATGAGAAAGATCCTCCATGACGGTAACCGCCATTTCTGTGTCAGAATAAAACACTTTTGGAACGAGATGAGGGACATGCTCGCCTTGGCGGATGAGAGCGCTGCTTTCGATTCTGGCGCGATCGATTGTCAGCGGCCAGCTTTCTCCGACGACTTTTGCATAAGGAACCGCCTGCTTAATAATCAATGCTCTGTCATGTTCTTGATCATAAATATGAAAAACGTAATTTAAGTTGCCGTCGCCGATCTCCTGGCATGTCAGCGTGCTTTTGCTTGGAAATAAGCCAAGCTTCACCGCCAACGCCACAGCGGAGCTTTCATTTAACGTTTCGTATAAAGGTGTTTTTGTGACTGCCATTGTCATAACCTCCAATTATGTAATCTCTTTGATATGTTTGCAGCTGAATGGCCGTAAAAAAGCCTCCTTCTCAGAGAGAAGGAGGCTTAACATTTATGTCCGCCTCTCTTATCTCTCAGATCAGATCTGAAGGAATTAGCACCGTGCCTTAGAGACAAGCGTCTCGGCGCGAACAAGATGCGCCCCATTTCACAATGGAATTACGGTCGGTTGCTGTTGGGGTCAAAAGGCCAAATCCCTCGCCCAACTCTCGATAAGAGAATATATTCACTTGTTAAACAATTCTAATTTATCAGTTGATGAACATAGTAACAGGTGTTTTAGTGAGTTGTCAATCTATTTTTTAATATAAATCTTTTCTGATATCATCGAAAACAGGGATGCTTTCCCGAACTTCAACGCTTTCCTGAAGGTTAATTTCCGCACGCACAACGCCTTCTTCCCGGCCGCCTTCAGCAAGTACACGTCCCCATGGATCAATAATCAGGCTATGCCCGGCAAATTCATGATCTGGATTTGACCCAGTGCAATTGCAGGCAGCGACAAAGCATTGATTTTCGATGGCCCGCGCAATAAGCAGGCTTTTCCAATGATCAAGGCGGGGAAGAGGCCATTCCGCAGAAATAAACAGCACGTTGGCGCCTTTTGTCGTATGTTTTCTGATCCACTCCGGAAAACGGATATCATAACAGATCAATCCTGAGCTTTTGACGCCATCAAGCTCAAAATATCCATCTTCGGAGCCGGCTGATAAATACACATGCTCATCCATCAGCTGAAAAAGATGGGCCTTCCTGTACTCTTTAATGATTTGTCCTTCCTTATCCGCAATGTACATTGTATTATAAACATCGGAATCCTTTCTGACAGCAACCGATCCGGCGACAATATGGACGCCATGTTTTTTTGCTGTTTTCTTCAGCCAGCTCTGAGCAGAACGCCCGTCTTTATCGGCGATCTCATCAAGGTTGGCCAGATCATAGCCGGTCGTCCATAGTTCAGGAAGAACAAGAACATCCGCGTGTTTGCTTTCTTTTTCGATAAAGAATTCAGCCTTTTTGATATTTTCTGAAGGCTTTCCGTATGAAATATCAAATTGCAGGCAAGATATGGTCCATTTCATCTTTTGATCACTCCACATTTTTCTTTACTTTTTTCATTTAACCATATATGATGATGGACTATCATTTCAAGATTTTTTTAGAAGGTGAGAATAGATGAAATTTGAACAGTCTCATGTATTAAAGGAGCTGCCTAAGCAATTCTTCGCTTCTTTGGTGCAAAAAGTGAACCGAAAGCTTGCAGAAGGACATGACGTCATCAATCTCGGACAGGGAAATCCGGATCAGCCGACTCCGGAACATATCGTCGAGGAAATGAAACGAGCCGTTGCTGATCCTGACAATCATAAATACTCGTCTTTTCGCGGCTCATACAGCCTGAAATCAGCAGCGGCGGCATTTTATAAAAGAGAATACGGCATTGACCTTGACCCGGAGACGGAAGTCGCTGTATTATTCGGCGGAAAAGCCGGTCTGGTTGAGCTCCCGCAATGTTTGCTGAATCCCGGAGATACGATTTTAGTTCCGGATCCGGGCTATCCTGATTACTGGTCAGGTGTGGCACTCGCGAAAGCGAAGATGGAAATGATGCCGCTCGTAAAGGACAGGGCGTTTCTGCCTGATTACAGCAAATTCCCCGCTGAAGTGAGAGAACAGGCGAAATTGATGTACTTGAATTATCCGAATAATCCGACTGGAGCTGTTGCTACCTCCGGTTTTTTTGAAGAAACCGTGAGTTTTGCAAAAGAAAACGGGATTTGTGTTGTTCATGATTTTGCTTACGGCGCTGTAGGATTTGACGGCTGTAAGCCGTTAAGCTTCTTGCAGACTGAAGGTGCGAAGGATATCGGCATTGAAATTTATACGCTGTCAAAAACGTATAATATGGCGGGGTGGCGGATCGGCTTTGCCGTCGGAAACGCTTCGGTCATTGAAGCGATCAATCTGTATCAAGACCATATGTTTGTCAGTCTTTTCAGAGCGACTCAGGAGGCTGCAGCGGCGGCACTGCTAGGTGATCAAACGTGCGTGGCGGAGCAAAATGCCCGATATGAAAGCAGGAGAAACGCTTGGATTGCGTCATGCCGGGAGATCGGCTGGGAAGTGGCTGCTCCGGCAGGTTCTTTTTTTGCATGGCTGCCCGTGCCTGAAGGCTATACTTCCGAGCAGTTCTCAGACCTTTTGCTGGAAAAAGCGAATGTGGCCGTTGCGGCTGGAAATGGTTTCGGTGAATATGGCGAGGGCTATGTCAGAGTCGGGCTGCTGACAAGTGAAGAAAGACTCAAAGAGGCCGCTTATCGAATTGGGAAGCTGAACCTGTTTACCCAAAAAAGCATTGACAAGACTTGATAACGATGGGATAATTCAAAATAATTTATAAAATCTATATTTTCTTATCAAGAGCAGGCAGAGGGACGAGCCCGATGAAGCCCGGCAACCGACTTATAAAGCACGGTGCTAATTCTTGCAGCTGGCGGCTGAGAGATAAGATTCGGACGAGAAACGAAACCTCTTTAGACGCGATTGCTGTTTGAAGAGGTTTTTTTATATGGATGAAATGAAAGGAGCTCTGGCATGGGTGAGTTATTAGCAACATATCTCCTGACCGAACCGGGAGCCGATACAGAGAAAAAAGCGGAACAAATCGCAACAGGATTGACAGTAGGCTCCTGGACTGATCTGCCCCTTGTAAAACAGGAGCAAATGCAAAAGCACAAGGGACGGGTGATAAAGGTCGAGGAAAGAGAGGGGACTCCTGCGTCAGGAAAACAAGCGGTGATCACAATTGCCTATCCTGACATCAATTTCTCTCAGGATATCCCGGCTTTGCTGACAACAGTGTTTGGGAAGCTGTCGCTGGACGGAAAAATCAAATTACTCGATCTTCACTTCTCTGACGCGTTTAAGCGCACGCTGCCGGGACCGAAGTTTGGTGTATACGGCATTCGAAAGCTGCTGGGAGAGTTTGAGAGACCGCTGTTAATGAGCATTTTCAAAGGGGTTATCGGAAGAGACCTGAGTGATATTAAAGAACAGCTCAGACAGCAGGCGCTTGGCGGAGTTGACCTGATTAAGGACGATGAAATTTTCTTTGAGACAGGCCTGGCGCCTTTTGAAACAAGAATTACAGAAGGAAAGCAAGTATTGAAAGAAACGTATGAGCAAACCGGGCATAAAACGCTGTATGCGGTCAATTTGACCGGGCGTACGGCTGATCTGAACGACAAAGCGAGACGCGCTGCTGAATTGGGGGCGGATGCGCTATTGTTTAATGTCTTCGCTTACGGCTTGGACGTCATGCAAAGTCTGGCGGAAGATCCCGAAATCGCAATCCCGATTATGGCTCATCCAGCTGTCAGCGGGGCGTTTACGTCTTCTCCGTTCTACGGATTTTCTCACGCTCTTTTGCTCGGAAAATTGAACCGGTATTGCGGAGCCGACTTCAGTCTCTTCCCATCTCCGTACGGTTCAGTTGCGCTTCCAAAAGAAGATGCGCTGGCGATTCACGAAGAATGTGTGAGAGAGGATGCCTTTAACCAAACATTTGCCGTTCCGTCAGCAGGCATTCATCCCGGTATGGTTCCGCTTTTAATGCGGGATTTCGGCATAGATCATATTATAAACGCCGGGGGAGGCGTACACGGACATCCGAACGGCGCCCAGGGCGGTGGCAAAGCGTTCAGAGCCATAATTGATGCTGTCTTAGAAGCTCAGCCGATTGATGAAAAAGCCGAACAATGCAAAGATCTGAAGCTGGCGCTTGATAAATGGGGAAAGGTTGAAGCCTTATGACGACTCGAAAGCCATTCATTATTTGTGATTTTGACGGCACCATCACGATGAATGACAACATTATAAACATCATGAAAACATTCGCTCCGCCGGAGTGGAACGCATTAAAAGACGGCGTCCTTTCCAAAACGCTGTCGATCAAGGAAGGTGTCGGGCGGATGTTCGGCCTTCTGCCAAGCCGTTTAAAAGAAGAGATTACGAGATTTGTATTGGAAGATGCAAAAATCAGGGAAGGCTTTCGCGAATTTGTAGCGTTTGTCAAGGAGCATGAGATTCCGTTTTATGTCGTAAGCGGAGGAATGGACTTTTTTGTGTATCCTTTGCTTGAAGGCATTGTGGAGAAAGAGCGTATTTATTGCAACCATGCGTCATTTGACAATGACTATATTCATATTGACTGGCCTCATTCTTGCAAAGGAACTTGCAGCAATCAATGCGGGTGCTGCAAGCCGTCAGTGATACATGAACTCGCTGAACCGAACCAATATATCATCATGATCGGCGATTCGGTTACAGATGTGGAGGCTGCAAAGCTGTCCGACCTTTGCTTTGCAAGGGATTATTTATTAAACGAATGCAGGGAGCGGAACCTAAACCATCTCCCGTATCAAGATTTTTATGAAATTAGAAAAGAAATCGAGAATGTAACGGAGGTACAGGAATGGCTGCAAAACAAGAACGCTGGCGAGAGCTCGCTGAAGTAAAACGGGAATTGGCCGAAAGAGACTGGTTTCCGGCGACTAGCGGCAACCTGTCTATTAAAGTTTCTGATGAGCCTTTAACCTTTCTCGTAACCGCAAGCGGTAAAGATAAACGCAAAGAGACGGATGAAGATTTTCTGCTGGTGGATCAAAACGGAGAGCCTGCCGAAAGCGGGCATTCTCTAAAACCGTCAGCGGAAACGCTGTTGCACACACATTTGTACAATAAAACCAATGCCGGATGCTGCCTGCATGTCCATACAGTAAACAATAATGTGATCTCAGAGCTATACCGAGACCAAAAGAAAATCACATTCAGAGGCCAGGAAATCATAAAAGCGCTCGGCCTGTGGGAAGAGAATGCAGAAGTGGCTATCCCGATCATTGAAAATCCAGCCCATATTCCGACACTTGCGGCACTGTTTGCGGAAGAGATTTCAGAAGATTCGGGAGCCGTTCTGATCCGAAATCACGGTATTACCGCTTGGGGAAAAACAGCATTTGAAGCAAAAAGAGTGCTTGAAGCGTATGAATTTTTGTTCAGCTACCATTTGAAATTGAAAACACTCCAGCACCAGCTGGTTAACTAAAAGGAGGAACTGAAATGGCAACAATTCGTATTCATGATAAGACAAATACAACGATTGAAAATCAAGAGGAAGTAGCAAGCTTTTTGGATAGTCAAGAGGTGATTTATGAGCAATGGGATATCGCGAAGCTTCCGGAACATCTCTCAGAGAAATACGATCTGACAGAAGAAGAAAAACAACAAATCCTCAATACATTCGAAACGGAAATTAAAGATATTTCTAACCGCCGCGGTTACAAAGCACAGGATGTTATTTCATTGTCAGATGCCAATCCGAAACTTGATGAACTGCTTGAGAACTTTAAAAGAGAGCATCATCACACAGACGATGAGGTTCGTTTTATTGTAAGCGGACACGGCATTTTTGTCATTCAAGGCAAAGATGGCACGTTTTTTGATGTCCGTTTAAACCCTGGAGATTTAATCTCCGTGCCTGAAAATATCCGCCATTATTTCACACTTCAGGAGGATCGGAAAGTTGTCGCGGTGAGAATCTTTGTCACAACTGAAGGTTGGGTTCCGATTTATGAAAAAGACAGCGTGAATCAATAAGCAGCAAAAGCCCCGTTCATTGAACGGGGCTTCTTATATCTATTGCAAACGCCATTTTTCATATTGAGATATTTCTTTTTTAATCAGCGTCCAAAGCAAACCTAATACAGCTGCATCGTCTATGATTCCAAGACCAAGGATAACGTCTGGCATGATATCGAGCGGCATGGCGATATACAAGATGGCGGCAGTGAGGAGCAAAAGCGTTCTAACCTGTGAACGGGGGTAGTCGCCTTTTCTCCAATCACGAAGCATTTGGAAAAAAACAGTGATGTGCTCGATACATTTTTTCCGGTTTTTTCTTTTTAATATCGCTTTTCCGCCTGCCGCTCCGAGCATCAATGCTTTCTTTTTCTTCATGTGGCATACCTCCTGCCTAGCGGCGTGTTTAAGATATTCTTCATCTGGGTATTGTTCTTCTAATCCTATCAATAAATCTATTATACCTGAAAAAATAACTTATTTAATGAAAATATGTTTACAAATAAAGTATAATCTGTAATAATGCACAATAACCCAATCAAACTTGTTTCCTATTTCTTAGCGGCGAGGGGTGAAGTGAATGGGCGGTTCTTCAGAACATGAAAAATTGTTGGTGTCTATTGATGAAAAAAGAAAGTTAATGATAGATGCCGCTAGAAAACAGGGATTTACAGGCCATGACACGATCAAACACAGTCAGGAGCTGGATTGTTTAATGAATGAATATCACCAGCTAATGCAAGAAAGCGAACATTCTCAAGGCATTCAAGGCCTTGTAAAGAAATTAGGCTTGTGGCCTCGCAGGGATGTCATGCCTGCTTATGATGCAAATAAATAGCGGCGCTATCAGATGCATATATAAAGAGAGAGCTTTCCAGAAGCGCTCTTTTTTTCTGGGAAAATTCATATGAAAGAGGGAACTGATGAAAGAACTGGCGGTTATCATTACTGAAATGGTCAATCAATTTCATGATGCTTTTATTTCATTATGCGAAATGTTTGGGATTCATTTAACCGACAAAGAAATGCATTTCTGGGTGATTGGCATTTTTGGCATTATCTTTTTCGGTGTCACTCACGCTGTATTTATATGGCTTTCAAAATGGAGCATGACAGCCCTGTCCTTTATCTATACCGTTACAGTCATCATTGTTGTCGTATTTGCGATAGAAATTCAGCAGAAAGTGACGGGGAGAGGGAATATGGAGTTTTTAGATGCTACTGAGGGCCTAAAGGGATTTTTGGTGTTTTTTATGTTTTTTTTGCTTCTCAAAATGCTGTTGCGCGTCATTACAATACTCTTCTCAGGCAGAACAGCGAGCAAGTCAAATGGCAATGCCCGGTCACGAAGATGAAAAGCCCTCCTGACATCGTCAGGGGGGCTATGAAGCGGATACGGGGAGATTGATCGTTACCTCTGTACCTCTTCGCACTTCGCTTTCGATATGAATGGTTCCTCCGTACATCAGCACGATCCGTTTACATACGACAAGGCCGAGGCCGGTTCCTTTTTCTTTAGAAGTAACAAAGGGAAGGAAGATGTGATCCAGCATTTCCTGAGAAATCCCTTCACCGTTATCCACAACTTTGATAATGGCTTTTTGATCCGAAGCTTCCAAGGAGATCGTCAGTTTTCCTCCTTCAGGCATGGATTCAAGGCCATTTTTTGCTACATTTAAAATCACTTGTTTAATATGATCTTTTGTACATTTTACGAGTAAAGGCTTTTCGGTTAAATACTGTAATTCGACTTCAACATTGTATAGATTGCCCTCAGAATAAATAATCGGCATAATTTCTCCGATAATATCCTGAAGTGAGTTCAGCTCCCATTTTTCTGCTGTCGGTTTTCCGAGAACGAGAAACTCGCTCACAATTTGATTAATCCGTTTTATCTCCTGTTCAATAATGGAGAAGTACAGCTGATCTTCTTCACCTTTATATTTCTTTTGCAGCAGCTGAATAAAGCCGCTTATGCCAGTGAGCGGATTGCGGATTTCATGAGCCGTGCTGGCAGCAAGCGTCCCGATCAGCTCTAATTTTTGCGCCTCATTTTCGGAGCGCTCCAGCTGGGTCTTGCGTTTCAGCAAGTAATACAGCACTAGAATAAAAAGGATATTCAGCAGAACAATAATACATGAAAGCGGAAGCAAAAGGCTTTTCGTCAGTTCTTCTATTGTGACAGGGTTCGGATAGACTTTCATATTCCAGCTGATTTCATCCAGGTATCCGCTGACTGGTTTCTGATCTTTGGCATGAGAGGCTTGTCCGCTCGTGAAAATCATTTTCTCGTCTTGGTTCACCACTTCAATATAAACATCAGGGCTCAGCAAGTTAATGAGGTTTTTTAAATAATCAATTTGAATCGCTGCGACAAGATAATCTGTCACATTTTTTTTTGAGTCCAGAACAGGGACACAAATGGTAAAAATCGGCTGGCCAGTAATTCTGCTTGAATAACTATCTGAAATGACTGTCTTTTTTGTTTCCTTTGCTTTTGCAAAAAAAGATCTGTCGGCCAGGTTTACTTTCGTTTTTAATTCTGATGTGCTTGCAGTGACGTCTCCTTTAGTGTTCAGAAGATAGAGACCGGAAAATCTCGGCTCTGAATCAAAGGTTTCTTCCAAAATCGACTGCATTTTGTTTATATCAACCGGTCTGTCAATGGCGATGGACAAAGAGGTCATTCTCGCCATTGTTTCACCGATTAAATAATTGATTTTGTTGCGGTGAAGGTTCAGCATCACACTTGCTTCCTGCTTATGTTCTATAGCTATTGTATCTTTTTCTTTTTCATATACAAAAAAGCTGATGACGAGTGCCGGAATCACGACCAGTATGATATAAAGTTTGACTCTCCCGCAGGCGCCTTTTAGTATTTTCAATTTGCATCGCTCCAACTTACACCTGATTAGAGGTATTATATCATTGTTTCTTCTTCTTTAATAAGAAAAAATAACCAAAAAAATAAGAAAAAGATGTTGAACCGCTTATATGATAAAAAAGAAGAGAAATATTGGAAAGATTTTTATTGACATTTTCGTCTTTGTTTATTAATGTTTCTCTGTAACGGTTTCTAAAAGGATGATTGAGACATGACAGAAAAATCACTGAAGTTATTTATCGTGCTGTCGCGCGCGTATCGGTCTATTAACGATCATATGAATAAGCATATTCATAAGCATGGACTGAATCCGACTGAATTTGCTGTGCTTGAGCTGTTGTACCATAAAGGCGATCAGCCGCTGCAGCAGATAGGGGATAAAATTCTCTTGGCTAGCGGAAGCATCACATACGTTGTAGATAAGCTGGAGCAAAAAGATCTCCTCATTCGGAAAGCGTCTCCTACAGACAGGCGAGTGACATTTGCACAAATCACTGATAAAGGTATCAGTCTTTTGAATGATATTTTTCCTAATCACGCTGCTGAAATTGATGAAATGATAAGCGTATTAAGCGAAGAAGAGGTAGAGATGTGTACAGAAATGTTAAAAAGAGTAGGGTTAAACGCAAAACAGTTTCATCATAAGTAAAAAAAGGAAGCCTGATATGTCACAGGGCTTCCTTTTTTTTATTGTTCATTTGTTTCTGCCGCGCCTCTCGGCAAGATGAGAACTTCAACGCGCCGGTTTTTGCTTCGGCCTTCCGCTGTTTTGTTGGAAGCCACCGGCTTATACTCACCATAGCCCTTGGCACTGAACACTTTTGCGTCGAGCTTAGGATTTTCTATCAGGAGTCCCATAAAGTTTACCGCTCTCATGACGCTTAAATGCCAGTTTGATTGGAATTCTGAATTTTTTATTGGCATATTATCAGTATGGCCGCTGATGATGATGTTTCTCGGCGGGTTAATCACAAGAAGATTGGAAATCTCTTGTGCAAGCCGAACATCTTCCTTACGTATGGTCGCTTTCCCAGAGTCAAAGAATATACTGTCTTTAATCGTAATCAGAAGACCTTCACTAGTCAATTTTGTTTCCAGCTGATGTTCGAGCTTTTTATCTTTGATGAACTTTTCTACCTGGCTCTTCACACTTTTAAGTTCTTCTTGATCAGCCGCTTTTTCTCGCTCTTTCTTGTTTTTCTCTTTCTCTTCTTTTTCCTTTTTCACGTCATCTATTCCGTCTGACTCGTTTTCAGGGGGGGTGACACTGGAATAATCCATGACTCCCGTGCCGCCTGTAAAGACTTCATTAAATGATTTTGAAAGCATCTTAAACTTGCCTGCGTCAATCGAACTGCTCGCGTACAGCACAATAAATAATGCCAGGAGAAGAGTTAGGATATCGGCGTAAGGAACCAGCCATGATTCATCAACGTGCTCGTCCTCATGCTTCTTCTTCTTTTTTCTCGCCATTTTGCGCCTCTCCTTGTTCTGCAAATTTCAAGCGGTCCTTCGCAGGAAGGTACATTAAAAGCTTTTGTTCGATGACTTTCGGTGCTTGTCCTTCTAATACGGATAAGACGCCTTCGATCATGACTTCACGCAGTTTTACTTCTTGTTTTGATTTTCGTTTTAATTTATTTGCGAAAGGATGCCATAATACATATCCCGTGAAGATACCGAGAAGGGTGGCAACGAAAGCCGCACTGATGGCGTGTCCAAGCTCATCTGTATTATCCATATGAGAAAGGGCGGCAATCAGGCCGATTACAGCGCCGAGTACGCCAAGTGTCGGTGCGTACGTTCCCGCCTGTGTAAAAATAGCGGCTCCAGCCTGGTGCCTGTCCTCCATCGCTTCAACTTCCTCTGTCATAATATCTCTGATAAATTCCGCGCTTTGTCCGTCAACAGCCATGCTGAGTCCGTTTTTCAGGAAAGCGTCGTCTACATCTTCAATACTTGCTTCTAAAGCAAGTAGGCCTTCGCGGCGCGCAAGCTGGGCCCAATCTGAGAACATAGGAATGAGCTCCTCAATTGTCAGCTGTTTGTTTTCCTTAAATAACACTCGGAACAGAGCGGGCACTTTTTTAATTTCTTTTGTAGGGAACGCAATAACGACTGCCGAGATGGTCCCGGCGATAATAATTAAAATGGCAGCGGGGTTTGCAAGCGCGCTGAAACTGACGCCCTTCAGAACCATCCCCACGCTCAATGCCACAAAAGCAAGAATAACACCAATTAACGAAGTTTTATCCATAGTTTTCACCAAATCCTTTTTTACTAGCTTGTCTATGGTTAATATCGGTTTCGGTACCCGGAACTTTAGGGACTTTGTGAATTTGTTCATGAAATATTCAAGGAAGAGGAATAGAAGGGAGAAATAAACAAATACGGGCCTTTCAAAATTGAAAAGCCCTCGTGTTTAGCGGTATTGAGATTGGCAGCTTTCTCGCAAGCTGTCCTTCAGACGGTTTTCATAGGATAATAGAAATAAATATTCACTGTATATAAACATGTATCATCCCTCCTTAAGTAAAAGTGTATAGGATGAAGGGGAGTAACACTTCAGGGGAAGGGACGGTATTTTATCAGTCAAGAGTATGAATCCGCAAAAAAGCGGCTTCCTAGACAGGAAACCGCTTTTTGTTATTTCGCTTGCACTTTGATTGTATGATCTTCTGCAGCCACGTGAAAACTTGTGATCTCGCTATTGTCAATCAGCAGATCGGTCATTTCATCTTCAATCCATTCTTGGATGGTTCTTCTGAGCGGACGTGCGCCGAATGAAGGGTGGTAGCCCAACTCTGCGATTTTTTCTTTCGCTTCGTCTGTCACACTCAAGGTGATGCCGCGTTCTGCCAATGTTTCTTTAAGTTCTCCAAGCAGCAGGCTGACGATTTTGACCAAATGCTCTTTTTCCAGTGAGCGGAACTCAATAATGCTGTCAAAGCGGTTGAGGAACTCAGGTTTAAAGAACATGCTGAGTGAATCAATCAATGTTTGTTCTTCGAATACACTGTCATCTGATTGGAAACCGACTTTCGTTTGTTTCTCACCAGCACCCGAGTTGCTTGTCATAATAATGACAGTATCTTTAAAGCTTACGGTTCTGCCTTGGCTGTCTGTCAGACGGCCGTCCTCCATAATTTGCAGGAACATATGCTGAACGTCAGGGTGTGCTTTTTCAATCTCATCCAGCAACACGATGCTGTAAGGATTGCGGCGCACTTTTTCTGTTAGTTGTCCAGCTTCCTCATGGCCGACATATCCAGGCGGTGAACCAATGATTTTGGATACGGCGTGTTTTTCCATGTACTCGCTCATATCAAGGCGGATCATAGCGTCTTTTGTGCCGAAAAGTTCATCCGCCAGCGTTTTAGAAAGCTCTGTTTTCCCTACGCCGGTAGGACCGACAAATAGGAAGGAGCCGACTGGTCTGTTTTTGGACTTTAATCCGGCGCGGCTTCGTCTTACCGCTTTTGCCACTTTTCGAACAGCGGCTTCTTGTCCGATTACACGTTCATGAAGTTTTGCTTCAAGCTCTTTCATTTTTGTTTGTTCATCCGCCTGCAGCTTGCCGACAGGGATGCCTGTTTTTTGTTCAATGATATCCTGAATATGGTCAGCTTCCACAGTGACAGCGGAATGGGCGGAAGAGCTGTTCAGTTTTTTCTCTAATGCGATCTCCTCATCACGGAGCTTTGCTGCCAGTTCGTAATTTTCCTCTTCCAGCGCTTTTGTTTTTTCAGCTTCAATCGCGGTTAAGCGTTCGGCCGCATCCTCATCATTCAGCTCATCAAATAACAGGTTGGCTTTTGAACCTGCTTCATCTAATAAGTCAATTGCTTTATCAGGCAGATGTCTGTCCTGAATGTAGCGGGATGATAAAGTCACACATGCTTTGATTGCTTCATCACTGAATGTCACGCCATGGTATGCTTCGTATTTGTCTTTAATTCCTTCTAGAATGAGAATGGCCTGTTCAATGGAAGGCTCCTGTACCATGACAGGCTGAAAACGTCTTTCCAGCGCAGCATCTTTTTCGATTTGACGGTATTCTTTCAGTGTTGTCGCACCGATGACTTGCAGTTCGCCTCTGGCCAGGGCTGGTTTGAGAATGTTGCCTGCGTCCATTGATCCTTCTGCAGAGCCTGCACCAACGAGAAGATGAATTTCATCAATGAACAGAATGACATTTTTTCGTTCTTTCAGCTCAGTGATCAGCTGTTTCATTCTCTCTTCAAATTGGCCTCTGATCCCTGTGTTTGCAACAAGGGATGCAACATCAAGCAAGTAGAGTTCTTTGTTTTTCAGTTTGTTTGGAACATCACCAGCAGCAATTTTTAAAGCGAGCCCTTCGGCGATGGCGGTTTTCCCTACACCCGGCTCACCAATGAGAACAGGATTGTTTTTGTTGCGGCGGTTCAAAATTTCGATCACGCGCGCCACTTCTTCATCACGCCCGATGACGGGATCGATGAGACCGGCTTTTGCACCGTTTGTAATATTTTGGGCAAGCTCATCAAGCAACCCTTTTTTCTCACTTTGTTTTGCTGCGTTTTGTTCTTTCGGCTGGGATGCATGTTCAAACGGGAAACCGAATGAGTGAGGCCCCATGCTCATTGAAGGTTGACGAGTCAGTTTGTTATAGCAAGTTTCACATAGAACCATTTGTTTATGAACGGAATTTATTTGCATGTTAAGGCGAATCGTCGCCTCGTTTTGATGACAATGTTGACAACGCATTTGCCAAAACCTCCTTAAATATTTGATCTTCTTTGACCAATGAATGTGAATAAAAAGGCCGCTTGTATTTGACCTTCTTTGACTATTAGTATACGGGAAACTTATCGGATTTCAAAACGATATGCTCAGAGCTGTCTGATTATTTGACTAACTTTGACCAATTGGTTTTTAAAAACGCCGGTTCATTTGACCAGCTTTGATTCATAGTATACTCTGACCTTCTTTGACTTTCAAGTCATTTGCACAAAATCTTTTTGGATTGTTTACAAAGTAAAACATGTTTTCTCCTTCTTTTCAAGCTACTTGTCTCATAGGTTATAAAAAGGCGCATGAGGACAAAACGGCGATTCGTTCGGAGGGGAGAAATGGAACAATCAAAAGGGTCGGCAAGTCAGCTTGCCTTTGTGTATGTGGGGACAGTAGTCGGAGCTGGGTTTGCGACTGGCAGAGAAATAGTTGAATTTTTTTTGAAGTTTGGCTGGTTCGGTTTATTCGGTATTATCGTCAGCGGCGGGATGTTTACGTTTCTGGGTGCCAAGCTGATGATCATTTCAAAGCGAATCAATGCCAATTCTTATCAAGAAATGAACATATTCTTGTTCGGGGCGACTGCCGGGCGGTTTATCAATGTGTTTATGCTGTTTGTTCTCCTCGGCGTGACATCTGTTATGCTTTCCGGGGCAGGGGCGCTTTTTGAGGAACAGCTGGGGATGTCTCCACAGATAGGGATGCTGATTACAATTGGTTTGAGCTTAATTGTAATGACTAGAGGGGTAAAAGGCATTTTTGGTGTCAATGTGTTTGTTGTTCCTCTTTTAATCATCTTTTCTATGATTGTGGTGGCCGACTCTTTTATTTTCACCGAGTCTCGTAACGCAGATCAGTGGGTATGGCCGCACCGCTGGGATTGGCTGTTATCAGCGTTTTCTTACGGCGCTTTAAATTTATCGCTTGCTCAAGCGGTTTTGGTTCCGCTGGCGAATGAAATGTCATCGGAAAAAGTGATAAAAAAAGGCGCTTTAATCGGAGGCACGATGCTGACGATTGTGCTGTCCGCGAGTTTTCTGTCTTTATCGATGCTGCCGGATGTTTTTTTGTATGATATACCGATGGCTCAAGTGGTTTATCTCTTTGCAAGATCTGTCCATTTGATTTATTTGCTCATTATATTCGGCGAAGTGTTCACATCGGTTATCGGCAATCTATACGGATTGGAAAAACAAGTGCAAAGCTTTCTTCCGATAAAAAGCAAATATATCTTTGCAGCCATTATGACCACGGCTTACATTACGAGCCAAATAGGATACGGAAAGCTCATTTCAACGATTTATCCCTTGTTTGGTTATGTGAGTCTGGCGTTCATAGGCGCCCTGATTTGCAAAAAGGTCCCCCGGAAGCCCGGCTTGTAAATACATCTAATGAAGCGGGCCGTCATTGCAGAGCAATGTTTGCTCGGGAAGTCAGGGCTGACTTTTTTATTGTCAGGAAAAACAGTATTATGGTAAGATAGCAGAAGTGAAAAATTGAAGAAAATCCGTGCGATATGCGGGAGAGGTTCTAGCTACACCCTCTATAAAAAACTAAGGACGAGCTGTATCCTTGGATACGGCCTTTTTTACGTTTTTCTAGAGCACCTTCCGACAAGGTGTTTTTTTGTGTGAATCAGCTGTAGCGATGTCTCTCGCCGATGGTTTTATTGCGGAGAAGGAGAGGAATCATGAAAAAAGAAAAAGCAATTGTCGTATTCAGCGGCGGTCAAGACAGTACCACTTGCTTACTATGGGCTTTACAGGAATTCAAAGAAGTCGAAACGGTGACTTTTCATTATAATCAGCGTCATTCACAAGAAGTTGAAGTCGCAAAATCGATTGCGGAAAAGCTGGGTGTGAAAAACCATTTGCTCGATATGTCCCTTTTAAACCAGCTTGCACCGAATGCTTTGACAAGAAATGATATTGATATAGAAGCAAAAGACGGCGAATTGCCATCCACATTCGTTCCGGGCCGCAATTTGGTATTCTTATCCTTTGCGTCTATTCTGGCATATCAAATTGGCGCGCGCCACATTATTACAGGAGTTTGCGAGACAGACTTCAGCGGTTATCCTGACTGCCGTGACGAATTCGTGAAATCTTGCAATGTAACGGTAAACCTGGCAATGGAGAAGCCGTTTGTCATTCATACGCCTCTCATGTGGCTTAATAAGGCGGAAACATGGAAACTTGCAGATGAGCTTGGCGCGCTTGATTTTGTGAAAAACAACACGCTGACATGCTATAACGGCATTATCGCAGACGGCTGCGGTGAATGTCCGGCATGCCACCTACGTTCAAGAGGTTATGAAGAATATATGGCGATGAAAGGGGAGCGTGCATAAATTGTTATCTCAAATTTATCCGCAGGCCCAGCATCCTTATTCATTTGAATTGAATAAGGATATGCACATTTCAGCTGCCCACTTTATCCCCCGGGAAAGTGCGGGAGCGTGCAGCAGGGTTCACGGGCATACGTATACCGTAAATATAACTGTTGCCGGCGACGAACTTGACGACTCCGGCTTCCTTGTCAATTTCAGCGTGCTCAAAAAACTGGTGCACGGAAACTATGATCATACGCTTTTAAATGATCATGATGATTTTTCTCAAGACGATCGATATTCCCTGCCGACAACTGAAGTCGTGGCGAAAACGATTTATGACAACGTACAGGCTTATTTAGACACATTGGAGAATAAGCCAAGCTGTGTACAGGTGTTTGTCCGTGAAACACCGACCAGTTACTGTGTCTACCGTCCGAAAAAGGGTGGTTTGAATGGCTAAAGGAATTCCTGTATTAGAAATTTTCGGCCCGACGATTCAAGGAGAAGGCATGGTGATCGGACAGAAAACAATGTTCGTTCGCACAGCCGGCTGTGATTATTCCTGCAGCTGGTGTGACTCCGCCTTCACTTGGGACGGGTCTGCTAAAAAAGATATTCGCTGGATGACGGCTGAGGAGATTTTTGCAGAGCTTAAAGACATTGGGGGAGACGCGTTTTCCCACGTGACGATCTCGGGCGGCAACCCGGCCCTGTTAAAGCAGCTGGATGCTTTTATCGAACTGCTGAAGGAAAACAACATTCGTGCAGCGCTGGAAACCCAAGGGACCGTTTATCAAGATTGGTTTACGCTGATCGATGATCTGACAATTTCTCCAAAACCGCCAAGCTCAAAAATGGTGACGAACTTTCAAAAGCTCGATCACATTTTGACTTCACTTAAAGAGAATAACAGGCAGCACGCAGTCAGCTTGAAGGTAGTCATTTTTAATGATGAAGATTTGGCGTTTGCAAAAACAGTGCACAAGCGTTACCCGGGAATCCCGTTTTATTTACAAGTCGGTAATGATGACGTGCATACGACAGATGATCAGTCACTGATTGCACATTTGCTAGGAAAATATGAAGCGCTTGTTGATAAGGTAGCTGCTGACGCGGAGCTGAATCTGGTCAGGGTGCTTCCGCAGCTGCACACCCTGTTATGGGGCAACAAACGCGGCGTATAATAGAAAGGAAGATAAATATGACGACAAGAAAAGACTCAGAATTAGAAGGTGTCACACTGCTTGGCAACCAAGGAACAAATTATTTGTTTGAATATGCGCCGGACGTGCTGGAATCATTTCCGAATAAACATGTAAACCGTGATTACTTTGTAAAATTCAATTGCCCAGAGTTCACATCTTTATGCCCTAAAACAGGGCAGCCTGACTTTGCAACAATCTACATCAGCTACATTCCTGATGAAAAAATGGTTGAAAGCAAATCATTAAAACTGTATTTGTTCAGCTTCAGAAACCATGGTGACTTCCACGAAGACTGCATGAACATCATCATGAACGACTTGATCGAATTAATGGACCCGCGCTACATTGAAGTATGGGGCAAATTCACGCCAAGAGGCGGAATTTCAATTGACCCGTACACAAACTACGGAAAACCGGGCACGAAGTATGAAAAGATGGCCGAGTACCGTATGATGAATCATGATTTGTATCCGGAGACGATTGATAATCGTTAAAGAATCCGTTGTGTGATACGGAGTGAAGTCACAGTAAAATCCGAACATTTAGCATTATTTGTAAGCGGAAATGTGACCCCGTCACAATTTGGCGGCCCTCCTGTGACCACGCCGTGACTCAAAATAGATAAACGTATGACCATGATCCCTGTCTTTTTGACGGGGATTTTTATTTGATAAAATTATTTAAAAGACGCCGATTTACTCAGCGTCATCTTCCGTAGTTTCCTCTATTTTTTTATAGCTCCTTGACTTCCACGCCGAGCGCCTCCGCAATAGGGGAAATATGCCAACCTTCGTGGCGACTCTTCTTATTGAATCTTGCGGGACTTATGCGAGTCTTGCCTGCGTCCATCCTTTTGCCTTCATAACAACGTGTAGGCGTGGTGTAGCGTTTAGTTTCATTTCGATCACCTTTGTGACTGAACTTGTCTATAGTAAACTGCTGGTTATCATCGATAATTAAGGTAGCTTTTTATCTCGTTTTAAAGCTAGTAACAAAAGTTTCTCCGTCGTTTTCCGCGTTAACGATCAGCAAGGCACTTTCGCTAATCCGCTGAGCGAGTGCTTTTTGTGCTTTTCCCTCAAAGCTGTATAAAAGGGCTGAATAAACATCGTTTAATTCTTCCTGCAGCGAATTCATTTCGAACTTTGGTTTAAGATTTTTTTGAACGGTAGCCAGCTTAGTATTTGCCACTTGCGTCATCCCCGATTTCAGCATTTGGCGCTGCAGCTGTTTTCGCATCGGGTCATCTTTATGTTCTAAAAGGTTATCTAACGTTGGCATTGCTTTGTCACTCCTATAATCTAAGCCAATTGGCAAGCATTTGATCTTTTTCCTCAAAGTCGTCGGCGATTTTATTCAAGAAGCCGCCTATCTCCTCAAGGTCTGTAATCGCTGCCTGCAATGAGTCTATGTATGATTGTTCTGCCTGTGTGTCGTAAAATATTGGTCCTTTATCGTAAGATTGAGCTATATCCTCTAACGTATTTGTTACATCCTGCGCATTAAGCTGGTCATAAAAGCCATGCCCAACTTGACCGTAAAATTCCGTTTTTAGTTCGGCAACTTTCTCATCGTGCTCTTGATAAGCATTTTGCGCTTCTTTTATCATCGTTCTCAGATCCTCGACCATTGCGTCAACTTTTTCGGCGAGTTTTTTCGCACTTTTTGGAGTGACTTTAATGGCATCCCCGCCGTTGATCGTGCCAGCCGGCAGCAATACGTTTAAGTTTTTTTCGTACACAAGCCCATCGCCGTTTACGTTTGTGATATTTCCGTTTTCATCAAAGATAAAATTAGCCTCATTTAAACCGTGTGTATCTGGATTGCGAACAATAACTGTGCCTATAAAGTAGGCGAGGTTCTTAGCGATTTGGTCACTCCATCTCCCGCTAAGTCTCTGTTCGCGACTGAATTGCGATAGAGCTGGATTTTTTGTGTAAATTGTGGTCCCGTTGTGGCGATCATATTCGTTCCAGTAACCGGCTCCGACCATATCATCCGGGTTGATGATAGACCTCACGTAAGGGTCGTACAAGCCATCGTTTATTTCTTTTTGCTTGTTATCAGTATGCAGTTTGACGACAGAAGGGCTGTTAAACGCGACCGCATAAATATCATTATTGACCGCACTGTATTCAGCTTCTGAGCCTCCAAGCGAATGGCCGGTTGTTGAAACAATCGTCGATGTTCCGTTATACTTTCTTTTAACTTCCTTAACGAGCTGATCTGCTTGGTCGATTTGCGATGTTTTCATAATGAGTTTATAGTCTCCGGTTGTAAGCATCGCGTCTTGAGAAGGTGTTCCGTTATATTTTCCGAGTGTTTTAGACGTGTCTTTTGCGTCCTTTTTAACGATATAATGAGCTCCATTTTTGGGGTCGCTTCCAAAAACAATGTTGCCGCCGTCGGCTTTTACACCGTCATTAATAGGATCTTTTGTGAGATCCGTTCCTGCAAAGGATACGACAACATTTTCTGGGTTTTTGGATTTCACCCATTTGCCGTTTTTCTGTTCCGCTTGCACTAATACAACCGCGTCAAGCCCTGTGTCATCGTCTGATTTTATTTGGTCAACGTACCACCTAGTAGGAGATTTTATTTTTAAGGGTTTTTGGGTTTTCAAATGATTTTTAAGGGTTTCATAATCATAAGATATTTGGCTTATATAATAGTATTCTCGATCACTGATTTTCGGCACAACGACGTTTTTAGACATGTACAACACCTCAAAGTTGATGTAAAATTAATATAAGAAAGGATGAGTTTGTGAAAAAAAACATAATTATCCTAATCTTTGTTGTAATTATAGCATTAGGAGGTATTTACATGAAGTACCAACATGATAAAGATGAAACAGAACAAGAACTCTTTAACCAAGCGAAAGAAAAAATGGATAGTTACATAAAAGCTAATTACAGCGATATAAATCAAATTACATACTATAAAGAGTACAAAATAAATCCTATGGGCGGTATTTCTGTAAAAGGGTATTTGAATGGTAATAAGGAAAAAGAATTCTTTGGACTTTATGATGAAACTAATGACGAAATAGGGGTTTCATCAGTCGATGCAGAAGAGAAGCCGGAGTGTCAGGAGAAAGAGTGTGATTATTAATAAAGACGCCAGTCGTGGCGTTTTTATTTTTGAATTATACCTTCAATTGCCTCGGATATCGTGGACCATTTTTCTAAACCGCGAGCTGCATGCGTACCTTTGCCTGCTATTGTCGCGTATGCTTCGTATGTACTATTGGTTTCGAAAACTCTCATCGATAGATCCCTCTCCTTAAAGAGTAGCCATTCTTGTTTTTCTCCTTCAAATATCAAGATTATCTCCTTCTACTTCGATTAAACTTATAATCTCGTTTATATCTTCAATATCTAAGGCATTTGCTATACGTTCAATATGACCGAAATTAATATTCTGCCTCTTACCATTTATTAGCTCGCTTAACGCTGCATGTCTTATTCCGCATTTATCAGCAAGAGCTCTGAGCGAAAGATCCTGCTTTTCCAAAAGATCTCCTATATTAACTTTTTCATTATTTAACTAAACCAACCATCCCCTAAAATCATATTCATCGCTGGACTTATGTAAAAAAAGACGAGTGAATCCGGGGGAATGTCACTCGCCGCTTTCCCATGAAAAGACGGGATGCTGGATGGCAGCTCGTCTGTTTTATTATAATTTATCGAACGTATGTTTGTAAAGGTGTCTTTTTTTAAGAAATGGTTAATATAACGGTTGGAGAACAGATTCGTTGTAAACGTTTGTTAAGGTATGCTAAGATGCATGGACTTATAAAGGAGTGATACGAAGTGAAGACATTGCGTTTAAATGATGTAACGCTAGAAATGGATGCATTTAAAGTGGAAAGCGAGCCGAAGCGCAAAATCGCTTTCACCCTGAATGTGACAAGTGAGACTTATCATGATATCGCTGTCCTGTTGTATGAAAAAACGTTCAACGTCGAGATTCCTGACGAGAGTCTTGCCTTCCGGGGTGATATCACCAATTACTCAACGTCATTGACCAACCTGTACGAAGCAGGGTCCGTCAGCGATTTCTATATAGAAATAACGGAAACACACCAAAACGCCGATTCATAATCGGTGTTTTTTGTTGTAAAAAAGCTGCCGGCCGGCAGCTTTTGAGAAAGCGAATTTCATATGTAAGGTGTTTAATTGACCGTCTTGCAGTTTTTGCGAATGAATGTGGGAAATTAGGAGGTTTTATAGGAGTCTCTGATGATCTTATAATTTTTATGATTAACAACTGTCAATGAATCTAACTCAAGATCCCGATAGTTATCCATGATCGTCACATCAACGATAACAGAATTCTCATTTACTTTTTCAACAACACCGGTTAATCCATTTTTAAATTCAATGACGTTTCCAACCTTAGCGATTTTCACAAGCTTCCTCTCCTTTTAACATAATAATGCCTTTTGAAAGTATTTTGCAGTATTTTCATTAAGAAGTAAAGTGATAAGGAGTGTTATCTCCCTCATGAATTGTCCAGATGCGATAAAGATGATATATTGATTTTCGTCAATAAAAAGAAAAAAGGGGGGATTTCATTGCGTCCAGAAGAGATAATAGAAATGATTGACCAGCTGCGCACCGGCACAATTAACGAACTGAGAGTCCAGAAAGAGCATTTCTTGGAGTTCAGGGCTGTATTATCTAAACAAGATGATTTTAAATATTTCCGAGGTATTGCCCAACAAGGCGGAGATGTGATCTTTCAATATTTAGAACAGCCAAGAAGCTAAAGGTTTCTCATTTGTGAGGAGCCTTTTTATCATATGTGACAGAATGCAGGCCTTTTATGACAAGCAACTGTAACAGGTGTAAACAAAATGTAAATCGCCAAAAATGGATAAATGTGTTTCGCATTGACAAGATTTATAGAATTTCGGGCTGTTTTTCTTCCATTAATCAGTCTGTCATCCGGTATATTCCATCCTGATGCCTCCTTGGGAGAGTTGGAAAATCTTTTTCCGTGAAAATGAATGGATCTCTTGTTAAGGTGGTGAAGTGTTTTTTGAGCACTTTAAGGAGGAAACTGTATGACGACAAAATTCACTGCTCTGGCTGTTTTTCTTCTTTGTTTCATGCCTGCGGCAAAAATTGAACATACACATGCTTCACTCATGAGCACAAAGAAGATAAAACATGAAGAAGCGAAATGGCTTTCACATATAGAACGAGGTACAGACGGATCTTTCCCTTCACTGTCTGCTGATAAGGAGAAGAAAAAAATAAAGCCGATCAAGCTATCAGCACACACTGAAAAGAAAGAAAAAGACAAGCCAGCCAAAACAACTGAAAAGAAAGAAACATATACACAGTCTGAAAAAGATCTGCTGTCTCGTCTCATTCACGCAGAAGCTAAGGGAGAATCCTATAAAGGCAAGGTCGCTGTAGCAAGCGTTGTGCTGAACAGAACGGAACAAAAAGGGTTTCCTGATACCATTAGAGGGGTTATTTATCAGAAAAACGCCTTTGAACCAGTCGCAAACGGAAGCATTAAGCAAAAACCTGATAAAGAATCGATTGCTGCTGCTGAAGAAGCGCTGTCCTCACAAAATAGAGAAACAGATGCCATATTCTTTTATAATCCAAAAACAGCGTCGGATGATTGGATTCGTTCAAGAAAAATCATAGAAAAAATCGGCGGGCACATTTTTGCCATCTAAGCATAGAAGAGACAATTTGTCTCAGCTGTGCTTTTTTTTATATAAAGAGTAAAAATAAAATAATTTTTGAACTTGTCTCATATGATGTTGATAGTACAAGAGACAAGGAGAGACATCATGAATCGATTTGTGAAAGGGATCATTCTTTTATCCATTGCCGCCTTTTTCGCCGAATGCCTTGAATTTGTCGTGAATATGATTTTGGCGCGGGAGCTTGGCGAGCACGGGATGGGGCTTTACATGAGTATTTTGCCCACGATCTTTTTAATTATCGTTATCGCAAGCCTGGAATTGCCGATCTCGATTTCTAAATTTATTGCCGAGTCAAACCCTAAGCTTCATGAAAGCATGCTGAGGCACGCTTTCAAAATGACAGCCGTTTTTACAGCGTTTTCTACTGCCGCCGCCAGTATTGCGCTTCCGTTTATTCCGGTATTTGATACATACCACCCGTTTATTAAAGGGATTGTGATCGGCTTAATTCCTATTGTCGCCTTTACTTCAATTGCCAGGGGCTACTTTATGGGTGTTCAAAAAATGGGGAAAATCGCAATCGCCAATGTGCTGAAAAAAATCATCCAGCTCTTGTGCCTATTCCTCTTTTTTCAATGGTACTCATTTGAATTGGATATGGCTGTGCTGATTTCCTTGTTTGTCCTCGTCGTGAGTGATGTGGTCGTGCTTGTTTATTTATATTCACAATTTATCATCGCGAGGCGGGCGGTATCCGGCCAGCAGCACATTCATTTGCGCGGAAAGGATGTAAGAAAACGACTGCTTGCTGTATCCATTCCTACAACAGGGCTGCGTATTTTTCATGCCATTGTCAACGCAATTGAACCCTTTTTAGTAAAAGGAGCGCTTTTGGCAGCTGGCGTTGCCGGGACAGCTGCAATTGATCAATACGGAATGCTTGCCGGGGTGGCTGTAACAATAGGCTCGTTCCCTGCTTTCATTGCCCATTCGTTAATGGTTGTCATGATACCTAGTATTTCGGAAGCTTATGCGCTTTCGCAATATGACATCGTATTAAAAAGGCTGAAGCAGTCGATTTTCATTACATTTGGCTACGGTATACCGGCTGTCTGGATCATGTTCCAGTTTGCAGGCCCTCTGACACATCTGTTTTTTCACTCACCTGAGGCGCAGTATTACTTGCAGCTGTTGTGGCCATATTTTCTCTTTCATCTGTTTGTCATGCCGCTGCAGGCGTGCTTAATCGGGATGGGATTTGTGAAAGAAGCTTTTTATCACAATGTGTGGAGTCATATCGTTGCGCTAAGTATGATGTATGTGCTGGGGTCAATGGAGAATTTGCAAATGCTCGGGATTATTTTGGGAATGAACACCGGCATGATTTTGCTGACGAGCCTGCACTATGCCACGATCTGCAAAGCGCTGCGTGTATCTGTTTTTCTTACGGGAGGAAACAGAACGCCGCGTATTGAAGGATGATAAAGAAAAGCAGGGGCAAGCTAATTAAAAAGCATGAAAGGAAGATTCCATGTTGACGAAGCGCTTGCTTGCTGTATGCCTTATGTTATTGGGGATGATTGCGTGCCTTCCCGATGTAGCAGCCGCTGAGGATAAAAAGCCTGCAGTTCCCGCTGTTTTTCTTATGAAAACGATAGAAGGGGAGGATATCTCGATCCCGCATAAAGGGCAAAAAACGATCCTGCATTTTTGGACCTCATGGTGTCCGCCCTGTAAAAAGGAGCTTCCACAGTTTCAATCGTTTTATGATGCCCATCAATCTGGGAACGTGAAGCTGGTAACAGTGAATTTAGTGAACGCGGAGCAAAATCAGCAAACTGTCGAAAACTTTATTGAAGCAAACAAGCTGACCTTTCCGATTGTTCTTGATTCAAAAGGAGAATTAATGAAGGAGTACCATATCATCACGATCCCAACTTCGTTTTTGCTAAATGAAAAGGGCGAAATTGAAAAAACAAAAGTAGGCCCAATGACGGCAGAACAACTGAAAGAATGGACGAAAGAATAAGCTGAGCGTGTAGTCTTTAAGCTTTAGCGTGTCGACAAACCCTCGCATTCGGTGTCAGTCCTGCACGTTGGTGCTCACGTGTTATGAAAGGAACGGCGGCTAAATGCTTAGGCGTCCTGCCTTAACTTCATCACATCCTGTGGAAGTCTGCTCCAATACTCGTCTTTCCTAGACTTCAAGGATTTTCAACACCATCCGAAAACGAAAACCATTTTTCTGTAGCTGAGGGCATAAACTCTCAGCTTTTTATGTTTCAAGAAGAATTGGATAAATATTAATGATAATTATTATCAAGAAGAAATTAAAATAATTATAATTGTAATTTTCTTCGGGCGTGCTATAATAAAGGAAGACATCAAGGAATATCAGACAATAAAGCTGCCTTTTGGGCAGCAATTTTGTTTTTATAAGGGAAATGAAGATGATTTGCGTTCTCAATTAGAGAGGAGAAGTTGATATGAATGAACAAGTTATCGCTCCACACGATCCGCACGAGCCATTAAAAACAGAACAGAGAGAAAAAAACTGGGCACAGCATGCTGAGCTTATTGCAGCACTCGTATCAGGCGCTCTTATTTTGGCCGGCTGGCTCTTATCCGGACATCAAGTATTGTCAGTATCGCTTTACCTGCTGGCTTTTGTGATCGGCGGGTTTGCTAAAGCAAAGGAAGGAATCGAAGAAACGTTCGAATCCAAAACACTGAATGTAGAACTTTTAATGATTTTCGCTGCCATTGGTTCGGCATTAATCGGATACTGGGCAGAGGGTGCTATTTTAATATTTATTTTTTCTTTAAGCGGCGCTTTAGAAACATACACGATGAATAAAAGCAGCAGAGATTTAACTTCTTTGATGCAACTTGAGCCAGAAGAGGCGACACTGATGGTCAATGGCGAAACGAAAAGAGTTGCGGTTTCCGACTTGAAGGCCGGTGATATGATTGTGATCAAGCCCGGAGAACGAGTAGCGGCAGACGGTGTCATTGAATCAGGCTCAACAAATCTAGACGAGTCAGCATTAACAGGTGAGTCAATGCCTGTAGAAAAACACATCGGTGACGCGGTATTTACGGGGACTGTGAATCGCAACGGCTCCTTAACCGTCCGTGTCACAAAAGCAAATGAAGATTCGTTGTTCAGAAAAATCATCAAACTGGTTGAATCAGCCCAAAACAGTGTTTCACCCGCACAGGCTTTCATCGAACGATTTGAAAATGCTTATGTAAAAGGTGTGCTGATTGTAGTGGGGCTCCTGTTATTCGTGCCGCACTTTGCGCTTGGATGGAGCTGGAGTGAAACCTTCTACCGCGCAATGGTGTTTATGGTTGTCGCGTCACCTTGCGCGCTTGTCGCCTCTATTATGCCGGCGGCGCTTTCCTTGATTTCTAATGGCGCTCGTAACGGCATGCTTGTAAAAGGAAGTGTCTATCTTGAGCAGCTGGGCTCTGTGCAAATGATCGCCTTTGATAAAACAGGCACTGTAACAAAAGGGCAGCCTGCTGTCGAAACTGTCAAGATCGCAGACGGATTCAGTGAAACGGAGGTTCTGGAGGCCGTCTATGCCATCGAAACGCAATCAAGCCATCCGCTCGCTCAAGCTATAACAGCATATGCTGAAAGCCGCGGCGTGAATCAGTCCGGATACATATCTATAGAAGAAACATCAGGGTTTGGTGTTATGGCAGAAGTGTCGGGCGCGAAATGGAAGATCGGTAAAGCGGGTTTTATCGGCGAGGAAAAGGCAGCACAATTTATCAAACAAACAGCACCTGATATTATTCAAAGCGGCTATACGATTGTATTTGTGAAAAAGGATGACCAAATAGCAGGCTGTATCGCACTGAAAGATCAAATCAGGCCAGAAGCAAAAGAGGTCATGGAAGAATTGAACCGACTGGGGATTAAAACGGCCATGCTGACAGGGGATCATGAGGACACGGCTCAAGCGATAGCGAAGGAAGCCGGAATGACAACTGTTGCAGCAGAATGCCTGCCTGACCAAAAAGTGAATGAAATCAAACGGTTAAAAGAAGAATTCGGAACGATTGCAATGGTCGGTGACGGAATCAATGATGCGCCGGCACTCAAAGCGGCGGATGTCGGCATTGCAATGGGCGGCGGAACAGATGTCGCTCTTGAGACCGCCGATATGGTCCTCATGCAAAACGATTTGAAAAAGCTCGTAAACATGTGCCGCTTGTCACGGAAAATGAACAGGATTGTCAAACAAAATATCGTGTTTTCTCTAGCTGTCATCTGCTTGCTGATTTGTGCAAACTTTTTACAGGTGATGGAATTGCCTTTTGGCGTGATTGGTCATGAGGGAAGTACGATCTTGGTTATATTGAATGGATTAAGACTTTTAAAATAAAATCAGCAGTCCAATTGGGCTGCTGGTTTTTTATGTATCAAGCTTTTCCTTCTTTTTTGTCTTTTTCAGGTCTTTTCGTAACGAGGATGAGTGCAAGGATGCAGCATAGGCAGCCCGCTGCACAGCCTATGATCGAGCTGTAATAGTAAAAACCAACCATCTTCATGCCAATAAAAGGAGCGGAAATTCCCAAAACCGTTAAGAGCATAACTGCTTTTCGCCTAAAAAAATTCATCAGCAAAACGGAACAACTCCCTGCGTTTGAACTCTAATGTCAGTATACAGGATGGGAGAGAGGAAATAAAATGGATCTGAAAATGAAGCGCCGCAAAAGGCAAACACCTGTAAAACCTGTTACAATGAAAAGATAGAACGATGTATTGAAACGGCAGGGAGGAACAAAAAGTGAATAGAATACAACGCGTCTCTTCATGGCTGAAGGAAGCAGGGCATACTGCCGCATTTATTCATACGAAAGAAAATGTTTTTTACTTAACCGGCTTTTACACAGAGCCGCATGAAAGATTAATGGGCTTATTTATTTTTCAAGAAGAAGAGCCTTTCTTTGTTTGTCCCGGAATGGAAGCAGACCAGGCCCGCAACGCAGGATGGAATCATGAAATCATTGGCTATGCGGATCACGAAAATCCGTGGGAGCTGATAGAGAAAGCCTTGAAAAAGCGACATATCGGCATACATACACTTGCGGTAGAAAAGGACTCGATCTCACTGTCACGTGGAGAACAGCTGAAGCACTCTGTCGGCGGGGCTCAGTTTGTTTCAGCCGAAGAAACTCTCAATCAATTTCGGCTCATTAAAGACGACAAGGAAATTCGTTTGCTGCAAGAGGCGGCAAAGCTTGCTGATTTCGGTGTTGAAGTCGGCACAGCCGCTTTACGTGAAGGCATTAGTGAAGTGGAAGTGCTCGCTCAAATCGAGTATGAGTTGAAGAAAAAAGGGATTCAGGGCATGTCTTTCTCCACAATGGTTTTATTCGGGGAAAAATCAGGCCAGCCTCACGGAAATCCGGGCACAGCCACATTGAAGAAAGGTGATTTTGTTTTATTTGATCTCGGGGTTATTCTTGACGGGTACTGCTCTGATATTACAAGAACATTTGCATACAAGAGCATCAATTCGAAGCAAGAAGAGATTTATGAAACGGTGCTTCAAGCGGAAAAAGCCGCGATTGAGGCAAGCAAACCCGGAGTCAGAATCGGAGATCTGGATTTAACTGCCCGCGGTATCATTGAAAAGGCGGGATACGGTGATTATTTTCCTCACCGGCTGGGACACGGACTCGGGATTTCTGTCCATGAGTACCCATCAATGAGCCAAGCCAACGATACACTGCTGCAGGAAGGCATGGTCTACACGATCGAACCAGGGATTTATGTGCCTGAGATCGGCGGCGTGCGCATAGAGGATGACGTTCATGTGACAAAAAACGGAGCGGTTGCTCTGACCCAATTTCCGAAGGAATTGATCATACTGCCATAACAGGAATAAAAAAGGACTTTGTTCTCGACATCGTCCTTTTTTATCTGCATTAAATAAAAAAATCATCAAATGTTCGAAATGGTTCGATTTCATGATTTTGGTTGAGCGGTTTTACAGCGAGATAGCTGCCGCCGAGAACAGTTAAACATAATCCAATTAAAATGAAGAAACCCATGTAATCCTTCTCCTTTCAGCTAAAAACATAAAATATGTCTGGTATGTTCATATCATATTGTATGAAACGCATTCCAGATCAAGGGGTTTTAGAAAGAAGGGAATCTATGGCCAATATTAAAGACATTGCAGAAAAAGCCGGTGTCTCCATTACAACGGTTTCCCGAGTCATCAACAACCATCCTTACGTCAGCGAAGATAAAAGAAATAGGGTGTTTGAGGCAATGGAAGCGTTGGCGTACACGAGAAATATCCATGCCGTGCATTTATCGAAAGGATATTCAAACATGATTGGCGTTGTCTTGCCGACAATTAATTTGCCTTATTTTGCAGAGCTGATTGGAGGCATAGCTGATGCAGCCGAGGGATCCGGGATTCACCTCTCCTTATTCCAAACCAACTACGATATTCAGAAAGAAATTTTTGCGCTGACCCAGTTAAAAGAGCGCCAAGTTGACGGCTTGATTTTTTGTTCGAAAGCGCTTGCTGATGAGAGGCTCATGGATTGGAAGGGCCCGATATTGCTTTGCCAGAATTCAGATATCGGCCGTTTTTCAACCATCAGCATCCCTCACGAACAAGCATTCAGGTACGGATTGGACTATTTAATGGCCAAAGGCCATAAAAAAATAGCCATCTGTTTGGCAAGAAAGAAGGGCATGAACAGCCATTTTCGAATCAAAGCCTATAGAGAAGCATTGGAAGAGATCGGAGAGGCATTTCATGAAGATTGGGTGATCGAGAAAGCGATTTCAATCAATGATGGGAAGGCGCTCTTTCATAAATGGAAAAATTGGAAGGAGAAGCCGACGGCTATTTTTGTCGCCAATGATCAAGTTTCAGCAGGGCTTTTACTTGAAGCAAAGGCGCGGCGGGTATTGGTGCCAGATGAGCTTGCCATTTTAAGCGTTGATAACCATGAAATCAGCCAATCGCTTGGTATCACAACGATCGACATTCAAACAAAGGAAATGGGAAAGCAGGCGTTTGCGATGCTGGAAAAAAGAATTCAGGGACAGCCGATTGAAAAGAAAGTTCTCGATTACCGCCTCATCGAAAGATCGACTGTTTAGTGAAAGCGCTGAAAAAATGTTTGACGTGCATTCCGTTCGTTATGTACGATATGAGGTATTGAATGACAAAGGAGCTGAGGATCGTGAATGGGTCCTTTACAGTGAAAAAGGTACTGAATAATAACGTATTAATTGCTTCTCATCATAAATACAGTGAAGTCGTTTTAATCGGAAAAGGGATTGGTTTCGGAAAAAAACAAGATGACGTCATTGAAGATAAAGGCTACGAGAAAATGTTCATTTTAAAAGACGAAAAGGAACAAAAACAGTTTAAAAAGCTCCTTGACTATGTTGATGAAAAGCTTGTTGATATTTCAAACGATGTCATTTATCACATTAGCAATAGGACGAACCACTCATTAAATGAACATATTCACATTGCGCTGACTGACCATATCGCATTTGCGATCAAAAGACAGCAGCAGGGCTTTGATATGAAAAATCCATTTTTAATGGAGACTCAATCACTATACCCTGAAGAATACCAAATAGCCAAAGAAGTCATAGATATGATCAATGAAAAAGCGGGAATCTTCCTTCCGGAAGGGGAGATCGGTTTTATCGCCCTTCATATTCATTCGGCCCTGACAAACCGTCCGTTGTCCGAAGTCAATCAGCACTCGCAGCTGATGGCGCAGCTTGTCGAGGTGATTGAAGACTCATTTCAAATGAAAGTGAACAAAGAAAGTGTCAACTATTTGCGGCTGATCCGCCATATCAGATTTACAATAGAAAGAATTAAAAAAGAAGAACCGACTAAAGAACCAGAAAAATTAATGTTGTTATTGAAAAATGAATATCCGCTATGCTACAATACAGCTTGGAAATTGATTAAAATCTTGCAGCAAACATTAAAGAAACCAGTTCATGAGGCGGAAGCGGTTTATCTGACGCTTCATCTGTACCGATTAACCAATAAAATTTCATAAAATCAGTTTATCCTTATAACGTGTTACTGATCCGATCAGGCATGAGTGATTGAGGGGAAAAAACGGGAAATCAATTCTCGTTCTTTTGTGCACCCAATTTTGCTCATGCCCTTTTTGTTGTGTAAAAGGGCAAATGTAAACGGTTAAACTGGGAGATTTACGCCTGTGAATTCGTTGTCATGATTTTTAGCTGTAAGGTCAGACTAGTAAAAAGAGGAGGTCAATTCTTATGTTTAAAGCATTATTCGGCGTTCTTCAAAAAATCGGGCGCGCGCTTATGCTTCCAGTTGCGATCCTTCCGGCTGCGGGTATCCTGCTTGCGATCGGAAATGCCATGCAAAATAAGGACATGATTGAAGTCCTGCATTTCTTGAGCAATGACAATGTCCAGCTCGTAGCAGGTGTTATGGAAAGCGCTGGACAGATTGTTTTTGATAATCTTCCGCTCCTATTCGCAGTAGGTGTAGCCATCGGGCTTGCCAACGGTGATGGAGTTGCAGGGATTGCAGCAATTATCGGTTATTTGGTGATGAACGTATCCATGAGTGCGGTTCTTCTTGCAAACGGAACCATTCCTTCCGATTCAATCGAAAGAGCCAAGTTTTTCACGGAGAACCATCCAGCATATGTAAACATGCTTGGTATACCTACCTTGGCGACAGGCGTGTTCGGCGGTATTATCGTCGGTGTGTTAGCTGCCTTATTGTTCAACAGATTTTACACAATTGAACTGCCGCAATATCTTGGTTTCTTTGCGGGTAAACGCTTCGTTCCAATTGTTACGTCAATTTCTGCACTGATTCTGGGTCTTATTATGTTAGTGATCTGGCCTCCTATCCAAAATGGATTGAATGCCTTTTCAACAGGATTAGTGGAAGCGAATCCAACCCTTGCGGCATTTATCTTCGGGGTAATTGAACGTTCGCTCATTCCATTCGGTTTGCACCACATTTTCTATTCGCCGTTCTGGTATGAATTCTTCAGCTATAAGAGTGCAGCAGGGGAAATCATCCGCGGGGATCAGCGTATCTTTATGGCGCAGATTAAAGACGGCGTACAGTTAACAGCAGGTACGTTCATGACAGGTAAATATCCATTTATGATGTTCGGTCTGCCTGCCGCGGCGCTTGCGATTTATCATGAAGCAAAACCGAAAAACAAAAAACTCGTTGCGGGTATTATGGGTTCTGCGGCCTTGACCTCTTTCTTAACAGGGATCACAGAGCCATTGGAATTCTCATTCCTATTCGTTGCCCCTGTTTTGTTTGCGATCCACTGTGTGTTCGCAGGGCTTTCATTTATGGTCATGCAGCTGTTGAATGTTAAAATTGGGATGACATTCTCCGGCGGTCTTATTGACTACTTCCTATTCGGTATCTTGCCGAACCGGACGGCATGGTGGCTTGTCATCCCTGTCGGCTTAGCGATTGCGGTCGTTTACTACTTCGGATTCCGATTTGCCATCCGCAAATTTAATCTGAAAACACCGGGACGCGAAGATGCTGCTGCTGAAACTGCAGCAACTGGGAAAACAGGTGAAGCTGGAGATCTTCCTTATGAGATCCTGCAGGCAATGGGTGACCAGGAAAATATCAAACACCTTGATGCTTGTATCACTCGTCTGCGTGTGACTGTAAACGATCAGAAAAAGGTTGATAAAGACCGTCTGAAACAGCTTGGCGCTTCCGGCGTGCTGGAAGTCGGCAACAACATTCAGGCTATTTTCGGACCTCGCTCTGACGGTTTAAAAACACAAATGCAAGATATCATTGCGGGACGCAAGCCAAGACCTGAACCGACAACATCTGCCCAAGAAGAAGTAGGTCAGCAGGTTGAGGAAGTCATTGCAGAACCGCTGCAAAATGAAATCGGCGAGGAAGTATTCGTTTCTCCGATTACCGGGGAAATTCACCCGATTACCGATGTTCCTGATCAAGTCTTCTCAGGAAAAATGATGGGCGACGGTTTTGCGGTTCTCCCTTCAGAAGGTGTTGTTGTATCGCCGGTTCGAGGAAAAATTCTAAATGTGTTCCCGACAAAACACGCGATTGGCCTGCAATCCGACGGCGGAAGAGAAATTTTGATCCACTTTGGCATTGATACGGTCAGCCTGAAGGGTGAAGGATTTACGTCTTTCGTATCAGAAGGAGACCGCGTTGAGCCCGGACAAAAACTTCTTGAAGTTGATCTTGACGCAGTCAAACCGAATGTACCATCTCTCATGACACCGATTGTGTTTACGAATCTTGCTGAAGGAGAATCAGTCAGCATTAAGGCAAGCGGTTCGGTCAAAAGAGAACAAGAAGAAATTGTGAAGATTGAAAAATAAGGTGTTAGTACGCTGTGCTTGTCAGATGACAAGTACAGCTGTATGATATAATATTGTGAAGTAATATAGCTTTAAGTTAAAAGGAGAATGATAAAAATGGCACAAAAAACATTTAAAGTAACTGCAGATTCTGGAATCCACGCTCGTCCTGCGACAGTTCTAGTACAAACTGCAAGCAAATACGACGCTGACGTTAATTTAGAATATAACGGCAAAACAGTAAACCTTAAATCTATCATGGGTGTTATGTCTCTTGGAATCGCTAAAGGCGCTGAGATCACAATCTCTGCTACTGGCGCTGACGAAAACGATGCTCTTAACGCTTTAGAAGAAACAATGAAAAGCGAAGGACTTGGCGAGTAATGCAAGAATTAAAAGGGATTGGCGCTTCAGCCGGCATCGCGATTGCAAAAGCGTACCGGCTTGAAGAGCCAGATTTAACGGTTGAAAAGAAAAACATCTCTGATTCTGAAGCGGAAGTAAGCCGTTTTGATGAAGCAATTGCACGTTCAAAAGAAGAGCTCGAAAAAATTAAAGAGCACGCTTTGAAAGAACTTGGTCAGGATAAAGCTGACATTTTTTCTGCTCACCTTTTAGTTCTCAGTGACCCTGAGCTGCTAAACCCTGTGAAAGAAAAAATCAGCACTGATTCAGTGAACGCTGAATTCGCTTTAAAAGAAACGTCTTCTATGTTCGTTACTATGTTTGAATCAATGGACAACGAATATATGAAAGAGCGTGCGGCTGATATTCGCGACGTAACAAAACGCGTAACCGGCCACCTGCTTGGCGTCGAAATTCCAAACCCGAGCATGATCTCAGAAGAGGTTATTATTGTAGCTGAAGACTTAACACCGTCTGACACAGCTCAATTAAACCGCGAGTTCGTAAAAGGATTCACGACTGATATCGGCGGACGTACATCTCACTCTGCCATCATGGCTCGTTCTCTTGAGATTCCAGCAGTTGTCGGTACGAAAACGGCTACAGGCACGATCCCAAACGGCGTGACTGTTATCGTTGACGGTATCAATGGCGATGTCATTATCGATCCATCTGCGGAAACTGTAAAAGAGTATGAAGAAAAACATAATGCTTATTTGGCTCAAAAAGCTGAGTGGGCGAAGCTTGTCAATGAACCGACTGTCTCAAAAGACGGCCATCATGTAGAACTTGCAGCAAACATCGGTACGCCTGATGATGTAAAAGGCGTTCTTGAAAACGGCGGAGAAGCAGTTGGCCTTTACCGTACAGAATTCCTTTACATGGGAAGAGATCAGCTGCCTACAGAAGATGAGCAATTTGATGCTTACAAAACGGTTCTTGAGCGTATGGAAGGAAAATCAGTTGTCGTGCGGACACTTGATATCGGCGGAGACAAAGAGCTTCCTTACCTGCAGCTTCCTAAAGAAATGAACCCGTTCTTGGGTTACAGAGCGATTCGTCTTTGCCTTGAAGAGCAAGAAATCTTCAGAACACAGCTTCGCGCGCTGCTTCGTGCAAGTACATACGGAAACTTGAAAATCATGTTCCCTATGATTGCGACAGTTAATGAATTCAAAGAAGCAAAAGCGATCCTGCTTGAAGAGAAAGAAAAGCTTGTCAAAGCGGGACAGGCTGTATCTGATGATATTGAAGTCGGTATGATGGTTGAAATTCCGTCAACTGCAGTCATCGCTGATCAGTTTGCTAAAGAAGTTGATTTCTTCAGTATTGGAACAAATGATTTGATCCAGTACACTATGGCTGCTGACCGTATGAATGAACGTGTATCTTACCTGTATCAGCCATACAACCCGGCAATCCTGCGCTTAATTACACTCGTCATTGAAGCGGCGCACAAAGAAGGAAAATGGGTTGGCATGTGCGGAGAAATGGCAGGAGACGAGATTGCGATTCCAATCCTTCTCGGCTTAGGCTTAGATGAGTTCTCAATGAGCGCAACTTCTATCCTTCCGGCTAGAACGCAAATCAGCAAATTGTCTAAACAAGAAGCTGAATCATTCAAAGAGAAAATCTTATCCATGAGCACGACAGAAGAAGTTGTCGCGTTCGTAAAAGAAACATTCAAGTAATATACAAAAACCAGACGGCCTCCGGCCTGTCTGGTTTTTTTCATAAGCAAGGGTATAAAAGGGCACAATAACATGGCTAGGAGGGATAGTATGTCAAACCAATTTAACGCAGGAGATCAGGTGTATGTGATCTACAGAAATCCGCACGCCGCCAATGTTGCCCACATAAAGGAAGCAGAAATTGTGCATCACCCATACCATGAAGGTGAGCTTTCTCTGTTTATTTTTGAGACCTATCATCCGTTTGCAGAGGATGATGCTGTGTTTGCAAGCTATGAAGAAGCGAAATCACTTTACAAAGAACTATTTGATATCGATCCTTATGAGTAACAAGGAAATCATTACAACTCATATCCTTTCCGTCTTATGAGAAAAGTAACGTTAGTAAAGGAAAAGGATGTGGCATTATGCAGAACCCATTTGTTCCGCAGCTTGTGTATATTGAACCGAGAGCGCTGGAATACCCGTTGGCCCAAGAACTGCAGGATAAATTTGAGAACATGGGCATTGAAATCAGAGAAACGACATCCCACAATCAGGTGCGTAATATTCCTGGGAAAAACCACCTTCAACAATATCGCAATGCGAAATCAACTTTAGTCATCGGTGTCAGAAAAACATTAAAGTTTGACTCTTCCAAACCCTCGGCTGAATATGCCATTCCGTTTGCAACAGGCTGCATGGGGCATTGCCATTACTGCTACCTGCAAACAACCATGGGATCAAAGCCGTATATCAGAACTTATGTCAATGTCGAAGAGATTTTAGATCAGGCAGATAAGTATATGAAGGAGCGAGCACCGGAGTTCACAAGGTTTGAAGCTTCATGTACATCAGATATTGTCGGAATTGATCACCTGACTCACACGTTGAAGCGCGCCATTGAACATTTTGGACAAAGTGATCTCGGAAAGCTTAGATTTGTAACGAAATTCCATCATGTCGATCACCTTTTAGACGCAAAGCATAACGGGAAAACAAGATTTAGATTCAGTATTAATGCCGACTATGTAATTAAAAACTTTGAGCCGGGAACCTCACCTCTTGATAAACGGATAGAGGCCGCTGTAAAAGTTGCAAAAGCAGGGTATCCGCTAGGCTTTATAGTAGCGCCAATTTATATTCATGAAGGCTGGGAAGAAGGATACAGACATTTGTTTGAAAAGCTTGACGCTGCTTTGCCGCAGGACGTTAGACATGATATTACGTTTGAATTAATACAGCACCGTTTTACCAAACCAGCCAAACGGGTGATTGAGAAGAATTATCCAAAGACAAAACTCGAATTAGATGAAGAAAAGCGGCGTTATAAATGGGGCCGTTACGGGATCGGAAAATATATTTATCAGAAAGATGAAGAACATGATCTTCGGGAAACGCTTGAATCCTATATTGATGCTTATTTCCCTAATGCGAAACTCGAATATTTCACTTAATCGGGCTGTTGTGATGAACAGCTCGCTTTTTTATATTAAAAGAATTTTTCCATTCCATTAAGACACCGACATTCAATCATTCTTTATCCTCGAAATCATTGCCGATTACATGAATCAGTGAACGGCCGCACTGGAGGAGAAAGAGGGCACATGGGCTTTTTTCTTGCCCTTTATCACATCTTCATGTATTGTACAGCACTGATCTGGTGTGCGAATCTATGATAGAAGGAATACGCCCGCCGCCGAGAAGCGCACAAGCCGTTTCTCAACAGTCAGCTCATACATGGTGTTCATGAGCCATTTTCCAATTCGAAGCAATCAAAACTGAAATATTCACTACAATGAAAGTATTTCCATCTCTTTGATTAGAAATCATCGCCATTTTGTCGGCCTTTGAATCATCGCCCCAACTTACGGCCGTTGTGCACATACATTTTTTATATGGCCATTCCTCTCCTTACGTTGTTTCAACTAAAAATGAGATTGAATTTTCAGTAAATATATTCCGTTTTTCATATAATTTATTTTTTGATTATTCATTTTTTAAACGAAAGGACCGATATAGAAAGTAGGAGGGGATTGGTTTGTTTAAAAAACTTCACATGAAGATTGCTGTTTTTGTTTCGATCATGTTAATCGTCACAGTTGGTCTTTTAATGCTGTCTTCGTATCTGACACTAAAACCGATGATTACAGAGGATGGGAAAAATACTACTCAAAACGTGACGCAGTCACTTGAACAAAATATTGAATTGCAATTAAAAAATTATGCCACATCGTTATCAAGATTGGCTAACGGGGAATTAACTCATACGTTTGTAACGAAACCAAGCAAAGAAGCTTCTCGGCTGTTTAACGATGATATTAAACAAATCAAAGATCATGATGATTATGTTGCGATGGCTTACATAGGCACCGCCAAAAAAGAAATGTTTACATATCCGAAAGCCGATTTTGCTGATGATTATGATCCAACCTCGAGACCATGGTATAAGCTTGCAGCTGAAACCCCTGATCAAGTCGTTTGGACGGAGCCTTATCAAGATGTCGTGACGGGAGATATGATTGTCACCGCTTCGAAAGCGGTTCTTGACGGGCAAAAAGTGATGGGGGTTGCCAGCTACGATTTGAAGCTCTCCGCCATCCAGAGCATGGTCAATAAGCAAAAGGTGCCCTACAATGGATTTGCCTTTTTAGCTGATGCGGGCGGCAATCTTTTAGCCCATCCGTCAAATCAAGGGAAAAATATATCAAAGGATCAAACACTGAACACCATTGCATCTGACAAAAAAGGGATACAGGATGACAATGGGAAAATGGTTGTGTACCAAACGATTGCAGAAACGGGCTGGAAAGTCGGAACGCAATTTGATACTGACAAATTAATGTGGATTTCCGATAAAATGAATCGGGCGAATCTTTTGATATCATTGATTGCGCTTGTCGCTACAATCATTCTCAGCTACTTTCTGGCCAAAACGATAACCGGTCCAATACAGCAGCTGATTGCAAAAACAAAGGCAGTTTCCGCAGGCGATTTAACCGTTCATGCTGAATCTAAATCCAAGGATGAAGTCGGGATTCTCACTAGAGACTTTAACCAGATGGTAGAAAATATGAAGGAAATGGTAGAACAAGTGAGACTGTCTTCAGGGAAAGTATCTGATACCTCTGAGCAGTTAACAGCTGTCTCCGCCGAAACAAATGAAACAAGCGGACAGATTGCAAAAGCGATTGAAGAAGTGGCAGCAGGGGCATCGGAACAAGCTTCAGAAGTAGAGACCATTAACGAAAAATCAGAAAGTCTGTCAACAAAAATCAGACAAATTGCTGCGGAGGCAGGCGGAATGAAAGAACGCTCAAAATCGTCTGAGGATGCAAGCTATAAAGGGCTTGATGCGCTTGGCCAGCTGCTGATGAAGTCAAACGAAGCCAACACGGAAACGAAAAAAGTTGAAACAATGCTGCTTGATTTAGAAAATCAAACAAAGAATATTGAAGAAGTGGTTACAGCGATCTCGAATATTTCTGACCAAACGAACTTGCTTGCCTTAAATGCCAGCATTGAGGCTGCCAGAGCCGGAGAAAGCGGACGAGGATTTGCTGTCGTAGCCGAAGAAGTACGGAAGCTTGCTGAGCAATCTGCGCTTTCGACAAAGCATATCAGCGAGACTGTGAAGCTTATCCAGGTTGAGACGAAAGAAGCTTCTCACGCAATGGTTGAGGCAAGCAGAATGAATGATGAACAAAACAGTGCCATTCATGAGACTGGAGAAGTATTAAACACGATTACCGTGGAAATGCAGTCACTTGTTCAAGGCATTGACCACATTTACGAAGAAATTCAAAGAATGAGTAATGAACAGCTCGCGATTTCTGAAGCCATTCAAAGCATTTCAGCCATATCACAGGAATCAGCCGCTGCAGCAGAAGAAGTGAATGCATCAACTGATGAGCAGCTGATCACCCTTGATAAAGTCAAACACTCAACGGAAACATTAAAGCATGCAAGCCAAGAGCTGATGAACACAATTGCGAAATTCACATTGTAACCCTTACATCCCCAAAAACTTGGGGATTTTTTTATGTGAAGAGTCTACTATACGAAGAATAGATATGGTAGTCTAGAAAATGAAGGAAATATGATAAATTTTAACTAAAATCCAAATAAAGCCTCTGGGAGGAATGACTTTGAAAAAAACAATTGGTTTTATCGGTCTTGGCGTGATGGGAAAGAGCATGGCATCACATATTCTGAATGACGGGCATCCTGTATTGGTGTACACCCGGACAAAAGAAAAAGCAGATACCATCCTGGAAAAAGGCGCGGTATGGAAAGAAACCGTCAAAGATCTTTCAAAAGAAGCGGACGTTATCATTACAATGGTCGGCTATCCCAGTGACGTTGAAGAAGTGTATTTCGGAAACAGCGGAATCATTGAAAACGCAAAAAAAGGCGCATATCTGGTTGATATGACGACATCTAAGCCTTCGCTGGCGAAGAAGATTGCTGAAGCGGCTATAGAAAAAGCATTATTCGCTTTAGATGCCCCTGTTTCCGGCGGAGATATCGGTGCACAAAACGGAACACTCGCAATTATGGTTGGTGGAGAAAAAGAAGCCTTTGAGGCCTGCATGCCGATTTTTTCTTTAATGGGAGAAAATATTCAATACCAAGGACCGGCTGGAAGCGGCCAGCATACCAAGATGTGTAATCAGATTGCAATTGCAGCTGGAATGATCGGTGTGGCTGAAGCGATGGCATATGCACAAAAATCTGGCTTGCAGCCGGAAAATGTCCTGAAAAGCATCACAACGGGCGCAGCGGGAAGCTGGTCATTGTCAAATCTTGCTCCCCGTATGCTGCAAGGCAATTTTGAACCGGGCTTTTATGTGAAGCATTTTATTAAAGATATGGGAATTGCGTTGGAGGAAGCGGAATTAATGGGAGAAGAAATGCCAGGCTTATCGCTCGCGAAATCCTTATATGACAAGCTCGCTGCACAAGGTGAAGAAAACAGCGGAACTCAGAGTATATACAAGCTTTGGGTAAAATAAAAAAGATTGCCTGGTACGATACAGGCAATCTTTTTTGTATTATTTTCCGATGAATTGCTGTGTCCAGTAACTTCCGGACTCAACGTAGCCGACACCGATATGAGTAAAGTTAGCGTTTAGGATGTTTTTTCTGTGTCCTTCACTGTTCATCCAGGCTTTCACTACTTCTTCTGGTGTTTTCTGGCCCTTGGCAATGTTTTCACCTGCTGTTTTGTAGCTGATACCGAAAGATTTCATCATATCAAACGGTGAACCGTAAGTTGGGCTTTGATGATCAAAGTAGTTCTTGTCTTTCATATCTTGAGATTTTGCGCGTGCAGATTTGCTTAATGTTTCATCAATTTGAAGCGGCTTTAAGCCTTGTTTTTGTCTTTCTGCATTTGTAAGCTCAACAACTTTTTTCTCATATGTGCTTACAGATGAAGGCGCAGATGTTGTTTTATTTGTTTTTTCAGCAGCTGCAGGTGCTTTAGAAGCAGTATTTTGTTCAGGAGCTGCTTTTTCAGCTGTCTTTTTCGCAGGTTTTGCCGTTTCTGTCTTTTGAACATCCTGAATATTCATGTTAGATTGCTTCGCATGTTTTTGAAGAAGCTTCTTAAGCTCTTTTTCATTTGCAGCGTTTAACGTTTTGATATTTGTTTTAATATGCAATTTTTTGACGATATCGTTAAGGGACATGTTTTGCACTGTGTTCCCCATTTTTACCTTTACCACATGCTGGCAGGAGAGTTCTTTCGCTGATGCTTGCTGTACGCCTCCGAATGTGAATAATCCAACCGCAGCGGCAGCAGATAAAATAAATGCTTTCTTCATGAGTTCATAACCTCCTAGAGTTGTTTGTTTCTACAAAAAAATCATAACATAGCTTTTTTGTCATAAAGCAACCATCACTTTCCTTTGACAAAGAGAGATTGTCATTTTTGTAACTAGTGTGTGCTGAATCCTTGAAAAGCAGGGAATCAGCTGCAAATCATGTTTTATCACACTGTTACATGTCTTCCTTTTTTTTGAATCGTTAGTTAAATTTAAATATGTTTTTATATTGACAGTTTTTTTTATCCCTTTTTGCTGTAACAACTATTACAAAGGTGTTACAATTAATCTCAGTATATGTAAATATATTGAATGATCTGAGAGGGGTAACCAGAAGTGACTGAAATAGGACGTGAACCAAAGAAAAAGAGCAAAGGAAACAGAGCGATCAGAATGAACCTTTTTTTCCTTGCTGTCTTTGTTCTATTCACTGCATTAATTTTCAAGCTTGGTGTTGTTCAAATTGTTGAAGGTGAACAGCATGAAGAAGACGCTGAGGTAGCAAATGCAAAAACAGCGTATTATCCCGCGCCTCGAGGGAAGATGTATGACAGAAATCAGAAAGTTGCTGTCGATAACCAGAGCGTGCCTGAAATTGTCTATGTTTCAACATCAAGCACAAAAACAGAGGATAAAATCAAAACAGCGAAGAAGCTTGCTGCTTTCATTCATATTGATACAGAATTTTTGAAGGATAGGGATTTGCGTGATTACTGGATCGCATCCCATCCGAAAAAAGCTGCTGCTCTGCTCAAGGAATCTGAAAGCAATCTGAAAGGGGCGGAGGCTTACAAACTCCAAATCGAGCGTGTTCCGGATGAAGAATTGAAGGCTATTCAGCGAAATGATGAAGAAATGGAAACTGCTGCGATATATACAAGGTTTTCAAGCGGCAATGCTTACGAACCTCAAATTGTAAAGGCGATGAATCCAAATGAAAGCAACAGCACTGGAAAAAATGGCACGCTGCTCGATGAGAAGAAAAGCTCCGCGCAAAGACCAAAAAATGACTTAACATATGATGAAATTTCAATTGTTTCTGAGCATTTAGAAGAGCTTCCGGGAATCGACATCGTAAATGATTGGACACGAAAATACCCTTATGATAAAACCCTCTATTCCGTTTTCGGGGGCGTCACAACACCTGAACAAGGCCTGCTCAGCGACCGGAAAGATTTCTACTTAACAAGAGGTTATGCCAATAATGACAGGGTGGGGAAAAGTTATTTAGAATATCAATATGAAGACTACTTAAATTCCCATAAAGAAAAAGTGCAATACGTAGAAGACAATAAAGGAAATGTCGTCAGCCAAAAAACCATTGATAAGGGCAGCAGGGGATACGATCTACGGCTTTCATTCGATATGGAGCTCCAGGCAAAAGTAGAAAAGATCATTGAAGAAGAAGTGAGAAACAGCCGTGCACGTGGGAACTATATGCTTGACAGAGCCTTTGTCGTGATGATGGACCCGAATAACGGCGATATTTTATCGATGGCGGGAAAAAAGATAGATTTAGAAACAAACAAAATTCAAGATTATGCGATAGGCGCATTTACGACCCAATATGAAATGGGTTCGGCAGTGAAGGGTGCCACCGTACTTGCCGGCTATCAGGACGGGATTCCGCATTATAAATATTTTGTGGATACACCTCTTTATTTTGCAGGAAACGGTAACAAGCCTAAGAAGTCCTATATGAATATGGGAACTATTAACGAATTAACCGCACTGCAAAAAAGCTCAAACGTATACATGTTTAATGTCGCCATGCATATTGCCGGTGTTACATACAAGCCGCATGGACCTCTTCCCGCTGACCAGAAGGATTTGAACAAAATGAGAAATTACTACAGCCAATTTGGCCTGGGTGTAAAGACAGGTATTGATCTGCCGCAGGAATCAGCCGGTATGCAAACCACGCCTGATGCTGTAGGGGGATTAATATTAGACTTGGCAATCGGTCAATACGATACATACACACCGCTTCAAATGGCGCAGTACATTTCATCCATAGCCAACGGAGGCTATCGTATTCAGCCAAGAATTGTTACAAGTATTCATGAGCCCAGCAATAAAGACGGTCTCGGAAAAACAATTGAACAACGAAAGCCAAACATTCTCAATAAAATTAACAATACAGAAAGTGATATACAGCAGGTAAAGACAGGAATGAAATTAGTTACCGCTTCAGGGACTGCTAAAAATACGTTTACAGAAGATGTTTCCGGAAAAACAGGAACAGCGGAAACATTTTACTATGGCACGAACCGTAATTGGTGGGGGAAAAAAACATATAACCTAACTTTTGTAGGCTATTACCCGTCGAAAAATCCAAAAGTGGCTTTCAGTGTCGTTGTACCTTCTGTAAAGGATGATGATAAGATCAATAAAATTATTGCGAAAAGAGCTATCCACGCTTACGCAGAGCTCGAAAAAAAACACAGCAAAAAATAAAAAAGAGGGTGCACATCTGAATGATTGTGCGCCCTTTCATTTATTCAAAAAATGACGTTCACCATAAGAATAGAAGGAGAATCCTGATTTTCTAGCGAATCATACTAGGTAAAAGTCAATCTGTATATGTCGAAACAAGATGATCATGCAAAGGAGGGATTCTGTGGAACAGGATACGCAGCATGTTAAACCATTTCAAACAAAAACCGATATTCATGCAGTCTTGGCCTCTAATGGACGCATCATTTATATATCTGCCAACTCCAAACTGCATTTGGGCTATCTCCAAGGAGAGATGATCGGATCATTCCTCAAAACGTTCCTGCATGAGGAAGACCAATTTTTAGTTGAAAGCTACTTTTATAATGAACATCATCTGATGCCGTGTACCTTTCGTTTTATAAAAAAAGATCATACGATTGTGTGGGTGGAGGCTGCAGTAGAAATTGTGACGACAAGAGCTGAGCGGACAGAACGGGAAATCATTTTGAAAATGAAAGTTCTTGAAGAAGAAACAGGCCATCAACCCCTAAGCTTCGAAAAACATGAAATCGAGCCTGCAAGCCCGGAATCGACTACATATATAACAGATGATTATGAACGGTTAGTTGAAAATCTCCCGAGTCCGCTATGCATCAGTGTCAAAGGAAAGATCGTCTATGCAAACAGCGCGATGCTTTCAATGCTGGGAGCGAAAAGCAAGGATACTATTATTGGCAAATGGTCCTATGAATTTATTGAAGAAGAATATCACGATATCGTGAAAAACAGGATTATACGAATGCAAAAAGGAATGGAAGTCGGAATGATTGAACAGACGTGGAAAAGGCTTGATGGCACACCTGTTCATTTAGAAGTGAAAGCGTCCCCGACCGTCTACAAAAACCAGCAGGCTGAACTGCTGCTGCTGATCGATATCTCTTCAAGGAAAAAATTCCAAACCATCCTGCAAAAAAGCCGTGAACGATATCAGCTGCTCATTCAAAATTCAATCGATACCATTGCGGTGATTCACAATGGGAAATGGGTGTTTATGAATGAGTCGGGAATCTCACTGTTCGAAGCAGCTACCTATGAGGATTTAATTGGCAAAAACATATATGATCAGCTGCACCCTTGCGATCATGAGGATGTAAAAGAGAGAATTCAAAACATCGCCGAGAAAAAAACAGAATCAGAAATTGTCAAGCAATCCTGGTTTACCTTCCAAAATAGGGTCATCTATACCGAGATGGTCTGCATTCCGACGACCTTTTTTGGTGAAGCGGCAGTCCAAGTCATTCTTCGAGACATTTCTGAGAGAAAACAAACAGAAGAGTTGATGCTGCAATCGGAAAAATTATCAATCGCAGGGCAGCTCGCGGCGGGAATCGCCCATGAGATCCGCAACCCGCTGACAGCGATTAAAGGGTTTTTACAGCTGATGAAACCGACGATGGAAGAAAATGAACACTACTTTGATATTGTGTTTTCTGAACTCAGCCGCATCGAATTAATACTCAGTGAGCTTCTCATGCTGGCGAAACCCCAGCAAAATGCCGTTAAAGAATATTTGAACCTAAAAAAATTAATTGGTGAGGTCTCGGCCCTGTTGGAAACGCAGGCGAATTTGAATGGCATTTTTATCAGAACAAGCTATCAAAAAGACAGCATTTATATAAACGGTGATCAGAATCAATTGAAGCAGGTATTCATTAATTTAATTAAAAATGCGGTTGAATCAATGCCTGACGGAGGAACAGTAGACATTATCATAACTGAGGATGAGCATTCTGTTCATGTCACGATCAAAGATGAAGGAGAAGGCATACCTGAAAAGGTGCTGAACCGAATTGGTGAACCATTTTTAACGACAAAAGAAAAAGGCACGGGGCTTGGGCTGATGGTTACATTTAATATCATTGAAAATCATCAGGGAGCCATCCATGTAGACAGCCAGCCGGAAAAAGGCACAGCGTTTAAAATTTCATTTCCAAAAAAATAAAACAACGGCTTAGACGCCGTTGTTTATTGTCTGCATGGATTCCCGTTTCTTTAATATAAATATTTCCAAGCGGTCCAGCCCTTCTCTTAGCGTATCCAGCGAGTATGCGAAAGACAATCTCACATATCCTTCACCATACTTTGAGAATGAACTGCCCGGCACGAGTGCGACACCAGCATCCTCCAAAAGAGCCATACTAAAATCAAATGAAGACATTCCAAATGATTTAATAGAAGGGAAGATATAAAACGCGCCCGACGGTTTGACAACGTCAAGTCCCATGGAGACAAGGCGGTCATATACATAGTCCAGTCGTTTTTTGTATTGTTCCCTCATAATCAGGGCATCGTCAAAGCCGTTTGTCACAGCTTCAAGCGCGGCTTTTTGAGAAATTGATGACGCACACGACACATTGTATTGATGAACCTTTAAAATGTGCTTAGCAATGTCTTTCGGCGCGAATAAAAATCCAATTCTCCAGCCAGTCATGCTGTGTGATTTTGATAAGCCATTAATGACAATCGTTTGATCCCGCAAATGCGTAGCGATGGAGTAATGCGGCCTGTCATATGTTAATTCACTGTATATTTCATCAGATAATACGAAGACATTTCTGCCTTTTAAAAGGGCAGCGATGCTTTTCAGCTCTTCATCAGATAAAGTCACACCGGTAGGGTTCGACGGATAAGGAAGCACGACACACTTGGTGTTAGGAGTCAGAGCCTCTTCAATCAGGCGGGCAGTAAGCTTAAAGCCGTGAGACCTAGTATCAACAATAACAGGCTTAGCGCCGCACAAATTGATAATCGGTTCATAGCCTGGATAAATCGGGCCCGGCATAATGACTTCATCACCAGGAGATAACATCGTCCGAAATGCGGCATCAATGGCTTGGCTTGCGCCTGTTGTGATGATGATTTCAGATTCAGCATCATAGTTGAAATCCGCTTTTTTCTTCATATAAATTTGTACAGCTTGTCTCAGCTCCAGGTAGCCGGCGTTCGGAGTATATGACGTCACGTTTTCATCAATGGCTTTTTTTGCGGAAGCTTTCACATGATGCGGCGTAAAAAAGTCTGGCTGGCCGATTGTTAGTGAAATGACATCTTCGTGTTGGGCTACAAGATTTGAGAATTTGCGTATTCCTGAAATTTCAATTTCTCTTGCTTTCGGATTCAGCAAATGTTCCATAATTCATCACCTTAACAAATATAATGAGTTTATCCTATTTTACCACTAGCTGGCTATTTGTCACCTTTTTAGCCGATATATTTCGATTGTATGCGCCTTTTTTCTAAACATACCTTTCTTTACAGAAAAAAAGAAGACAACCAGCGTTTTGATTGTCTTTATTGTATCATGTTCTATTATTGTTTATATGTGCTGCTTTCATTAATAACCATAATCAAAGTGAAGGTCTTCGTGCCAAGTCATATACGGGGGATGCTCTTCTTGAAGGTCAGCTGATTCTTTCTTCATATGCAGGTAAGTCTCTTCACTGATATCTTCTAAAACAGTCATTTCATTTTCTTTGAATATTACTAAGGTACCCATTATTTACACCCTTCTTTGGAAAAATCCTTGACTATTTTATCACTGCTAGTTGGAAAGTCAATGGTTAGTAGGAAAAAAGTTTCTTTTTTAGAGAAACGCGTCTTAACGCTCTCCGAATCCGATTTTGAAGAGCCATACCATTCACTTTTTACAATTTACGCCGATATATACAGTACAATACTGAATGCGAATAGCGAGGGATTGAAGTGTCGTTACAACAATACGAAATTTTATTGGATTCTGGAACAAATGAATTGGAAATTGTGAAGTTTGGCGTGGGCGATAATGCTTTCGGAATTAACGTCATGAAAGTAAGGGAAATTATTCAGCCGGTTGAGGTAACATCTGTGCCTCACTCTCATCAGCATGTAGAAGGAATGATCAAGCTCAGAGGAGAAATTCTCCCTGTGATCAGCCTCTTCTCATTTTTTGGAGTGGAGCCTGACGGATCAAAAGATGAGAAATATATCGTAACTGAATTTAATAAACGGAAAATTGTTTTCCATGTCGGCTCTGTGTCTCAAATTCACAGAGTATCCTGGGAAGCAATTGAAAAGCCGACATCGTTAAACCAAGGAATGGAGCGGCATCTTACCGGGATTATTAAGCTCGAAAACCTGATGATCTTTTTGCCTGATTATGAAAAAATTATTTATGATATTGAATCAGACTCAGGTGTGGATACGTACAATATGCATACCGAGGGCTTCGATCAAAGAAGAGCTGATAAAAAGCTTATTATTGTAGAGGATTCACCGCTCTTAATGCGCCTCTTGCAGGATGAATTAAAAGAGGCTGGGTACAATAATATTTCTTCGTTTGAAAACGGAAAAGAGGCCTATGAGTATATCATGGACCTTGCTGAAAACGAAACGGATTTATCTGATCAGATTGATATGATTATCACTGATATTGAAATGCCAAAAATGGATGGACACAGGCTCACAAAGCTGCTGAAGGAAAATCCGAAAAGTTCAGACGTGCCGGTTATGATTTTCTCATCGCTAATTACCGATGATTTGCGTCACCGCGGGGAAGTCGTTGGCGCAGATGAACAGATCAGTAAGCCTGAGATCAGTGATTTGATTAAAAAAGTGGATACGTATGTTATCGAATAAATAAAAACAGCCGATGCCCGAGGGGGCACGGCTGTTTTTATGTTAAAAGTAACTCTCGCCGAGTTTTTTAAAGACGGGTTTATGATAAGTTGGCTGCTGGCGATTTGCCACAAGCGGCTTTTCTTTCATGCCGACATATTCTTGCAATAGGTGTTTCGCCTTTGTTAAAGACATTTGAGCTTTAGGATTTCGGTACGATTGATTAAGTGTACCTAAATGCGGAAGATGTTCGAAGTCTTCTTTCGTTGGAGGCATGTGAAAATAGTAGTCTCCGATTGAGATAAGCACGTCCGATTGCTGTTGGCTGAACCTTGGATTTTTTGAAAAATGAAGCCCTATTTTCTTTCCTTTACCTTCTTTGACAAGCTTTTGCAAAGCCCGTTTTTTCAGCAGATATAGGTATTTAGGGTTAGGGGCGGTTTTTGCATGGCGGTTCACAGTGTAAACTGCTTTTGAAAGATTTTCTACGGTTGGCTGCAGATCTTTCGTATATGCATGGTCGTCCATTATTTCTCTCCTTTGCTCTTATCAAATTCTATATGATTAGATTATACTTTTTTAAAGTTGAAATGCAAATATTGAATGTGAAAATGCGCTTTTTTCTGAGAAAAAAAGCGCATTAACAACTTAAATTATACAGATTTTACTTTCTTTTTGGGCTGCTCTTGAAAGACTTCCTGAACATTGACTTCCACAGCCTGTGCACTGTATTTTGGCAGTGCAACAAAATAAAAAATAAAAACAAGCAGGGTGATAACGCCCATGCCGTAATAAAGATAATCAATGTTTGAAACAAATTTAGGGAATAACAGCGCAACTAAGCCGAGTGTCAGTGACTGTGCAAACATCATAAAAGGGTCCTGCAACCCGCTTACACGTCCCATCAGCTTAGGGTGAACAATCTTTGGCATCCAGCCTCCGATCGCAATGTTGACCGGTCCGATGCACATTCCGAGGACAAATGCTGCCGCGTAATATACCCATAACACATTTGTGTAGCCGAGGACAAAAATCAGCAAACCTGCGATAAAAATCGGTATCGACATTAAAAAATGGGGTTTCACTTTTTTTGAGATGATCGTGCCGAGAACACTTCCCGCCAGCAGCCCAAAACCGAGTGCGATCGTAAATACAGACGTATGCCATTCATAACGGTCGGGCGCCAATCCATATTTCATTGTAAACATCGGCAATACGGCGAATCCCCCGTTGACAAATCCAAAAATGAAGAAGCCGAAAATCAGGGATGCCAGCAGTTTGTTTTTTGATATATAGAGAATGCCTTCTCTAAAATCATTTATTGAATCTTTAACAGAGGCTTTTCTCCAGCTGAATGCGCCATTTGGCTGTCGGGCTTCCTTTGGAATTCGGCAACTGCGGATCAGCAGCCCGGAAATGATAAAGCTGACAAAATCGAGAATAATGGCGCCTTCAATTCCGATTGTGTTGTACATAAAAGCACCTATTCCGACTCCGAACACCATAAAAATACTAAAGAGCATCTGATTAAGCCCAGCTGCTTTGGCATAATGCTCCTTTGGCAGGATGGCTTGTACCAAACTGTTTTCTGCCGGAAAGAAAAACTTCGTGACAGCGCTTCTGACAAATAAAATACAGAAAACAAGAGGAATATTGCCGGTAAATAAAGTGAAAAAAAGGACGACAGTCAGACCTGCTCTAATCCAATCGCAGTTTTCCGCCACCTTTTTTCTGTCAAACCGGTCCGCGACGACTCCCACGATCAGAAATACAAATACGGTCGGAAGAGAATACATCAGCTCCGCCAAGGTCGTATATGAAGGCTGGCTGCTGAAGCGGTCCAGCAAGAAAAAAGCAAATGCCATGTTGCCTACTGTCGTCCCCATTTGAGAAGCGAGTGCTGCGAAAAATAGACGAACAAAATTACGATTTTTAAATATATCCATAAAAACGCTCCTTACCCTAAAGGTCCCACTTTATCATATTATAAACCGCCTGTTTTTGAAACAAATAAGAAAACATTACCGGTTAATCATGACTCTTGTTCCGTTTGGCACAATTGAAGCGAGTTCGATCACATCTTTGTTATGCATACGAATGCAGCCTTTAGAGACAGCCTTGCCAATCGAAGAAGGATTATTCGTCCCGTGTATTCCGTAGTGTTGCTTAGAAAGGCTTAGCCAATAAGCGCCGAATGGGCCGCCGGGATTGCGCTGGCGGTTAATAATATAAAATTCTCCAGTCGGCGTTTGGGTCAGTATTTTGCCGACCGCAATCGGATAGGTCTTCATTATTCGATTATTCTGGAACAGCGTAAGGGTCTTCGCGCCGATTGAGACTGAGATATGATACGGAATCGTATTAGGGTCCGGGAGGCCGGGGATGACAATGGACTGTCCCGCAGTGAGCCCTGCCTGCAGTGACGGATTAGCATTGAGTAATGAAGCGGTGCTGATTCTGAAATCAGCCGCGATGCTGCTTAGTGTTTCACCTTGCTTTACCTGGTACGTAAGCAGTTTCCTCATCCTCTCTTTTTTACTTATAAGTATTGATGAGGAGCCCATCCTGCTACATTAATTTGCGCTTTTTAAGGTAAAGACAGAGATTTCAGGCTTGGCCAGAAACCGCAAAGGCAATCTGGTCATCCCGAGGCCGCGGTTCACGTAAATATGGGTGCTGCCTGTCTGATACATTCCCTCTGTGTAGACCTTTCCATAAGGAGGTGTAATAATCGGCCCGTAAAAAGGAAGCTGAATCTGGCCGCCGTGTGTATGGCCGGAAAGCTGAAGGTTCACCGGATAGCCTGTTGTTTTTAACGCTGCATCAGGCTCATGGACGAGCAGAATAGAAAAAAGTCTGTCACTTAGCCTTGAAAGGATGCCTTCATAGTCCGGGCTTCCTAGCATTAAGTCATCAAGTGATGCAATCTCGATTTTGCTGCCATCTGCAAGCGACAATGTTTGATAGCCATTGCGGTATACCGTAAAACCGCCGGCCGTCATCAGGCTTTTGTAAACGGCAGTTCCATAGCCTCCGTGATCATGATTGCCGTAAACACAAAACTTGCCAAAGGGCGCGTATAGTTTTCTCAATAATGGAATGACTGCCTGATGTTGCTGGTACGTATCAGGATTATCGATGATATCACCTGTAAACACAATGAGATCAGGTTTAGATTCATGAATTGACTGGATAACAGTCTTTAAATCTTCAAGAGTAAAAGAATCACTCAAGTGTGTATCACTAAACTGCACGATTTTGAAACCGTCAAATCCGTGCGGGATGAGAGAGCTTTTGATTGTGTGTTCGGTTGTCTCGATCATATGCGGCTCCAGATATCTGGCATAGCCGTATCCGCCGCCGGCCGCTAAAGCTCCTGCAGCAAGAGCCCCGAACGTTCCTTTTAGAAATTGCCTTCTGGACATCTTTTTCATTTCAAACCAACCTTTAATAGAGTTTTTCTATTATATCATCTGTATCTTGAAAAAATCTCATATCAGCATGTACTGACAAAAGCCGGCATATCATGATAGAATAAAATTGAATGAATACTCATTCATAACAAGGGGGAGAAATCATGGAAAAAAAGGCGGTTGTTATTACCGGCGGGTCAAGCGGCATGGGAAAAGCAATGGCAAAAAGACAGGCTGAATTAGGCTGGTACGTTATGGTGACAGGGAGGAACGAGGAAGCACTCGCAGAAACGAAACGAGACATTGAAACCTTTGAGGGACAGGTCGCCTGTTTTCAAATGGATGTCCGTTCTGATTCCGCCGCTTCTGACATGATGACAGAAGCGATAAAAGCATTTGGGCGGCTTGATGCGTTGATCAACAATGCGGCCGGAAACTTTATTTGCCCGGCAGAAAAGCTGACGCCCAATGGATGGAAAGCCGTAATTGAGATTGTCTTAAACGGCACATTTTTTTGCAGCCAAGCTGCAGCCAGACATTGGATCGAGAAGCAGAAGCAGGGCGTCATTTTAAATATGGCCGCCACATACGCTTGGGGAGCGGGAGCGGGGGTCGTCCATTCCGCTGCAGCGAAAGCAGGGGTATTGTCATTGACAAGAACGCTGGCCGTGGAGTGGGGGAGCCAATACGGCATTCGCACAAACGCGATTGCACCCGGCCCAATTGAACGAACAGGCGGTGCGGAGAAACTATTTGAATCAGAAAAAGCGAGAGCCCGAACGCTGAACAGTGTGCCGCTCGGCCGGCTCGGCACACCGGAGGAAATCGCATCTTTAGCCGCGTTTATGCTTTCTGATGAAGCTTCCTATATGAATGGGGAATGTGTCACTCTAGATGGGGGGCAATGGCTCAATCCTTATCCATTTTAAAGCATATTAAACTTTGGATTCAATGTGGTATAATCAGACAAAGATAGAGAAGCAGGTGATAACATGTTGGATCCACTTGATATTTTAACGAACATTGATGATGTCCTTCCATATTACCAAGCGATTTTCAGTGCTGAGGAGCAGAAAATCGTTGGGTATGAGGTGCTTGGGCGTATAATGGCAGATTCAGAAATCCAAAGTCTCGGGCCCTTTTTTTTAGACGCGGGGATACCCGAAGAATATAAATTAGAGGTGGATAACAGAATTATCCGCCAAGCTCTTGACCGCTTTTTAGAGGCTGATTCTGATCTGCTGATTTTTATGAATCAGGACGCCAATCTGCTGATGCTTGATCATGGTGAAAGCTTTCTGGAGCTTCTGAAAGAGTATGAAGCAAAGGGAATCGAACTTCATCGTTTTGTGCTTGAAATTACGGAGCACAATTTTGAAGGGGATATTGAGCAGCTCTACCATATGCTTGCCTACTATCGTACATACGGAATTAAAATCGCAGTTGATAACATCGGGAAAGAAAGCAGCAACCTGGACAGAATCGCACTGCTTTCACCAGATCTGTTAAAAATCGATTTGCAGGCGCTGAAAATATCACAGCCGTCACCATCATATGAGCATGTGCTGTACAGCATATCTTTATTAGCGAGAAAAATCGGTGCAGCACTGCTGTATGAAGATATTGAGGCGAACTTCCAGCTTCAATACGCTTGGAGAAACGGCGGCCGCTATTTTCAGGGGTATTACTTGTTGTCTCCTTCTGAAACGTTTCCACAGAGAGATGTATTGAAGCAAAGACTTAAAGCTGAGTTTCACCAATTTATCACACATGAGAAAAAGAAGCTTGAAACCGTCTATGAGCACTCCGAACAGTTTTACAAACGAGTCCATCAAGCTGTGACATCTTTAAGAAAAAACAACTTGTCTTCTGATGATGACTTTATAAAAAAACTCGCAAAAGAGCTGACAGATTGCAGCTTTAGAATTTACATGTGTGATGAAGAAGGCGACCAGCTGACGGGAAATGTGTTTAAACAGGATGGAGAGTGGATTTACCAGCCGGAATACGCGGAAAAGAATTGGAGTTGGCGTCCTTATTTTTTGGAGAATATCATGAGAATGAGAAACCTCAGAAAAGGGTTTTTCAGTGATTTGTACAGCGATTTGGAAACTGGTGAAATGATCAGAACGTTTTCGTATCCGATGGATGATCAGATGTATTTATTTATAGACTTGCCTTACTCTTATTTATATGAGCAGGATGGATTGATTTAAGCGGCTGAAAGGCCGTTTTTTTTAATAATTGAAAAAATGTTAAAAAACGATTGACATTGATATTGATAATCATTATCATTTAATTATAGAGAGATACCTACTCTCTGTTCCCCAACCCCTCTATCAGATCAAGATCCGAAAAAACTTGGCGCTACCCCCGCCAAGTTTTTTATTTTGCCAAAGCATAAGACAATCAATAAAACAATAAACCTAACTAGGGGAAAACATTGAACACTGGGAGGAACAAAAATAGACATTCAGCGCCTGAACCCCGTACCAATGCTGCATGGCGGTGTAAGAGATATTAGTCGGCAAATGCGGCGAGATGTTCACTCCTGAATCATTACATATTGCAAAATTTCAAAAGAAAATTTTGATGAATTAGTAAAAAAGCCTTCTTGACGCTGCGGGCATATTAAAAAAATCATTAATGTGTGCATGACATTCAAAAAAAAGCCTCAAACTAATAAAAAATCATTTTTTCACTTTTTTTCTTTTCTTAAATTCAGCAGGGAAAATGCCATCCTGTCCGACTTTATGGTATGATGCTCAATAGAACTTGTATTATAATAAATACTTGTTGATTTGAAGTTGCTTTTTGAAAGGAGTCTTTTTTTAGAATGTCACAATTAATGGGTATCATCACACGGCTGCAAAGTCTGCAAGAAACAGCGGAAGCGGCTAACGAGCCAATGCAGCGTTATTTCGAAGTAAATGGTGAGAAAATATGCAGTGTAAAATATTTCGAAAAAAATCAAACGTTTGAGCTGACAGTTTTCCAAAAAGGTGAAAAACCTAACACATATCCGTTTGATAATATCGACATGGTTTCCATCGAAATCTTTGAACTTCTTCAGTAAGGTTCCTGAAATAAGGGGAACAAGCTCCCGCTTCTGTAAAAAGTAATCGTAATAAACGATAAGGAACATACTTGTTTCATGGTTGTAAATCCTTGAAAAGGAGTGTCGGCATGGCTGATTCTTTTCTGTTTTATAATCTCTCAGAAGCACAGATGACCTTTCAAGATGTGATGGAACGGCTTAAAGCCTTTGTTCGAAAGGACCCCCGTTCCTTCTATGTGTTATCTATCGGAACCGATTCACAGGTCCACCGCGATTACACCAAGTTTATTACCGCATTGCATTTGCATCGTACAGGCAAGGGAGCTTGGGGCTGTTTGAAAAATCATACAGTCGACAGACCCATACATAGCCTTCGGGAGAAGATTTCGTTAGAAACGGCGTACAGCCAGGAAATAGCCGCTTATATTCTGGATGGACACTTAATGGATATCACAGATCTGCTCCTGCCCTTTACCGGTGAGGGAGCGGATCTGACCTTTGAGGTTCACTTGGATATTGGAAAAAAAGGGCTTACAAAAGAACTGATTCAAGAAATGACAGGCCGTATTACTTCCATGGGGATAGAGGCGAAAATAAAACCGGATTCATACACTGCCTTCAGCTATGCAAATCGTTTTACAAAATAATTCCGGCTGAAAAGCCAAGGGAAATGTCGAATTATGCGGTTGACGTTTGTTTTCTGATTACTTATTCTAGCGGTAGAGCTGAAAGTAAGTTGACTTGCTTTCAGAGGTATTCAGTATAAAACAGGGGGCCTGATTGCGAATGAGTCTTATCGGTGAACGATTTACAGAAGAAGAACAAAAACTTCTGCTGAATATCCTGATCAACCATGAGTATGCTATCGAGCTTTTGAGCAGTGAAATCAACGATATAGAGACAGGAACCAAAAACGTTGATGGAACCACCTACAAAAAACTTGTAACACTATACGACCGATTTCGATTTGAAAATTAATGTAATGCCCTATAATTGATACTCGTAAAAAGAGTATCTTTTTTATTGGAGGAAACTTTTCGACAAATACTGATAAAGTTTATATTATTGTAATATAGGGAATGTATGGTTGATGAAAATGAAAAGGGGTCGAAAACATGATAAGCTTACAATCAGACCAGCTTCTTGAGGCAACAGTCGGACAATTCATGATTGAGGCGGACAAAGTAGCGCACGTTCAAGTCGGCAATAACCTTGAGCACGCATTATTAGTGCTGACAAAAACCGGATACACAGCTATCCCGGTTCTTGATGCTTCCTATCGTTTACATGGTTTAATCGGCACAAATATGATTATGAACAGCATTTTTGGGCTTGAGCGAATTGAGTTTGAAAAGCTTGACCAAATTACAGTTGAGGAAGTCATGCTGACAGATATTCCGCGTCTCCATATAAATGATCCGATTATGAAGGGATTTAGCATGGTCATTAATAACGGATTTGTCTGTGTGGAAAACGATGAACAGGTGTTTGAAGGGATTTTTACGAGAAGAGTGGTATTAAAGGAGTTAAACAAGCACATACGCTCATTGAATAAGTAGGCTTCACGGCCTATTTACGTTATATTGGCAGAGCAACAAAGAAAGCGCATACATAATTTAAACCAGAAAAGGACTTGAATCAGAAACGAAGAGTTTATTAGAATGGGAGATAAGAAAAACTTATTGATTATAAAAAAGGAGGACGACATGCAGCTTCAAGAGCTTCATATGCTCGTAGTTTTAGCTGAGGAGTTAAATATGAGAAAGGCGGCGGAGCGGCTTTTTGTATCTCAGCCGGCTTTATCTCAGCGCTTACAAACGATTGAAAAGGCGTGGGGCACTAAAATCTTTTTGCGATCTCAAAAAGGGTTAACGGTAACCCCCGCCGGTGAAAAAATCATTCAGTTTGCGAATGATGCAACGTTAGAGCAGGAAAGGATTAGAGAAAATATTGATGAGCTTGAAGGTGAAATTCACGGCACATTGAAGCTTGCTGTCGCCTCAATAATCGGCCAGCATTGGCTCCCTAAAGTCCTGAAGACGTATGTGGAAAAGTACCCGAATGCAAAGGTTTCGCTCATTACCGGCTGGAGCAGCGAAATGCTGAAAAGCTTATATGAGGATCAGGTTCATATCGGTATTATAAGAGGGAACCCTGAGTGGAAGGGCCGTAAAGATTACTTGATGACAGATCACCTGTATTTAGTCGACACTGAAATTTCCTGCATCGAAGATATTGCCCATACCGAACGGCCGTTTATCCAGTTTAAAAGCGACAGTACTTATTTTCAGGAAATTCAGCATTGGTGGCATCAAAAATTTAAAACGTCGCCAAAACAGACGATATTGGTTGATCAGATTGAAACGTGTAAACAGATGGCGCTACACGGAATCGGTTATGCCATATTGCCGTCAGTTACTCTTCAAAATGAAGATAAAGTCAATAAAATGCCACTGTTAGACACAAAAGAGCATCCAATTGGACGGGACACATGGCTATTAGGCTATGAACCTGCCTTTGAGCTGAAGCAAGTTCAAGCTTTTGTTCAAGTCATAAAGGATATGCTGGATCAGGAAAATCCATTTTAAAAGACAGCGATGTGCTGTCTTTTTTTATTTATATATTGACAATGAAAATCATTATCATTTAAAGTGTTACATATGATATTGAAAATCATTATCAATTGATGAGGTGATAACATGGCTAAAGCCTTGATTACATATGCCAGCATGTCAGGAAATACGGAAGACATTGCCGTCATTATAAAAGAAACGCTTCAGGATTATGAGTTGGATATCGACTGGATTGAGATAGATGATGCGGATGTTTCTGCCTTAACATCCTATGATTATGTGCTGATTGGCACGTATACATGGGGCGACGGCGATTTGCCTTACGAAGCGGAAGATTTTTTTGAAGAGGTCCAACAGCTCCAGCTTAATGGCTTGAAAACAGCCTGCTTTGGGTCTGGCGACTATTCTTATCCGAAGTTTTGTGAAGCGGTCAATTTGTTCAGCGTCATGCTGCAAGAGGCGGGAGCTGCTGTTTACCAGGAAACATTGAAAATCGAACTGGCGCCTGAAACAGATGATGATGTGGAAAGCTGCCGAGCGTTTGCGAGAGATTTTCTTGCATGGGCGGATTATATCAGCAAGGAAAAGACCCATGTTTCATAAAGGAGCGACTGCTGTCACGGCATCGGCTACTTCAGGTTATTTTGTGGCGGTACAAAGAGAAGGCATTTTTCATTATTCTTTGGAGCAGGGCTGGAGAAAGCTTTTCCGTTTGAAAAGCAAAATTCATGGCATCAGTTACATAGGGCCTTACTTGTTTGGCGTCGGTGAAAAGGGAACGGTCATTCGTTCGTCTGACGAAGGGAAAACCTGGACGATGTCGAGCTTTCCGACAAACGCAACAGTATGGGCGATTACTGGCCGAAACGACGGGTTTGCCTGCGCCCATGGCAAGCATTGCATTTATGTATCGGATGATTTTGGTGTTTCTTGGCGCGTAGCGAAACCTTTTGCGGGATTTGATAACCCCCCTGTAATCCGTTCATTGTGCCTGCAGGGCAGCAGCCTTTTCATCGGCACGCAAATACACGAATATTTTGGAGGCATTTGGGCTTATGACTTTAACCATGACACAGTCCAAATCGTTAAAAAAGAAGAAACACGCATGACAGCATCCATGCTCGTGTTCAATGAAAATTGGCTAGTGGCTGCGATGGGTTCTGTGAAAGGTAAGTGCGGTGCTGTCACTGTACGGAATATTTTGACTGATGAAGAGTTCACTATACAATCCAGCATGATGAAAAATGAAGAATCATTTCTTGATATTTCAGAGGATGATGGAATTATATATGTCACAACAATGCAAGACGAAAATGGTTATTCGAGAATTTACCAGGCCGACCTCGAAGCCAGGTCGTTAAAATGGTTCGATACCATTAAAGGGCATGGATGGAGAGTGGCCAATCAGAAAGAGAATTTCTTTTGTGCAGGCTTGTATGAATGTAAATTTGTTCAGCCGTACGATGTGTCAGCAATGATTCATTAGAGGAGGAAAAAAGAATTGGGGAAGATTTTACTCGTTTATGCAACAATGTCTGGCAACACTGAAGCAATGGCAGATTTGATTGAAAAGGGCCTTCAAGAGGCGGAAGCGGAGGCAGACCGTTACGAAGTGATGGATATAGATGATGCACAGCTGTTTAACGATTATGACCATATTATGATGGGAACCTACACGTGGGGTGACGGCGATTTGCCTGATGAATTTTTAGACCTTGCTGAAGATATGGATGAGATTGATTTTTCCGGCAAAACTTGCGCTGTATTCGGTTCCGGTGATACAGCATATGAATTTTTCTGTGGAGCAGTTGATACGCTTGAAGCAAAAATAAAAGAACGCGGAGGCGAAATTGTACTGCCTTCAGTAAAAATCGAAAATAATCCAGAAGGTGAAGAAGAGCAAGAATTGATGGAGTTCGGAAGACAATTCGCAAAGAAAAGCGGAATCGCTGTCTGACTTACCACTGGGAACTGCTCAAGCGGCTGTTCCCTTTTTTCTTGTCTTTGTATCTTTCCTTTGATACAGTAATGAGGTAGAAAATCAGGAGGAGGACTATACATATGAAAATGATGGACGCAAATGAAATTATTTCATTTATTCAAAATAGCACGAAATCTACACCTGTAAAGGTTTACGTAAAAGGTGAGCTGGAAGGAATCAATTTTGGCGAATCTGCGAAAGCTTTTATCAACGGAAACACAGGTGTCATTTTCGGTGAATGGAGCGAAATCCAAACAGCCATTGAAGAAAATCAAAGCAAAATCGAAGACTATGTGGTTGAAAATGACCGCCGCAATTCTGCGATTCCAATGCTTGACCTTAAAAATATCAAAGCGCGTATCGAGCCTGGCGCGATCATCCGCGACCAAGTTGAAATCGGTGATAATGCAGTCATCATGATGGGGGCTTCTATCAATATCGGTTCAGTTATCGGCGAAGGCACAATGATCGATATGAACGTTGTCTTGGGCGGACGAGCTACTGTTGGCAAAAACTGCCATATTGGAGCGGGTTCTGTGCTTGCGGGCGTTATTGAGCCGCCATCCGCTCAACCGGTTGTAATTGAGGACGATGTTGTGATCGGGGCAAATGCTGTTGTGCTTGAAGGCGTAACAGTAGGCAAAGGAGCGGTTGTGGCTGCAGGCGCAATCGTGGTAAACGATGTTGAGCCATACACTGTCGTTGCAGGCACACCTGCTAAAAAAATCAAAGACATTGATGAGAAAACAAAAGGTAAAACTGAAATCAAGCAGGAATTACGCCAGCTGTAAGGAATGGTTTGATAAAAAAGGCGTGGATATATTATCCACGCCTTATTCGTATAGGCAGGGAGGAATAAGGAATGAAGAAAGAGGAGCTCATCGCAATCCGCAGAGATCTGCACCGTATACCGGAGCTTGGATTTCAGGAGTACAAAACCCAGCAATATTTATTAAATGTTTTGGAACAATATCCGCAAGACAGAATTGAAATTGAGAAATGGCGAACAGGGCTTTTTGTTAAGATCAACGGGACGGAGCCGGAGAAAATGCTGGCGTACAGAGCGGATATCGATGCGCTTTCCATTGAAGAGCAGACCGGTCTTCCATTCGCATCAGAGCATCACGGCAACATGCACGCCTGCGGACACGATTTGCATATGACGATTGCACTCGGCATTATTGACCATTTTATTTACCACCCGGTCAAACATGATTTGCTCTTCCTGTTTCAGCCGGCAGAGGAAGGGCCTGGCGGTGCGGAACCAATGCTTGAGAGTGATGTATTAAAAAAGTGGCAGCCTGATGTCATCACCGCATTGCATATTGCTCCAGAGCTGCCCGTAGGCACGATCGCGACAAAAAGCGGCCTCCTTTTTGCGAATACATCAGAGCTTGTCATCGATTTGGAAGGAAAAGGGGGACATGCGGCCTATCCGCACCTTGCCGAAGATATGGTTGTAGCGGCAAGCACACTTGTCACCCAGCTGCAAACGATCATATCTAGAAACACAGATCCGCTGGACAGCGCGGTTATTACGGTCGGTACCATTACAGGAGGCTCAGCACAAAATATCATTGCGGAAACAGCCCGCTTGGAAGGCACCATTCGCACCCTTTCTGAAGAATCGATGAAACGGGTAAAGGAACGGATTGAAGATGTAGTGAAAGGAATAGAAATCGGATTCCGTTGTACAGGAAAAGTAACGTATCCGTCTGTGTATCACCAAGTTTATAATACGAGCGGGCTGACAGAAGAATTTATGTCTTTTGTTGCTGAACATGAACTAGCAACAGTAATCGCAGCAAAAGAAGCAATGACTGGAGAGGATTTCGGCTACATGCTGAAGAAATATCCGGGCTTCATGTTCTGGCTTGGTGCTGATTCTGAACATGGGCTTCATCACGCAAAGCTGAATCCTGATGAAAATGCGATAGAAACAGCGGTTAACGTCATGACAGGTTATTTTTCTGTTTATGCCAATTAAGTACAAATGAAAGAATAAAATTCCAAAAAATGAGCACTCTAGTAAACGGAGGTGTTCAATAATGGCAAAAAAAATTGGAATTGAACAATCGTTATCAGATGTTGAAGCCGCATTAAAAGAAAAAGGATATGACGTTGTCATGATGAAAAGCCCTTCCGATGCAAAAGGCTGTGACTGCTGTGTCGTAACAGGCCTTGACAATAATGTGCAAGGAATAGCTGATACGGCAACACAAGCACCCGTCATTACAGCTTCCGGGATGACTGCTGAAGAAATTTGCAGCGAAGTGGAAAGCAGAATTCAGTAAATGAAAAACCGAAGCAAAAAGGGACTGACCCCCGTTTTTAAGACAGGGATCAAAACACCTTTTAAACAGCCAATTGCCGATAATTTATCGGTGATTGGTTGTTTAGTTTCGTTTGAATACGAATGTTGTTATAATAATAAATGTATTCTTTGACAGTGCGTTCTACGATGGCGGTCGTGGTTCGATCAATGCTGTTAAGATAGAACGTTTCAGACTTTAGTGAGGAATGAAACGATTCGATGGAGGCATTATCAGCGGGCGTCCCTTTGCGGGACATGCTCATGGTAATGCCTTTTGTTTTAACAGCTTTCTGATACTCGTAAGATGTATACACAGATCCTTGGTCACTATGTAACACGCAGTTCTCAGGCAGTGTTGGCAGTTGATCAAGTGTGTGTAAGACAAAGTCTGTGTCCTGCTTATCTCCAATCGTAAAAGCAATCACTTCTCCATTGTATACATCCAATATACTGGAAAGGTACAATTGCTTCTGTCCATAAGGCAAATACGTGATGTCCGTTACTAGTTTTTCAAGAGGATGATCAGACTGAAAGTTCCGATCTAATATATTATCGACCACGGCATATGGCTGCCCATTCTTCTTGCGCTTTTTCACCTTAACCCGGCACTGCCACTGATTTTTCTGCATAATACGCTGAACCGTTTTATGGTTAATACACATTCCCTTTTTTAATATGGCTGTGATTTTTCGATATCCATATCGATACTTGTGCTCTCGGCACAACGTGCCGATTTGTTTTTCCAAATGGCGTTTGGGATGATCCTTCATCATATTCTTCTTCCAACGATAATAAGACGCCCGAGAGATACCTAAATGAATACAGATATCCTGCACGGTCATTGTGCTGTGCAATATTTCTACAAGTTCGACTGACGTTTTACTATCAACTTCCTTTCCAATTCGTTGTACTTTTTTAAAACTTCATTCTGTTGTCTCAGGTAACGATTCTCTGCCTGCAGTTTCTCTAATTCGGAAGAATACTCCGGACCTTTTCCATAAGTGTATTGCTTACCAACAGGTTGTTCAAATCGGTGTGTATCACCAGCCTTATACCATCTGACCCATGTCTTAATCTGCGTATTATTTTTGATATTCAACTCCTGCATGATCTCTTTCATAGGTACGCCTGCCAATCTCATTTCTACAGCCTTCTGTTTCACTTCAAGCGGATAACTCATTCTTGTCCCCATAGAAAAAACACCTCCAAGTCTAATTTCGGATAACAATCATCCGTATTCAAACTTGAAGGTGTTTTTATTTGTCTCATCTTATGGGGTCAGTCCCAAAAAGCTTCGGTTCTTTTATTTACTCAGTTTCTCTAGGAAAAGCGCGGTCAAGGGCGGTTTTTATTTCCTTTCGAAGCACTCGCTCGACGCGCCACTGTTCCATATTTTCTGTTTTGGCAATGACTCTGATCACGATTTCGGAAGTGCCAAGTTCTTGAATCCCAATGACATTTGGGCCCTCTATTATTTGCGGAAGAGCGGCTGCCGTTTCATTGCATACTTGCTGTAAAATGTGAATCGTTTCATCAATGTTTCTTTCAGCCGGCACTTTTATGTCAACCAGAGCCTCCATTGTTCCCCGGGAATGATTGCTCACGTTTGTAATGTTTCTGTTAGGGATATAATGCAGTGTCCCATCAAAACTGCGGATTTGAGTTGTTCTTAAGCCAACCTGTTCGACAATCCCGTCAAAGGTGGAAACCGTAATATAATCTCCAACATCCAATTGTTTTTCAAGCAGAATAAAAAAACCTGTCACGATGTCGCTGACAAGCCCTTGGGCACCAAATCCGACAGCCAGTCCGACAATTCCTGCTCCCGCTAAAAGAGCGCTAGGGTCGTAATGAAACAAATCCAGAACCATGACGAAGAATATAAAAATCAATATGTAAGAAAATATGTTGAGAGTCAGGCTTTGGAGCGTATATGCGCGTCCTTTGGACAAACTGTTCTGCTCCTCGAATTTTGCAAAAAGATGCTTAATGATTTTCATGCCTAATGATCGAACGATAAAGTAGATGAAAATCATAATGACGAGTTTAACGAGCAGGACACTGGCATGTGTAATAAGTCCCGGCCAATCATATTGTTTAATAAAATCCATATTGGGGCTCCTTTTCTGAAGTGATTGCAGCATATTGAGGTTTGTTACCCTTTACTTGAACATGTTAAACTTTTTCTTCAAAAATGTTCCAGACATAGTCAAACATGAATTGTTAAAAATTGACTCGGAAAATGAGCTCCTATATAATGGGCATTGTGATGTTATTAACGAAATATAGATGATGATCCTTTATTTTCATGGGAATCCGGCTTTTAAGCCAAACGATAATTGGAGGGATACATATGGCAGAACGTATGGTAGGTAAACAGGCTCCTCGTTTTGAAATGGAAGCAGTCCTTGCAAGTAAAGAATTTGGCAAAGTAAGTCTTGAGGAAAACATGAAAAACGACAAATGGACAGTGCTGTTCTTCTATCCAATGGACTTCACTTTTGTTTGCCCAACGGAAATTACAGCAATGTCTGACCGATACGACGAATTTGAAGATCTTGATGCAGAAGTCATCGGAGTGTCAACTGACACAATCCATACTCATTTGGCGTGGATAAATACTGATCGTAAAGAAAACGGCCTTGGCCAGCTGAAATATCCGCTTGCAGCTGATACAAACCACGAGGTATCCCGTGAATATGGCGTTTTAATCGAAGAAGAAGGTGTGGCCCTGCGCGGATTATATATTATCAATCCAGAAGGCGAGCTCCAATATCAAACTGTTTTCCATAACAATATTGGCCGAGACGTTGATGAAACGCTTCGTGTTCTTCAAGCGCTGCAAACCGGCGGACTCTGTCCGGCCAACTGGAAACCAGGCCAAAAAACACTTTAATTCTTTCTAAGAACGAAAAAGGGTCTGACATATTTGTTAGGCCTTTTGTGTAATAGGAGGGAAAGCAATGAAATTACGTCAGCCAATGCCTGAATTGACTGGGGAAAAAGCCTGGTTCAATGGTGAAGTAACGAGAGAGCAATTGATCGGGGAAAAGCCGACGCTTATTCATTTCTGGTCCATCAGCTGCCATCTGTGCAAAGAAGCGATGCCGCAAGTGAATCAATTTCGTGATCAATATCAAGATAAACTGAACGTTATAGCTGTGCATATGCCTCGTTCCGAGGATGATCTTGACCTGGGCAAAATAAAAGAAGTAGCTGATGAACATGATATCACTCAGCCAATTTTTGTTGATAGTGATCATGCTTTAACCGATGCATTTGAAAATGATTATGTGCCTGCATACTATGTGTTTGATAAAACAGGCCAGCTTCGTCACTTTCAAGCCGGCGGCAGCGGGATGAAAATGCTTGAAAAACGTGTGAACCGTGTTCTGTCTGAAACAGAACAGGCTTGAAGATTCTTCATAAAAACCTGATCTCATCAGGTTTTTTTATTTGTATAAGAAAGGAATCGAAAATGAGTAAGAAGATTATTTTTCCAAATCTGGGCAAGGTGAAAGTTGATATATGGATTGATACGATGAAAAAACAGCAAATTTTTTTATGTTTTTCCTCAATTTTAGATAAATTTCATCGCCCATAACTCGAAAATTGTAGATATTACACTACATTTTTTTAAAGAAGTAAGTAAAATATATATTTTCAACATAATACCAAATGAACTCGAAAAGTCCCTTGAACCCTTGAGAATAAAGAACTCTTCTGGAAAATAAATATTTTTCAGAAAATAAGGAATTTTTCATAGAGTAAATATAATAGTAAAATGCTAAAATAATAGTTGATAAAATTACTTTTGTAATCTAATATCTTATTTAAAGATGTTAATTTCGATAGGGGGTACATTGAGGAATGTTTAATGAAAGAGAAGCTTTGCGCTTGCGGTTAGAACAATTAAATGAAGCTGAAGTGAAAGTCATTCGTGAATATCAAATCGAACGTGATAAAATATACGCAAAATTAAGAGAGTTGGACAGAAATGGAAGCCCTTCCGAAATCAAAAAGGATTTACGTTCTGAAAAAAAACCAGACTCTCTGCCGGTTCTCGCTGAGCTTGCGGCTCAGGAGATCAGAAGCTATCAGCCGCCGTCACAGCAGCAGTCTGTTCAGCCTCAGCTTCAATCTATTTCCTCTCTTCCTGCCGGTATACCAGACGGAACAACACGAAGAAGAAGAGGTACGGCAAGACCGGGATCAAAAGCAGCTAAGCTGCGAGAAGCTGCCATTAAAACTTTAAAGCGCCACAACGCGGCGATTAAGAGCTCCGAGCTTCAAAAAGAGATTGAAAAAGAAAGCGGTCTTGAAATCCCTAATATGACAACATTCATGCAAAGCCTAATTAAAATGTATCCGGAAGTGAAAAAGCCGTATCGCGGCCAGTATATTTTAGAAGGCGAAATCGAATCTGCAGAATCAGTTGAACCTGCGGAATCAACAAATGAATAAATAGACAGAAAAACTGCTTGCGTAGTGCGCAAGCAGTTTTTTATTGATTTTTTTTCTGTGAAGGTTTGTTTTCCCTTTCAAGATTAAGCTTATAGACCCATTTTTGATAAGGTTTTTCTTCAGCGGCTCTGCCTTTCAGTTCTTCGATCGTATGGCTCATAGCCTGGTCTGTTGATTGGGCGCGGGTGAGCTGTTTTTGAAGCGCGTGTACCTGTTTGGTGACATCTTCAAGTATGGTCTCTACATGATGTGGCTGCGCATAGGCCGCTGGGGCTTTTTCTTCTGTTTTTTCTTTTTGTTTCGGGCCGCCATCAATATCGGCAAAATGAGAAGCAATCCAGGCATCACTTTCATCAAGCTGCCGTTTATACGATACAATAGTTTCGTGAAATAGTTTTTCTTTCGTTTTTTCTATTTCGAGCAGCCTTTCTTTCGTTTCTATGATTCGATCTTTCATATGATCAACTTCTATTTTAATATGTTTTAGCTGATATTCTTTTTCTATCATTTGCTCTTTTAGACGGCTGTTTTCAGCTTTCACCTTTTCGGTATGGTGTTTTGCCTGAAGCAATGCGTTCTGTTCCCGCTGGATAGAGGATTGAAGAAGGCTGACTCGTTTATGCAGATTTTTATTTTCTTCTTCAATTTTAATTTTAGCAATATGAAGTTTATGTTTTTCTTCGATATCGGCTTTGCGTTTGAAGGTTTCAGCAGATAGGAGCTCCTGCAGCGCAACGATTTTATCTAGGAGCTCAGCTCTTATTTGATGCAGGGTTTGGCTGGTGTGGGAGGCGTGTTTTTCTTTCGTTGACATTTGCGTTAATTCGGCGGACAGCTGCTGAAGTTTTTCTTTCATATCGTTATTTTCTTTGAGCAGTTTGTTATTTTTCTGATGGAAGTAGGTTGCTTCAAGTTCGGAAATCAGCTTATGGCACCTTGAAAGCTCTGATTTTAAATAAAGGTTCTCCTGAGACACATCGTGGAAAAAAGGACCTGATCTTTTCATTCGAACCATCTCCCTCATGGTGTTAACACTACAATATGCAAATACTGAACAGCTATTCCTCTTTAATAAACAGACGAGCAGTGGCGTTAGGGCCTTGCTTTTGCTATGATTTTAACGAACTAGAGGTGAGAGGACATGAAGCATATAAACGTACTGCTGGCAGGAGGAGCCTCACGGCGCTTTGGGGAACCGAAGGCGTTTGTGAAATGGAAGGGCAGGATGTTTTACGAATGGACCAAAGAGGCGCTTGGAGAACATGCGGTTATCATCACCCGTCCTGAGTTGATTGGTAGATTCCAAGAAAACGGTGAAAATGAATTATATCAAGATACTGAGCCGTTTCGAGGAATGGGGCCATTGGCGGGTATATATACCGCTTTTAAAAAGACAGACGGCGAGCTTTATACTGTGTTGTCCTGTGACACGCCGCTGATCCAAAGAAGGACGATGCTGGAGCTCAAGCGTCTGATGACTCCCGGTATAGATGCGGTCGTCCCGATTTCAAGGGGACGGGAGCAGCCATTGATTGCAATGTACCATAAACGAATCATGCCCATTTTATATGATCAGCTTTGTGAGAAGAGATTAAGAATATCAGATTTGTTAAGCCGTATATCGGTTTGTTACGTACAAGATGAAGAAATTGGGGCAAATCCGGCTGAGTTTATTAACGTGAACACACGTGATGATTTTAGCTGTTTGGAAGAAAAAACGGATTCCTTCAGGCGGGACTGATGGGGCAAAAACATGTTAAGATGACATAAAAGATAAGGAGAACAGGTTTGATGGAGGAGCGTTATTCGCGGCAAATCAGATTTAAGCAAATAGGGGAAGAGGGCCAGAAAAGACTGGCAGACAGCCATGTGCTGGTTGTCGGTGTAGGAGCGCTCGGGACGGCAGGAGCAGAAGGGCTTTCGAGAGCGGGGGTCGGTACCATTACCATTATTGACCGTGATTATGTGGAGTGGAGCAACCTGCAAAGGCAGCAGCTTTATACAGAAAGCGACGCCAAGCTCCACATGCCGAAAGCCATGGCTGCCAAAGAGCATCTATCAGCGATTAACAGCGAAATACATATTGAGGCGTACGTTACCGAAGGAACAGCCGAAACGCTTGAGCCGCTGATTGAAAAAGCGGATGTCGTCATCGACGCGACAGATAACTTTGAAACCCGCATGCTGATAAACGATCTTGCCCAGAAAACAAAGACACCGTGGGTCTATGGCGCTTGTGTCAGCAGCCAAGGGATGTTCATGACGATCATTCCAGAAGAAACGCCTTGTCTGTCTTGTTTGTTTGAGCAAATTCCTGTCGGCGGGGCGACGTGTGATACTGCCGGCATTATTCCGCCAGCTGTGCATATTGTTTCGGCCTATCAGCAGGCAGAGGCATTAAAGCTGTTAACCGGAAAAAAAGAAGCGATACAGCGAGGGTTTGTGACATTCGATGTTTGGAATAACTCGCATATGAAGATTAACGTTAATAATGTACGCTGTGAGAATTGCCCATCTTGCGGAGCACACGCGGTTTATCCTTATCTCCAAGACTGGAACACACCAAAAGCCGCTGTACTATGCGGCCGTGATACAGTACAGGTAAGGTCAGAGTCGTTAAAAAGAATTCCGAAACAAGAGCTTATCAATCGGCTGAAAACAATCGGCAAGGTCGAGGCCAATGCGTTTTTGCTGCATATTTTTTACGAGGATTTCAGAATCGTCATTTTCAATGATGGACGGGCACTGGTGCATGGAACAAATGATGTGAAAGAAGCCAATTCCGTGCTGGCAAGAGTAATTGGATTGTAACAACAGGAGGGGTCAGAATGCTGGAGAAAAGAACACCGATACCGGTAGACGAGGCAATTCGGCGTGTCAGCCATTTTCAAAAACAAGGGGAAACAGAATGGGTGGCGCTTGAAGACTGCCTGCATCGCTTTTTATCCGAAGATGTAACAGCGGATCACCACGTACCTGCCTTTGACCGTTCGCCATACGATGGTTTTGCTGTTCGAGCGTGCGATACGGCTGAAGCTTCACGTGAAAACCCGGTTCGATTTGAGGTCATTGACCATATTGGAGCGGGGGCTGTATCTGAAAAAGAACTTGGCCCGTTTCAGGCCGTGCGGATTATGACTGGTGCGCAAATCCCTGAAGGAGCAGATGCTGTCGTCATGATAGAGCTGACTCAAACCTTTGAAGAGAATAAGAAGGCATTTATGTCTTTAAAACGCCGCTTTCAGCCGGGGGATAATATTTCAAAAACAGGTGAAGACGCTCAAAAAGGGAGTGTTTTATTGAAAAAGGGCACCCGAGTCACACCAGGAGTGACCGCTCTTTTGGCAACCTTCGGATACGCATCTGTGCCTGTCGTAAGAAAGCCGGTTGTTGGAATTATTGCAACCGGTACTGAATTGCTGAATGTCAGTGATCCGCTGGAACCGGGGAAAATCCGCAACAGCAATGCCAGCATGGTGTATGCGCAAGTGGTTGAAGCAGGCGCATCTCCGCTTTATTTAGGGAAAATCTCTGATGACCTGGATCAAAGCTTTGCCGCGGTCAAAGAAGCGATGAAAAAGGTTGATTTTCTGATCACAACTGGCGGTGTATCAGTGGGTGACTTTGACTTTTTGCCTGCGATCTATGAAAAACTCGGAGCGGACGTGCTCTTTAATAAGGTTGCCATGCGCCCGGGTAGCGTGACAACGGTGGCGCATGCAAATGATACGCTCCTGTTTGGTCTGTCAGGTAATCCGTCAGCTTGCTATGTCGGTTTTGAATTGTTTGTCAAACCAATGATCCAGATATGGCTGCTCAATGAAAAACCGCATTCGATTTGTGCGGAAGCTGTTTTGACGAAGGATTTTCCGAAACCGAACCCATTTACCCGTTTTGTACGTGCGTTCGTATACCACCAGGAAGGGCAGCTGCTGGCGGAACCCGTTGGATTGGATAAGTCGAGCTCTGTTACGTCACTTGCAGAAGCAAATGCGTTTATTATCCTGCCGGGCGGCACGAGAGGATACGAATCAGGCAGAACGGTTCAAGTGCTGCTTATCAGAGAAGAGAATGGAAGTGAATGGCCTTGGTCCGTCCTTTCCCAATCGTCCAAGTTGTAGGATTTCAAAACAGCGGGAAAACAACGTTTATCGAACGTATTCTTGAAAAATCCTCTGAACAGGGGCTCAATTTAGGCTGCCTAAAGCATCATGGTCACGGTGGTGAACCGCAAACGTTCACTAATGGGAAAGACACTGACCGTTATCAAGCGGCAGGTGCTGATGTGACAGCGGTAGAAGGTGCGGGTGTGTTACAGCTGACAGCCCGCCGCCATTGGGATTTGCCGCGGTTGATTGGGTTATATCAGTTTCTCGAAACAGACTGTCTTCTGATAGAAGGCTTTAAAAAAGCTCCTTATCCTAAAGTGGTTATACTAAGCGAAAAGGAAGATCTAGAAGCACTGCAGGCAGACAATACAATCGCCATCATCTATAGGAAAAAAGAGCATATAACAGAGCATCAGGGATTGTCCGTTTTTCATGCGGATGATCCGGCTGCCGTGGATTTTGTGCTTTCACAGCTGAAGGGGGAATCTGCATAATGGAACGGTTTGAGATCACGAAAACACCTATTATTACCGAAGACGTCATCAAAAAAGTGGAGAAACGGGAAGCCGGGGCTATTACCACATTTATTGGCACGGTTCGGGAATGGACAAACGGAAAAAGAACGGTTCGGCTTGAATATGAGGCATATGAACCGATGGCCGTGCAAATGCTGGCTCAAATCGGGATTGAAATTGAAGAAAAATGGGAGGGGGCTTCAGCCGCAATCACCCATCGTATAGGTGTGCTGGATATCGGGGAAGCAGCGGTTGTGATCGCTGTATCCTCTCCCCATCGAAAAGCTGCTTATGAAGCCAATGAGTATGCGATCGAACGGATTAAACAGATTGTCCCGATTTGGAAAAAAGAAATTTGGGAGGACGGAGAGCAATGGATCGGCGACCAGCTTGAAAACACAGCTTATCCGAACGGAAAACCAGATGTAAGCGAGGGAGAGCAGCATGATTAAAATCCTTTTATTTGCAGGGCTTGCAGAACAGGCCGGAACACAAGCATTGGAAATGGATATGGAACAAGTAACGACAGACGAAATAAAAGCAAGTTTAAAAGAACAATACGGACTCGAATCCATTGATACAGCTATGATTGCTGTAAACGAAAGCTATGTAAAAGAAAATACTACCGTATCTTCAGGCGACACGGTAGCCATCATTCCGCCTGTCAGCGGGGGATGAACCGGACGGCATGCAGCCGTCCGGTTTTTCTGTATTTCATTTGCATATCCCCAAGCATCCCCAGCATACAATGATTTTCTGTAAGCATTATTTTACATAAGAGACTCCCTATAAAGTAAGAGACTCACTCCATTATTAGACTGAATTTTCGAAAAAACAATAGAAATTTATTTCGGGTACCGATATAGTAAAGATGATAAAAATTGGAAAGGTGCTGGATATGGAGACATTTAAAAGGTTAAAAATGTTTTATTGGCCGTACAGAAAGGTGTTTATGTGGTCGCTTCTGGCCATGCTTTTGATGACTGCGATTACTGTCGTTTACCCGATTATCCTGCAAATCACGATTGATGAAATTGTCCTGGGAAAGCAGTATCGGCTTGCGGCATGGGTTAGCTTAGGATTTATTGCGGTAATGGCCTTGAAAGGAACCGCCACTTTTTTTCATCAATATTTAGGTGATATGTTCGGCATCAAATCCGTTTATCGGCTGAGAAATGGCCTGTATGAAAAACTGCAGCGGCTTTCTTTTTCTTATTATGATAACGCGAAAACAGGGGATTTGATGTCCAGACTGACAGCTGACGTTGAAGGGCTTCGTTTTTTCTTATCTTACGGTCTCGCTGAGCTCATTCGATTCGGTCTGCTGGTCGCCATCAGCCTATCTGTCATGTTTTACTATTCTGTTCCTCTTACGCTTGTGACAATCGCTGTTTTGCCATTTCTCGCTGTTGCGGTATATCAGTTTGACAAAAGAGTCCATCCCGCTTTCAGAGGGATTCGCAAATCGTTTGCGAAACTCAACACAAAAGTCCAGGAAAATATCAGCGGCATCAATACGGTTAAATCTCTATCCAGAGAAGATTTTCAGATCAGCCATTTCAATAAGGCCAATGCGGAGTACAGGACACAGTATTTACAAACATCATCCATTTGGTCTGCGTATTTCCCTTTAATGGAGTTCATCGGCAATATTTGTATTGTGGCTCTCCTTTCATACGGCGGCTACCTGGTCATGCACAACGAGCTCAACCCCGGCGAGCTTGTCGCTTTTTTCAGCCTCGTCAATTATATGATGTGGCCGATTATGAACTTAGGCTTTGTCATCAATATGTTCTCTCAAGCAAAAGCGTCAGGTGAACGCCTGCTGGAGATTCTTGAAAAAGAAGAAGAGATCACAGATCATGCTCATGATATGCAAAAACAAAGATTAACAGGAGATGTCATGTTCAAGAACGTTTCTCTTGCATACGGTAAAGAACAAACAAACGCGCTAAGCAATGTCAGCTTTGAGGCAAACAGCGGGAAGGTAATCGGACTATTGGGCCCGACAGGTTCAGGCAAGAGCTCAGTTACACAGCTCCTCACCAGATTTTACAGTCCTGTTGGCGGAATGATTACCATTGACCATAAGCCTATCACCGATTATTCGTTAAAAACCCTTCGCTCCAATATCGGGGTCGTTCTGCAAGAATCTTTTCTGTTTTCATCTACGATTCGATCAAACATTTCGTACGGGAGGCCGGATGCCTCAATGGAAGACATCATCGAAGCGGCAAAAAGGGCGCAGGCTCATGCCTTTATCACGGAGCTTCCTGATGGATATGACACCATGCTTGGAGAGAGGGGAATGGGGCTTTCCGGCGGACAAAAACAGCGTATCGCCATTGCGAGAGCCATTTGTTTGAACCCGAGCATTTTAATATTGGATGACGCCACGAGCGCAGTAGATATGCAAACAGAGCACAGCATACAGCTGGCTTTAAAAGAAGTCATGAAAAACCGCACAACCTTTATCATCGCTCACCGCATTTCTTCTCTGAAACACGCCGATGAAATTCTCGTTTTTGATAAAGGGCGGATTTGTGAAAGGGGAACACATCAAGAGCTTCTCGAAAAAGGCGGCTACTATCAAAAGATTTACGATTTACAATACCGTGATGTCAAAATGATCAATGAGCCGCATCAGGTCGGATAGGGAGGGCTATATGAAACAAGCAGAAAAACGAGGGATTTTGGAGCGTTTCTATTATTCTTCAGATGAAATCATTGAAAAGCCGTTTAACTGGACTCAAATGTGGCGGCTGCTGGGCTATGTTAAACCATATCGAAAAACGATTTTGCCGCTTTCTTTTCTTACCGTATTGATTGGGACTGCTGTGAAGCTTGTGATTCCCATTTTGATCGGCGTTTATGTTCTCGATCAAGCCATTGCGGAGAGAAACTCGGAGCTGCTGATCCAGCTCATTTTTATCATTAGCGGTTTATATGTGCTCAATTATGCCGCCAATGTATTCAGAATTAAATGGATGAACCAGCTTGGCCAGCATGTGATATACGATTTGCGCCAGCATTTATTTACCCATGTGCAGCGCTTATCCCATCGTTTTTTTGATCAGCGCTCGGCCGGATCGATCTTGGTCAGGATTATGAATGATATTAACTCTCTTCAGGAGCTTTTTACAAGCGGAGTCATCAACTTATTGACCGACTTGCTGCTTTTGGCCGGCGTTATGATTATTTTGTTTACGCTGAGTCCTGAGCTGACTATAGCCATTATGGTGACACTGCCGATTATGTTTTTTATTTCAACAAGTCTTAGAAAAAAAATACGCCGCTCCTGGCAAAAGGTGCGCCTCAAGCAATCAAAGCTGAACTCTCATTTGAACGAAAGCATTCAGGGCATCCGTGTCACACAGGCATTTACGCAGGAAGAAGAAAACACGGCGTATTTTGATGGCGTCAATCAGGAGAACTATCAATCATGGCAAGAAGCCACAAGAAAAAATGCCATGTTCCGTCCGCTGGTAGAAATGACAAACGCGATTGGCACGGGTGTCTTGATTTGGTATGGCGCCACACTCATCATGAATGAAACCATCACGATTGGCGTCTTCGTTTCTTTTGCATTTTATCTGGGCATGTTTTGGGAACCTATTTCAAGACTGGGGCAAGTCTATAACCAGCTGTTAATGGGAATGGCGTCATCAGAACGGATTTTTGAGTTTCTGGACGAACAGCCAAATGTTAAAGAGAAGCGGGGCGCGATTCATAAGAAAAAATTAAATGGGGAGATTAGTTTTGAAGAGGTTGAATTTTCGTATGATGAAAAACGAAAAGCCCTTCACGCTGTTTCCTTCACTATTCCGGCGGGCTCGACGCTTGCGCTTGTCGGGCATACGGGGAGCGGAAAAACAACGATCGCGAATGTAATCAGCCGTTTTTATGATGCCACGGGAGGCACCATAAAAATAGACGGTATACCAATTCGGGATCTTTCCCTTGCCAGTTTGCGCTCCCAAATCAGCATCGTGCTGCAAGATACATTCATTTTCTCCGGAACCATCATGGAAAATATTCGTTTTGGCCGGCCGGGTGCTTCAGACGAAGAAGTGATAAAAGCAGCCCAAGCGGTCGGAGCGGATGAATTTATTTCTGGTTTAGCAGAAGGGTACGAAACAGAGGTGGAGGAGAGGGGCAGCGTACTTTCTGCCGGTCAGCGCCAGCTCATTTCATTTGCAAGAGCATTGCTCGCCGATCCAGCTATTATTATCCTTGACGAAGCAACCGCAAGTATTGATACAGAAACGGAAGTGAAAATTCAGCAGGCGTTAAAAACGCTATTGAAAGGGCGTACAGCAGTGATGATCGCCCACAGATTGTCCACGATCCGCGACGCCGACCGCATCATTGTTCTTGATCACGGCAAGAAAATGGAAGAAGGAAACCATGGGCAGCTGCTTGCTATAGGAGGCATCTATGCCGGGCTTGTGAAAACGCAATACAGCGAAGCAATAGAATAAGAGCGAAAGCCTTCAGTTATATATTGAAGGCTTTTGGAAATTTATTTGAAAAAACATGAAACTTTTTGAACCCCATCTCGTATTATCTGTTAGATATTCTCAAGGAGGTTTTGAAATGGAAACAAATGTAGAAAAAAACAGCGCAACGGCGACTGAAAAGCCGTCACTTTTCGGAGTGATCACAAATCCGTCCATTCAATTTGAAAGAATAAGAGAAAGACCGGCTGTATGGGGACCGCTATTTATTGTTGCAGCGATTATCATCGTCGGCGCGGTACTGCAATCACTCGGTACGGATTATAGTGAGCTTATGAAAAACACGGGCCCTCAAGGGTTATCAGCTGAAGAAATTGAAACAGTCGCAACAATCACCAAATTTGGAGGAATGGCAGCCGCGATTTTCGGCGGTATCGCAGCGTTATTTATTGCCCCTCTTATTTATTGGCTTTGTGTAAAAATCTCAGGCGGAGTTACGACATACAAAAAAATGCTTTCTCTCGGTCTGTTTGTCTCTTTGATTAGCAGTCTTGGATTATTGGTTAACGGAATCGTTATTTTCACGACTGACGCGAATCCTCTTTACAGCGTGACATCATTGGCGGGGATTATTCCGTCTGACGGAGCTCTTGCCAGCGTGTTAAATACTTTTGAGATATTTAGCATATGGAGCTATGTATTATTAGCAATCGGCCTTCACAAAACAGGCGGCATCTCAAAAAAAGCAGGATGGATTTCAGTGATTGTTCTTTTCGGGATTTTAGTCGCATTTTCATTCTTTTCAGGTTTAATCAATTCAGTGGCGGGTGCATAACATCATGAAAAAAGTCTGGATCGGAATTGGAATCGCAGTTTTAGTTGCACTTTTCATTGGAATCAATATATACCGGTCTGCCGCCCCGGCAAGCGGCAGCGCCGGACAGAAGATAGAGGCGGGAGGTCTTGAAGAAAAAGAAATCTCGTCAACGGTTATGGTTCCCGGGACCCTGCAATTTTCAAATGAACAGTATGTCTTTTATGAAGCCGATAAAGGGACATTAGAAGACATTAAAGTGAAAGAAGGCGACAAAGTGAAAAAGGGAACGCCTTTAGTCACCTATACAAATGAGCAGCTGAGCCTTGAAAAAGAACAGAACCGGTTAACGGCTGAATCCAACCAGCTTCAAATTGACCAAATTGAAGAAAAATTAAAAGCATTAAATCATAAAGAAAAAGAACTGGCAAAACAGGTTGGAAAGAAAGAAGCAGAAAAACAAATTGAATCTGAGCGGACGGAGCTTCAAATGCAGAAAAAAACAACTGAGATCGAATTAAAACAAACCGAGCTCCAGCGGCAGTCACTTGCCAATCGGGTGTCAGATCTTGAAGTCAAAAGCGAAATCGAAGGTACCGTTATTAGTGTCAACCAAGAAGCGGCATCCAAAAAATCAGATATTCAAGAGCCTGTCATACATATCGGCAATCCAAAAGACCTTGTCGTCTCAGGGAAATTGTCTGAATACGATACACTGAAAGTCAAGAAAGGCCAGAAGGTCACACTCACTTCAGATGTTATTCAGGATAAAACATGGAAAGGCACAGTGTCCGCAGTCGGACTTGTTCCGGATCAGCAGGACAGCACTGCGGTACAAGGAACAGAACAAGCGGTCCAATATCCGCTTCAAGTGAAAATAAAAGGGGATCTTCCAGAAGGAAAGCCTGGCTTTAAATTCATCATGAATATTGAAACAGATAAGCGGAAAGCAAATACGCTTCCTTCAAAGGCAGTCAAAAAAGAAGATGATCAATATTATGTATATACAGTAAAAGACGGAAAAGCAAAACGAGTTGATGTCAAAATCGGTGAAGTTACAGATGATCTGACAGAGATTAAAGAGGGGGTTTCTCAAGAGGATCAAGTCATTTTGAATCCCTCTGATCAGTTGACCGATGGAACGGAAGTGAAAGCATAAATGATTCAGCTTTCTAATGTGAGAAAAAGCTATCAGATCGGCAGGGAAACGTTTGATGTTCTCCATTCTATTGATTTGGACATTCATCAGGGGGAATATGTCTCGATTATGGGGCCGTCAGGATCAGGGAAATCGACGATCATGAATATTATCGGCTGTCTTGACCGGCCGACTTCCGGTACGTATAAATTGGACGGCGAAGACATTTCTTCATATAAAGATAAAGAGCTGGCGGCAGTCCGTAACCGGTCCATCGGTTTTGTATTTCAGCAATTTCAGCTTCTTCCGCGGCTGAACGCAAAAAAAAATGTCGAGCTGCCGATGATTTATTCCGGTATAGGCAAAAAAGAACGACAAGAGCGGGCTGAGAGAGCGTTGGAGAAGGTCGGATTAGCCAATCGAATGCTCCACATGCCCAACGAGCTGTCGGGCGGGCAGAAGCAGCGGGTAGCCATTGCGAGGGCAATCGTGAATGAGCCAAAATTGATTTTAGCAGATGAACCGACCGGCGCGCTGGACACGAAAACAAGCGTGGCGATTATGGAACAATTTACAGAATTAAATGCCGAGGGAACGACAATCGTTCTTGTTACGCACGAACCGGAAGTCGCAGATTGCACGAATCGAATCGTCATGGTGCGTGACGGACACATTGTTCCTGCCAGCTCCGGACAAAGGAGCGTGGGAGAATGAGCCTGTTAGAGAACATTAGAATGGCTTTAAGCTCCGTCCTTGCCCATAAAATGCGTTCGATTCTAACGATGCTCGGCATTATCATTGGTGTAGGCTCTGTCATCGTCGTGGTTGCGGTAGGACAGGGCGGCGAGCAAATGTTGAAGCAGTCGATCAGCGGCCCGGGCAATACCGTGGAGCTGTACTATATGCCAAGCGATGAGGAGCTTGCAAGCAATCCGAACGCCTTAGCAGAATCTACTTTTACAGAAAATGATATCAAAGGATTAAAAGAGATAGAGGGCATCAAACAAGTTGTTGCCTCGACTTCTGAAAGTATGAAAGCACGTTATCATGAGGAAGAAACGGATGTTACCGTTAACGGGATAAACGATGGATACATGAATGTCAATTCTTTAAAAATCGAAAGCGGCAGAACCTTTACCGATCATGATTTTTTTGCGGGGAAAAGAGCCGGAGTAATCTCTGAAAAGATGGCTGAAGAGCTGTTTGATAAAGCATCCCCTCTTGGAGAAGTGGTCTGGATCAACGGACAGCCTGTTGAAATCATCGGCGTGCTGAAAAAAGAAACAGGCTTGCTTTCTTTCGGTTTGAGTGAAATGTATGTGCCATTTAATATGATGAAATCCTCTTTTGGCACAAGTGATTTCAGTAACGTATCCTTGCAAGTCGAATCAGCAGACGACATAAAAACAGCTGGAAAAGAAGCAACACAGCTGGTGAATGACAATCATGGCACAGAGGATTCATATCAAGTGATGAACATGGAAGAGATTGCGGCCGGGATCGGCAAAGTAACAGCGATTATGACGACGATTATCGGCTCAATTGCAGGCATCTCTCTTTTGGTCGGCGGGATCGGTGTCATGAATATTATGCTCGTATCAGTCACAGAACGGACGCGAGAAATCGGAATCAGAAAATCACTCGGTGCGACGAGAGGACAGATTTTGACTCAGTTTTTAATTGAATCAGTCGTACTGACACTGATCGGAGGACTGATTGGGATTGGAATCGGATATGGAGGGGCCTCGCTTGTTTCCGCCATTGCGGGCTGGCCGTCACTCATATCCTGGCAGGTTGTAGGCGGGGGCGTGCTGTTCAGTATGCTCATTGGAGTGATTTTCGGCATGCTTCCCGCAAATAAAGCCGCAAAGCTTGATCCGATTGAAGCACTGCGTTACGAGTAGCCTCATGCAATATGCATGAGGTTTTTTTATGTTCCGTTTTTCTACTATGAATATAAAAGACTTTTTTCATTAAAATAAGAAGAAAATGTCGTACAATTGTCCTTATTTTTGTCGAATTTACAGTTTACAAACCGTATAGACATACGTTAATATGGAGAAACGTGAAAGATTTTGATAGTTATTGAATGAATTTGAATGATTTTAGTTGCCTAAATTGAAAAAAGCGTTTACAATGAAATTGTATTCAAAATGAATACGTTTTCATTAGGAGGTGAAGCATGCTAACTCCTGAACGGCATCAATTGATTATTGATCAAATAGAAAAGCATGATGTTGTCAAAATTCAAGAGCTCATAAATCTTACAAACGCTTCTGAATCAACAATCAGAAGAGATTTATCAACACTTGAAGAACGCGGTTTTTTAAAGCGTGTTCATGGGGGAGCAGCCAAGCTTTCCGATATCAGACTTGAACCCGATATGCTTGAAAAATCATCCAAAAACCTTCACGATAAATTGAAAATTGCTGAAAAAGCAGTTTCCCTTTTAGAAGAAGGAGATTGCATTTACCTTGATGCAGGCACGACGACTTTGCACATGATTGATTTTATGGATAAAAGCAAAGATATTGTTGTAGTCACAAACGGGGCGATGCATATCGAAGCACTAATAAGGAAAGAAATTTCTTTTTACTTGCTTGGAGGATACGTAAAGCACAGAACGGGCGCGGTTATTGGAGGCGCTTCACTGGTTGCCATGGATCAATACAGATTCGACAAGAGTTTTCTGGGGACAAACGGTGTCCATACAGAGGCTGGATTCACAACGCCGGACCCTGATGAGGCCCTTTTAAAACAGAAAGCTGTCAAACAGGCAAAACACGCTTACGTCTTAGCAGACCCTTCGAAATTCGGAGAAATTTCATTTTCGGCATTCGCTGGAATGGGCGACGCAACAATCATTACGACTGACGCTGAAGAGCTTACATTCGATAATTACCAAGAAAAAACTGTCGTAAAGGTAGTGAAACCATGATTTACACTGTAACACTTAATCCATCTGTCGATTATATTGTTCACGTTGAAGATTTTACTCTAGGAGGCCTGAACCGTTCCGCATACGATACAAAGTATCCAGGGGGCAAAGGCATCAACGTATCGAGACTGCTCAAAAGACACCATGTACCGTCTAAAGCGCTCGGATTCGTCGGCGGGTTTACCGGAGAATATATCAAAACATTTTTGCAGAAAGAAAACCTGGAAACAGCTTTTTCTGAAGTGAAAGAAGATACCCGTATCAACGTTAAGCTAAAAACGGGTGATGAAACTGAAATTAACGGTCAGGGACCAACAATTTCGAATGAAGATTTCAAAGCCTTTTTAGAACAGTTCCAGTCTTTGCAAGAGGGAGATATTGTCGTCCTAGCAGGAAGCATTCCATCTTCATTGCCTCACGATACTTACGAAAAAATCGCGGAGGCCTGCACAAAGCAGAACGCGCGTGTTGTTCTGGATATCTCTGGTGAGGCGCTTATGAAAGCGACAGAAATGAAACCGTTTTTGATGAAGCCAAACCATCATGAGCTTGGAGAAATGTTCGGCACGACCATTACATCTGTTGAAGAAGCTGTCCCATATGGAAAAAAACTTGTAGAACAAGGGGCAGAACATGTAATCGTATCCATGGCAGGAGACGGAGCGCTTCTATTTACGAAAGAAGCTGTTTATTTTGCTAACGTACCGAAGGGGAAATTGGTCAACTCAGTCGGAGCGGGAGATTCCGTCGTTGCAGGCTTTTTGGCCGGTATTTCCAAACAGCTGCAGCTTGAAGAAGCATTCCGTTTAGGTGTTACATCAGGCAGCGCTACCGCGTTCTCTGAAGAACTCGGAACAGAAGAATTTGTCCAGCAGCTTCTTCCTGAAGTTAAGGTCACACGTCTATAGAGGAGGAAACAAAAGTGAAAATAACTGAGCTTTTAACGAAGCATACAATAAAGCTTAATATTGAGAGCAAAGAAAAAGAAAATGTGATTGACGAATTGGTCACTGTTCTTGATAAGGCCGGAAAATTAAATGACCGCCAAGCCTACAAGGAAGCCATTTTAAATCGCGAGAGCCAAAGCTCAACGGGGATCGGTGAAGGAATCGCTATCCCGCATGCGAAAACAGCAAGCGTTATCAACCCGGCGATCGCGTTCGGACGTTCAAAAGACGGTGTCGATTATGAATCATTAGACGGCCAGCCGGCTCACTTGGTGTTCATGATTGCGGCGACTGAAGGCGCAAACAACACTCACCTTGAAGCATTGTCAAGACTTTCTACGCTGTTAATGCGTGAAGAAATTCGCAAGCAGCTCCTTGAAGCTGAGTCAGAAGATGCTATTATCGACATTATTAATCAGCACGATAAAGATGATGACGAAGAGGAAGAAGAAGAAGAAGCGGCACCAGCACCTGCCGGAAAAGGGAAAATCCTAGCGGTGACTGCATGCCCGACAGGCATTGCACACACATTTATGGCTGCGGACGCCCTGAAAGAAAAAGCGAAAGAGCTTGGCGTGGACATTAAGGTCGAAACAAATGGTTCAAGCGGTATTAAGCACAAGCTGACTGCCCAAGAAATTGAAGATGCGCCTGCTATCATTGTCGCAGCGGACAAGCAGGTTGAAATGGAACGCTTTAAAGGCAAGCGCGTGCTTCAAGTACCTGTTACAGCAGGTATCAGACGCCCGCAAGAGCTTATCGAAAAAGCGATGAATCAAGACGCGCCGGTTTACCAAGGCAGCGGCGGCGGTTCTTCAGCTTCAAACGATGATGATGAAGCGAGAGGCAAGTCTGGCGGCAGCATCGGAAGCACGTTTTATAAGCATCTGATGAGCGGTGTCAGCAACATGCTTCCGTTCGTAGTCGGCGGCGGTATTCTCGTTGCGATTTCATTCTTCTGGGGAATTAATTCTTCCAATCCGGACGATCCTACTTACAACACGTTTGCTGCTGCTCTTAAGTTTATCGGCGGTGACAATGCACTAGGATTAATCGTTGCTGTTCTTGCCGGTTTCATTGCAATGAGTATAGCAGACCGTCCTGGTTTTGCGCCTGGTATGGTCGGCGGATTTATGGCAACTCAAGCAAATGCTGGATTCTTAGGCGGTTTAATTGCCGGATTCTTGGCTGGTTATATCGTTGTTCTATTGAAAAAAGCATTTGTCTTTATTCCGCAGTCACTTGATGGACTGAAACCTGTATTAATCTATCCGCTGTTTGGTATTTTCTTAACTGGTATTATCATGCGTTTCGTTGTGAATACACCGGTAGCGGCATTTATGAACTTCTTAACCAATTGGCTTGAAAGCCTGGGAACTGGCAACCTTGTATTAATGGGTATTATTTTGGGCGGTATGATGGCGATCGATATGGGCGGCCCGCTTAATAAAGCAGCCTTTACGTTCGGTATCGCGATGATCGATGCAGGCAACTACGCGCCTCACGCAGCGATCATGGCCGGGGGTATGGTTCCTCCGCTTGGTATCGCACTTGCAACAACAATTTTCCGAAACAAATTCACTCAGCGTGACCGTGAAGCTGGTATTACATGCTACTTCATGGGTGCTGCTTTCGTAACAGAGGGAGCGATCCCGTTTGCTGCGGCTGACCCGCTTCGCGTCATTCCAGCTGCTGTCGCTGGTGCAGCTGTTGCTGGCGGATTAACTGAATTCTTCCGTGTAACGCTTCCGGCACCTCACGGAGGAGTATTCGTAGCCTTCATTACAAACCATCCGCTGCTTTACCTATTAAGTATCGTGATCGGTGCTGTCGTGATGGCAATTATCCTCGGCATTCTTAAAAAACCTGTTACAGAGAAATAAGAGAAAAGCGTCCCTCATTTGAAGGGGCGCTTTTTCTTTATCCTGCTGGCGGGAGCGCGGTTAAGTTATGTATTTTATAATCATTTATGATAAAGTAAAAGAAGAGAAACAACTGACATAGCAACCGTCTAGGAGGAAACACTTTGACCGAGGAAAAAAACACGAAAACTGAAGAAGCGGCAAAGAAAAAAACCAATACGTACTTGGAATGGGGAAAAGCAATTGTCATCGCTGTCCTGCTGGCTCTCTTGATCCGTCACTTTTTGTTTGAACCTTATTTAGTCGAAGGTTCATCTATGTATCCCACATTACACGACGGCGAAAGGCTGTTTGTGAATAAAACAGTCAATTATATCGGCGAACTGGAACGCGGAGATATCGTCATTATCGATGGTGAGACGTCTAAAATCCATTACGTCAAAAGATTGATCGGAAAGCCTGGGGAATCCGTTCAAATGAAGGATGATACGCTTTATATAAACGGAAAAAAAGTAGCCGAGCCTTACTTGTCTCAAAATAAAAAGGAAGCAGAAAAACTTGGTGTGAGTCTGACTGGCGACTTTGGGCCGGTTAAGGTTCCCGAAGGCAAATATTTTGTTATGGGAGATAACCGGCTGAATTCAATGGACAGCCGAAATGGGCTGGGGCTGATTGCGGAAAAACGGATTGTCGGCACATCGAAGTTTGTCTTTTTCCCGTTTAATGAAATGCGCCAAACAAAATAAAAACGCCTTGCTGTGAAGTGACCCCCTAAAGTTAGACACGGGTTTTCATTAGGCAGTATTTGAGGCATGAGTTCGGTATTGTACCGGACTCATGCCTTTTAGTTTTGCCTTTATTCGTTTTTGATTGTAGTAGTCAATATATCGTTCAAGTTCTTGCTTTAAGTGTTCGATACTTTCAAATTCTTTTAGGTACAGAAATTCAGACTTTAGGATGCCGAAGAAATTCTCGATCACTGCGTTATCGTAACAGTTGCCTTTTCGGGACATGCTTTGTGTAATCCCGCGTTCTTTTAAGGCTTGCCTATAATGCTTCATTTGGTAATGCCAGCCTTGGTCGGAATGCATAATGGGCTTGTCCCCATCTTTCAAATGCTTGAATGCCTGATCAAGCATCACAGAAACAAGAGAATAAACAGGCCTTAAACCAATCGTATAGGTAATGATCTCACCATTAAACAGATCTAATACGGGCGATACGTACAGCTTCTGCCCAAATAATTTGAACTCCGTCATGTCCGTGACCCATTTTTCATTTGGCTTTTCAGCTTTAAAGTTGCGCGCTAGAATGTTAGGCGCCACTTTGCCGATTGTTCCTTTATATGAACGATATTTCTTCTTTCGAATCATACATTTTAGTCCGAGGGCTTTCATGATGCGCTGCACCTTCTTGTGATTGACCTTTCGTCCCCGATTCTTTAGTTCATCACGAATACGGCGGTATCCATACCGGCCTTGATGTTCTTTAAAAATAAGTTGAACCATCTTTTTTATGTCGGCATCTCGATCAGGGCGATCAAAATGCTTTACGCAGTAATAGTAGGTGCTGCGTGGGATACCTGCGAGCCTGAGAAGTGCTTTCACCGGATACTTATGCCTTAAATCATAGACTACTTGCGCTTTGTCTTGTTTGGTGATTGTTCCTTGTTTTGAACTAAGGCATTCAACTTTTTTAAATACTCATTCTCCATACGCAACCGTTCGTTTTCCGCCTGTAATGCTTCTATTGAGCCTATAGCTGGTGCTTGCTTTCTTGTTTTCTTTTTCATGGACGGACGCCCCTTTTTCTTTGTTTTGAGGGCGTCTGCTCCTTGTGTTTGTACTACGTGCTGCCAGTTCCAAAGCGTTGAGTCAGAAGGCAAATTAAATATCGCAGCTGTTTCTAAGATAGACGTCCCATGTTCATTCATATAGTCAAGTACGTCTAGTTTATATTGGACTGGATAATTTGTATATGACTTTAAGAACGCTTTTTCACCGTGATATTGATATTTTCTCACCCAATATTGGAGTACCCTTTTATGCACTCCAATATGATTTGCGATCACAAGCAAACTCTCGTTGCCGTTTATATAGCGTAAGACCGCGTTGATTTTTTCTTCGTTTTTAAATTTAGCCAAAAGAAAAAGCACCTCCAAATTTTAGACTGTGTCTAAAATTTGGGGTGCACTTCACTGGCCTTTGGACAGCAGGCGTTTTTTAATTTGAAAAAGAAGCGACTAATGCAATGCATAATACCGTAATAAACACTGAACCGATAATGGCCAGCACACTGAAGAAAAGGTGAACCTGTTTGTTTTCTTTTCCGCGTTTTTCTAAAAGCCGTTTAGAAAAAATATGCGAAAATATGTAAATAAGGGCTATGCCAATATATAAGCCGACATCTTTAGCGGTAAAGCCTGTTACAGCGAGGTAAAAACCCGTGAAAAAGATCAATAAGCAATATTCAGTAAGTGTTAAAAGCCTCAATGTGTTCCTCCATAAGAGTGTGTAATTTCCAGCTGGATGCATCCTCTTCTGTTTTATTGTAACATATGCTTGCAACGTTGAGTGTATAAGTGTTTTCTCTCCAATTTATCAGGGAATCATTTCTCTTGCCCTGCATTCATGGTATACTTTTATTGATGATAGACATGATGGAGGATAATAAATGATCGCTGTAAATAATGTAAGCTTGCGGTTTGCGGATCGCAAGTTATTTGAAGATGTCAATATTAAATTCACCCCAGGCAATTGCTATGGGTTAATTGGTGCAAATGGTGCCGGGAAATCAACGTTTCTGAAAGTGCTATCTGGAGAAATCGAGCCTCAGACAGGGGACGTTCATATGAGTCCTGGCGAGCGTCTTGCTGTCTTGAAGCAGAACCATTTTGAGTACGAAGAGTATGAAGTGCTAAAAGTGGTCATTATGGGCCACAAACGCCTGTATGAAGTCATGCAGGAGAAAGATGCCATTTACATGAAGCCTGATTTCTCAGATGAGGATGGAATTCGGGCTGCTGAGTTAGAAGGCGAATTTGCTGAGCTGAACGGATGGGAAGCAGAAAGTGAAGCTGCGATCCTTCTAAAAGGCCTTGGTATCTCAGAAGACCTTCATGCGAAGAAAATGGAAGACCTTGGCGGTTCAGAGAAAGTAAAAGTGCTCTTGGCACAGGCGTTATTCGGCAAGCCGGATGTACTGCTGCTCGATGAGCCGACGAACCACTTGGACCTTCAGGCCATTCAGTGGCTGGAAGAGTTTCTGATTAACTTTGAAAACACAGTTATTGTCGTATCCCATGACCGCCACTTTTTAAATAAAGTGTGTACGCACATTGCTGACCTTGACTTTAACAAAATCCAAATCTATGTCGGAAACTATGATTTCTGGTACGAATCAAGCCAGCTGGCATTAAAGCTTTCTCAAGAAGCGAATAAGAAAAAAGAAGAGCAAATCAAACAGCTTCAAGAGTTTGTCGCTAGATTCAGCGCCAATGCGTCTAAATCTAAGCAGGCGACATCAAGAAAGAAACTTCTCGATAAAATTACGCTGGATGATATTAAACCATCTTCCCGCCGCTATCCTTATGTTAACTTTACACCGGAACGGGAAATCGGAAATGATGTTCTTCAGGTGGAAGGCTTAACGAAAACGATCGATGGCGTAAAGGTGCTCGATAATGTCAGCTTTATCATGAATAGAGAAGATAAAATTGCTTTCACTGGCCGTAACGAACAGGCTGTTACCACGCTGTTTAAAATCATTTCTGGGGAAATGGAAGCAGACAGCGGAACGTTTAAATGGGGTGTAACGACATCTCAAGCGTATTTTCCAAAAGACAACAGTGAATATTTTGAAGGCAGTGATCTGAATCTTGTAGACTGGCTTCGCCAATATTCTCCTCATGACCAAAGTGAGAGCTTTTTACGCGGTTTCTTAGGACGGATGCTGTTCTCTGGAGAAGAAGTCCACAAAAAATCAAATGTATTATCTGGGGGAGAAAAGGTTCGCTGTATGCTGTCGAAAGCAATGCTTTCCGGCGCCAATATTTTAATTTTGGATGAGCCGACCAACCATTTAGACTTGGAATCCATTACAGCGCTCAATAACGGCTTAATCAGCTTTAAAGGCGCTATGCTGTTTACATCCCATGACCATCAGTTTGTACAGACCATTGCCAACAGAATTATCGAAATTACACCTAACGGCATTGTTGATAAGCAAATGAGCTATGATGAGTTCCTTGAAAATGCTGATGTGCAGAAAAAACTGGCTGAATTATACGCGTAATAAAAAAAGCAGAGATGTTCCTCTGCTTTTTTTATTACATAGATATGAAAGGGGCTATAACAATGAAGTTTTTAGTTGTCGGAGCAGGAGGAGTAGGCGGGTATATTGGCGGGCGCCTTGCAGAGAAAGGCAATGATGTGACATTTCTCGTACGCCAAAAAAGAGCTGAGCAGCTAAAAGAAACCGGGCTTGTCATCCACAGTGAAAAGGGGGAAGTATCATTCCAGCCCGCATTAATCACTGCCGGAGAAATAGGGCAGTTTGACGTCGTGATCATTGCTTCTAAAGCGTATTCACTTGAGCAAGTGATCGATGATGTCAAACCGTTTATCAATTGCGAATCTGTCATTATCCCTTTTTTAAACGGGTACCGTCACTACGAGCAGCTGTTTACGGCATTTTCAAAAGAACAGGTGCTGGGCGGTTTGTGTTTTATAGAAAGTGCCCTAGATCACAAGGGAGAAATTCATCATACGAGTGCATCCCATCGTTTTGTATTCGGAGAGTGGAACGGTGAGCGTACGGAACGAATAACAGCGCTTAAAGAGGCATTTTCAGACGTCAAGGCAGAAGTCATCATCAGCGGGCATATTGAGAAGGACATTTGGAAAAAGTATCTGTTTATTGCGGCGCAAGCGGGGATTACAACATTATTTCAAAGGCCGCTTGGCCCGATACTTGCATCAGAAGGCGGACGTCAGACGGCGCAAACTCTTATTGGGGAAATTGGCGCTATTCTGCGAAAAGAAGGCGTTCCGGCTGATCCGGATCTTGAGGAAGAGAGCTTCCGTACGATGACAAACATGTCTTATCATATGAAGTCCTCCATGCTTCGGGATATGGAAAACGGTCAAACGACTGAAGGCGACCACCTGCACGGCTTTTTACTTGGAAAAGCAAAACGTTTATCTCTAGCAGCACCTATATTAGAAACGGTTTATGCCAATCTGCAAATGTATGAAGCAGAAAAATAAAAAGGAGGTGAAAGCCTCCTTTTGTTTATTTAAAAAGCCCAATTTCCCTTTCTGAAGATAGGCTCTCTTTTTCCGTCATTCGTAATTCCATCAATATTCATATCTTTAGAACCAATCATAAAGTCTACGTGTGCAATGCTTTCATTTAGGCCCTCTTTGACAAGCTCCTCACGTGACATCTGCTTTCCGCCTTCAATGTTAAAGGCATAGGCACTCCCGATCGCCAAATGATTTGACGCATTCTCATCAAACAATGTGTTATAGAAAAGAATATTTGATTGTGATATAGGCGAATCGTAAGGTACAAGTGCCACTTCACCTAAATAGTGAGAACCTTCATCTGTTTCCACCAGTTCTTTTAAAATGTCTTCACCTTTTTCGGCTTTTATGTCGATTATACGGCCATTTTCAAACGTGAGGGTGAAGTTTTCAATAATATTTCCGCCATAGCTTAACGGTTTTGTGCTCGATACGACTCCATCGACCCCGTTTTTTTGCGGCAGCGTGAATACTTCTTCTGTCGGCATATTGGCCATAAACTCATGGCCGCTTTCATTTACACTGCCCGCACCAGCCCAAACATGCTTTTTCGGCAGCTTAATGGTTAAATCAGTTCCTTCTGCTTGATAGTGTAAAGCGGCGTAATGTCTCTTGTTTAAATGGTCAACTTTTTCATGAAGATTTTGATCATGCTTGATCCAAGCTTGAACCGGGTTGTCTTCGTTTACGCGCGTTGCTTTAAAAATTTCTTCCCACAGAAGCTGAATCGCTTCCTCTTCTGATTTGCCGGGAAAAACTTTTTGGGCCCAGCCCGCTGATGCCGCACCAACGACAGTCCAGCTGACTTTGTCCGATTGAATATATTGTCTGTATGTATGTAGTGCCTTGCCTGCAGCTTTTTGGAATGCAGCGATCCGTTTGGAATCTGCACCTTTTAATAAGTCTGGGTTTGATGACACAACAGAGATGAAAGCAGCTCCTTTTTGAGCAAGCTCTTCTTTGCCTTTTGCTTCCCATTCAGGGTATTCTTCGAATGCTTCAAACGGCGCGAGTTCATATTTTAATTTGGCGACTTCGTCATCCTGCCAATTCACCGTGACATTTTTTGCGCCTTTTTCATATGCGTGTTTCACAATGAGACGGACAAAATCCCGTACGTCTGTTGAAGCGTTTACCACTACATATTGGCCTTTTTGCACGTTTACGCCGACCTCTACCGCCAGCTGCGCATATGTATTTAATTTCTGGGAAAATGAATCCATAAATCATTCCTCCTCAAGCTTTTTCCTCATCATATCAAATATGATCGCATAAAGGAAAGAAAGGAGGCAAAAGTGAAAAACCCAAAACAACATGTCTTGGGTTTTTCGAAATTACGGATGATTCAGTTTTACAGTGCCGCCTGCAGGCGAATGGGGCATATTGGCTAAAGAAATGCTCATGCCACCAAGAATAATTCCGCTTAAAATGGCTGCGATGGCTACTCTTCTTCCTAAATCTCTTAGCATCTGTTTCCTCCTTAACGTTTCTCCATTTCCCACAATATGAAGGGAGTGAGGAAAAAAGAAGCAAGAAATTTGCTGCATGTGAGATTTTTTCAGGAAAAGACTATTTAATCGCCTTTTGAAGCTTATCAATCACTTCTAAAGAACGGCCGGTTCCAATTGCCACAGATTCAAGCGGGTTTTGCGCCACGTGTACAGGCACGACAATCTCTTCTGTGAGCCATTCTTTAATCCCGTTAAGGAGCGCGCCGCCGCCTGTTAAAATGACGCCGCGGTCAACAATATCTCCGCTCAATTCAGGCGGGCAGTCCTCAAGTGTAGCTCTGATGGCTTCAAGAATATGCAGGAGAGATTCACGCATTGCATCTTGAATTTCGTTAGATTGAAGCATAATGGTTTTGGGAAGGCCTGTCACGAGATCGCGTCCCCGGATTTCCATTGCATCAGGAACATGCTCAATTAAAGCATGGCCAATCTCCATTTTGATCTGCTCAGCTGTCCGTTCACCAATCAGCAAATTGTATTTTTTCCGGACGAAGGAAACGATATCCTCATCAAGCTGGTCTCCGCCGATTCTAATAGAGTGGCAGGAAACAACGCCGCCGAAGGAAATGATGGCGACCTCTGTCGTCCCTCCGCCGATATCTACTACCACATTGGCAACCGGCTCATCGACCGGCAAATCCGCTCCGATGGCGGCTGCTACCGGCTCTTCAATTAAATGGACGTTTTTCGCGCCGCAATTTTTCACCGCGTCACTGATGGCACGGCGTTCTACGGCTGTCGAGCCTGACGGTGTGCAAACGACTACATTCGGTTTTCTGAACGACATGCCGATGCTTTTTGCGGCTTTTTTCATAATGTGCTTTAGCAAATCGGTTGTCATATCATAGTCTGCAATCACGCCATCTTTCATTGGTCTGACAGCGACAATTTTTCCCGGTGTTTTCCCGATCATGTTTTTCGCGTCAGTCCCGATCGCAAGGACTGCTTTTGTCGTAGTATCCACTGCCACTACAGATGGTTCATTTAAGATAATTCCTTTATTTTTGCTGTACACAAGTATATTAGCTGTTCCTAAGTCAATCCCGATTTCAGTTGATTGAAACATGTTTTCACCCAATCTCTATCCTGATTTTATATCATTCTACATTTAAAGTTTCTGAGAAATGAAGCGATTTTTGGGGGTGTGTGTCGGGAAAGAAATGTTTTTGTAAAAAATCATGGAACAGTGTAACAGAAGTAATACATTTTTCGGTTTTATGGTAAAAATATCTTGTGATTCTTATAGAAAGCGGGAAACTTTTTCTGAGTTTCATACGTCTACGATATATTGAGGTTCATCCTTAAACATTACATGAGAAAAGAAACATTTAAAGGAAGAAGGGTTTTTTATGAAATCAATAGGTGTTGTGAGAAAAGTAGATGAGTTAGGGCGTATTGTCATGCCGATCGAATTAAGACGGGCATTGGATATTGCGATAAAAGACAGCATTGAGTTTTTTGTTGACGGAGATAAAATTATCTTGAAAAAGTATAAACCTCATGGGGTTTGTTTAATGACCGGAGAAATCACTTCAGATAATAAAGAATACGGCAATGGTAAGATTACGTTAAGCCCTGAGGGGGCACAGCTGCTTCTCGAAGAAATCCAAGCCGCTTTAAAAGAATAATATCATGTTGAAAAAGGCGGAAAGAAACAATCTCCGCCTTTCTTTCTGCCGATTTCTGAATCCGCCGCCTAAGATATGGCATCATATACATCAGGTGATGAATGATTTGGGATACTTTACATATTTTACTCAATTATTTGTCGAAGAATGGTACAATAAATAGAGAAACACAAGCGGCAGGTGGTCATATGAGAAAATATCAAGCACGTATCATTTCCATCATCTTGGCAATGATTTTTATTATGTTTTGGGATTATTTATTTTATTTTATAGGCAAAAACCCGATTAATTGGCCTGTTGATATTGTGTATACTGCAGTCACGTTAACAAGTGTCTGGATGCTGGCTTATTATATTGATGAAAAACAGCAGCTGGTTCAAAAAATGAAGGATAATGAATGGAAGTATAAACAGCTTTCTGAAGAAAAAAACCGCATCATGGATAATTTGCAGGAAATCGTATTTCAAACGAATGCCAAAGGTGAAATTACATATTTAAACCAAGCGTGGGCCGCCATAACCGGCTTTTCCATCAGTGAATGTATGGGCACAATGTATAATGATTACTTCATAAAAGAAAAGCACGTAGCCGACCACATCAACACCCAAATTCAAAACAAAGCCTCTTCTGGCATGTTTACGGCAAAATACGTGACAAAGAATGGCACGATTTTTTGGGGAGAAGTTCATTATAAACTTTACTACGATCGAGATGACCAATTTACAGGCAGCCTGGGCACAATGTCAGATATCACTGAGCGGAAAGAAGCCGAAGATGAGCTTATTGAGATTAATGAACGGCTGGCGAGAGAATCACAGAAACTGTCAATCACAAGTGAACTTGCCGCCGGGATTGCACATGAGGTCAGAAACCCTTTAACCTCTGTCAGCGGTTTCCTTCAGATTATGAAAACACAATATCCAGACAGAAAAGGTTATTTTGACATCATTTTTTCAGAGATTAAAAGAATTGATTTGGTGCTCAGCGAGCTGTTGCTGCTTGCAAAACCGCAGGCGGTCGCATTTAAGGCGCATCACCTCAACGAGATCCTGAAACAAGTTACGACATTGCTTGATACCAATGCAATTTTGTCCAATATCGTCATAGAAAAAAATTTCAAAGAGACAGAGAGCTGTATCATTAACGGAGACGAAAATCAGCTGAAGCAGGTCTTTATCAATATCATTAAAAATGGAATTGAGGCAATGCCACAAGGCGGTGTCGTTACCATTTCAACCGCTAAGACAGCCTCTCACGCCGTGATAAGCGTAAAAGATGAAGGAAACGGCATGCCCCAGGAAAAGCTTAAGCAGATTGGCAAACCTTTTTATTCAACCAAAGAAAAGGGCACGGGACTCGGACTTGCCATTTGTTTAAGAATCTTGAAGGAGCATGACGGAGAATTGAAAATCGAAAGTGAAGCTGGAAAAGGCAGTGTCTTTCAAGTTGTTTTGCCTTTTAAACCAAACGGCTGAGAGGGGGAAGACGATACACATGCTGCTGTTTGTATATGGGACATTAAGAAAACATGAAAAAAATCATCATCTGCTTGCGCAGTCGGTATGTATCAATGAGCAGGCAAGAACGAAGGGATGTCTGTTTGATTCAAATGAGGGGCCTGCAGCCGCTTTTGATGATGAAGGCTATATATGCGGCGAGTTATATGAAGCAGATGAATGGTGTATACATAAGCTCGATCAATTTTATCAAGGTAGTGAAAAACATACGGTCCTTGTAGAAACGGATGACGGAATCAAAAAAGCGCTTGTTTATGATATGGACAAAACCAAATATGCCGGCTTTTCAAAAATTAGCAGCGGTGACTGGAAAGAACATCAAATGATCAGCAAATCGCAAAATCCTGTTTATTATTTTGCTTATGGGTCCTGCATGGACAATGCCCGCTTTCAAAAGGCGGGAGTCGAACACTATTTTCAAGATCCAGTAGGGAGAGCGGTTTTAAAAGGATATACAACCCGCTTCACCCTAAAAAGGGAAGACGGCTCAAGAGCGGATATGATGGAAGACGGAGGAACAACAGAAGGCGTTTTATATCGTATTCCTTTCTCTGCTCTCACTTATTTATATAAAAGGGAGGGCGTAGCATCTCTTGCGTATCGGCCGGCCTTTGTAGACGTTGAAGCAGGTGGGGAGCGCTATACAGATTGCTTAACCTTTCTCGTTCTCCAAAAAGAACCGGAAACTGCCCCGCCTCAGCACTATCAGGTTGAAATTGAACGCGGAGCGGAGATGTATTTGTCATCGGAGTTTGCTGAAAAGCTCAAGTGGCATATGAATTCCCTGCCAAAAGGGTAACGATATTAACACTGTTACAAAAGAATATGATAAAATTTGATCAATATGAAGTCAGGTAAAGGAGCACCATTATGAAAAAAGAATTTGCGGTAATTGGACTGGGCCGTTTTGGTGGCAGTATTTGCAAAGCATTAAGCGAAGAAGGCGTCGAGGTTATGGCGATGGATATTGACGAAGATAAAGTCAACGAGTATGCCAAGATCGCATCCCACGCCGTTATCGGTGATTCAACAGACGAATCTGTCCTGAAAAATTTAGGTCTGCGTAATTTTGACCACGTCATTGTAGCAATCGGCGAAAACATTCAAGCGAGTATTTTAACAACTCTTATTCTGAAAGAACTTGGCGTTCATACCATTACAGTGAAGGCGCAGAACGATTATCACGAAAAAGTGCTTTCTAAAATCGGGGCCGATCACATCGTCCACCCGGAACGCGATATGGCAAAACGAATTGCGCATAACATCGTGTCCAATAACGTACTTGATTATTTGGAGCTGTCTGAAGAGCATAGTCTTGTTGAAATCGTAGCTAACAGCCGCCTGGCTGGAAATACGCTTCTCGATTTAGATATTCGTGCGAAATACGGTATTAACATCGTAGCTATCAAAAGGGGCAAGGAAGTCATCGTATCACCTCTTGCAACGGAAGTGATACATCAAGAAGATATTCTCATCGTCATTGGATCAGTGACAGACATTTCCCGTTTTGAAAAAAGAGTTCTCTATACAAAATAGCAGTAAAACAAGCCGTCCCAAAGGGCGGTGTTTTTAATATTATCAGAATATAACGACTTTAATGAAATGAGCGTTAATTTCCTAATATTTTATTGACTAAGCATGGTCGTTCCTATAGCATATTGTACCATATAATAAAAAAGAGGAGGGGCCTATTTGAATAAAGGAGAGCTGGTCAATAGGCTGAATGCTTCAGCCCGAAGACAAAAAGCTGATATCGTCATTCAGAACGGAAAAATCATGGACGTATATAATCAAGAGTGGATATATGAAGATATTGCGATTACAGATGGAGTCATTGTAGGCCTCGGCGAGTATGAAGGCGAAAATGTCATTGATGCAGAGGGACAAATGATTGTTCCGGGTTTTATAGATGGACATGTACATATTGAGTCATCAATGGTAACACCGATTGAGTTCGCTAAAGCGGTATTGCCGCATGGTGTAACGACAGTTGTTACCGATCCGCATGAGATTGCGAATGTATCTGGTGAAAAAGGGATAGCATTTATGATTGAACAGGCTCGGCAAACACCGCTGAATATTCATTTTATGCTTCCCTCCAGTGTGCCTGCCGCAAGCTTTGAGCGATCAGGCGCAGTTCTTAAAGCTGCCGATTTAAAGCCTTTTTACGAAGAGAAAGAAGTCTTAGGGCTAGCTGAAGTCATGGACTATGTGTCAGTTCAGCAGGCTGAAGAAGATATGGTTCAGAAACTGCTCGATGCCCGTATTGCAGGAAAGCGGGTTGACGGTCATTTAGCGGGTTTATCGGCAGATCTCATTAATATTTATAGAACTGCATATGTCTTAAATGACCATGAAGTAACAACGAAGGAGGAAGCGCTTGATCGCATTAGAAGAGGGATGTATGTCATGATGCGTGAAGGATCAGTCGCAAAAAACACTCTCAGTGTGCTGCCGGCAGTGAATGAAAAGAACGCACGCCGTTTCTTCTTTTGTACAGATGATAAGCATGTGGATGATTTATTGTCAGAGGGAAGTGTGAATCATCAGGTGAAAATGGCGATTGAAGCCGGACTCGACCCTTTTTTAGCCTATCAATTAGGAAGCCTTAACGCAGCTGAATGCTACGGATTAGATACAAAGGGAGCGGTTGCCCCGGGTTTTGACGCCGATTTGCTCTTTGTTTCTGATCTGGAAAACGTCACTGTCACAAAGACAATGGTAAAAGGACAGACTGTTACTGAAGGTGGTGAAGCAGTCTATCAAGATAGTGCTTCAGCTCCCTCACCAGAACCGGCCCTGCTTCATTCTGTTAAACTCGCTGCGCCTCTTAATAAACAAAATTTTCATATGCCAATCGATCCAAATCAGCCAATCAATGTGATTCAAATCATTCCAAATCAGCTTGAAACACGGCTGGTACGTGTTCCTGCTCCTGAAGGGCATGTTTTTGAGTCTGACACTGAGCTCGATTTGTTAAAGATTGCTGTTGTTGAGCGGCATAAAGGGTTAAAAGAAATCGGACTTGGTGTTGTGAATGGATTTAGATTGAAGAGTGGAGCGATTGCCACAACCATTTCGCACGATTCCCATAATATTATTGCCGTCGGGACAAACGATGTTGATATCGCGGCTGCAGTTAATAAGCTTCAGGAAATTGGCGGAGGATTAACCATTGTAAATAATGGAGACGAGCTTCATTCAGTACCGCTGCCGATTGCGGGTTTACTATCAGACCAATCAGCGGAGCAGGTGAATAAAAGCTTGCTGTCGCTGCATGATCAATTGTCGAAAGTAGGTTTCACAGGCGGATTTAATCCATTTTTGACACTGTCGTTTTTGGCTTTGCCTGTCATCCCTGATATCAAAATGACGACAACGGGATTATTTGATGTTAAGTCATTCCAGCACATAACATTGCAATAAAAAAAGATGCACTCCAAAGCGAGTGCATCTTTTTTTAAACCTCCATAATGATCGGAAGGATCATCGGGCGGCGTTTCGTTTTTTCATATAAGAACGGTGCAAGTGTATCCGTAATCTCATTTTTGATTTCAGACCATTGAGTCGTTTTTCGTTCCATCACTTTTTGTAAGTGGTTTGAGATAAGCTCTTGAGCGTCATTAATCAAGTCGCCAGATTCTCTCATGTACACAAATCCTCTGGAAATTAAATCAGGTCCCGCTGAAACCTTAAAGCCATCCATGTCAATGCTGACAACCACGATGACCAGACCTTCTTCAGAAAGAATTCTGCGGTCACGAAGTACGATATTGCCAATATCCCCGATGCCGCTTCCGTCAATATATACTGAACCGGAAGGGATCTTGCCGGCAACTGAAGCTTCATCTCCTTTAAGCGCTAATACTTCACCATTATCCATGATAAAGCAGTTTTCTTCAGGGATGCCGCAATCTGTTGCAAGCTTGACATGCATCTTTTGCATTCTGTACTCTCCGTGAATCGGCATGAAGAATTTAGGCTTGATTAAACGAAGCATCAGCTTCTGTTCTTCCTGTCCGCCGTGACCGGATGTATGAATATCATTTAGAGGTCCGTGAATAACCTCGGCCCCCGCGCGATACAGCTGGTTGATTGTCCGGCTCACGCTGATTGTGTTGCCTGGGATAGGGGATGAAGAAAATACGACTGTGTCCCCAGGATTGATTGAAATCTGGCGGTGTGTGCCGTTTGCAATTCTTGATAATGCTGCCATCGGTTCCCCTTGGCTTCCCGTACATAATATTGTTACTTTATTGGCAGGCAAACGATTGATTTCGTTATGCTCAATAAATGTATTTTTAGGACAGCTAATATAACCGAGAGTTTGTCCGATTTCGATAGCGGATTCCATACTGCGTCCAAATACGGCAACTTTTCTTCCATTTAATACAGCTGCCTCAATCACCTGCTGCAGGCGGTGAATATTCGACGCAAATGTAGCGAAGATGATTCGGCCGTCCACCTTGCGGAAAATGTCATGAATGCTTTCGCCGACACGGCGCTCAGACATGGTAAACTCCGGGTTTTCGCTGTTTGTGCTGTCTGATAGGAGGCATAGAACGCCTTCTTTGCCGATTTCGGCCATTTTCGTTAAGTTTGCCGGCTCGCCGACTGGAGTAAAGTCGAATTTGAAATCTCCAGTATGTACAATGTTTCCGGGCGGCGTTTTTACAACAATACCGTAGGAATCCGGAATACTATGTGTTGTTCTAAAGAATGACACTGCCGTTTTACGGAATTTTACGATATCATCTTCACCGATAATATTCAGTTTCGTCTGTCGTAATAATCCATGCTCTTCAAGTTTATTCCGAAGTAAGCCGATCGCGAGTTTACCGCCGTAAACAGGAATATTCACTTGTCTGAGCAGGTACGGAATACCGCCGATGTGGTCTTCATGACCGTGGGTGATAAAAAGCCCTTTAATTTTATCTTCGTTTTTGACTAAATACGTGTAATCTGGGATAACGTAGTCAATCCCGAGCAGCTCGTCCTCGGGAAACTTGATCCCCGCATCAATCAGCACAATTTCATCCTGAAATTGCACCGCGTACGTATTTTTACCGATTTCGCCCAGTCCTCCGAGGGCGAAAACGGCAGTCTGATCATTTTTTACAAATTTCATACCGCTCATAACTCCAATACTTTAAAATTTTCGCTCTGTTGTTCGTATTCTAGAAATGCACCATTAACAGGTGTAATAAACTCAATGTTTAATTTTTTCTCTTTTAACTTAGTTCTGACGTCACGCTCAGATACGCCTTCAATATAAAGTGAATCTGTCTTTTCCCGAACAGGTACTTCGTCAGCCTTTTCTTGATAAAATACCTTATAAATCATCCAAATCTCTCCTTAAATGCCGTATGTTAGACTCGCTACTTCTATTATATTCGAAAACGGAATATAAGGAAAGCCTTGAGCAAAATAAGGATCCCTTGAAAAACGGAAGATCCCTTGTCAGGCAATGGCTTTCTTGCGGAGCATTCCGTTCCATTGTCTTCTGAGTTTCTTTCTTAATTTGCGCAGCATTTGTTCCTTCCTCCTTTCATCATAACTTGTCCATAGTTCTTTTATACAAATAGTATACGGAGATTGGGGAAGACTTTTCGTGGTTATTAATGGAATTGAATGTGTTTTTTGAACCAAATAGTTTGCTGAATGGCAATCTTTTTGTATGATGAAGGTGGGATTTGCAGATCAAGACGATAAAGGGGAAGTTATAATGGATTCAAAATTAATCTTTTTTGATATTGACGGTACGATATATGATCATGATAAGAATATACCGGAAAGCACGAGAAAAACGGTGGCCGAGCTGCAGCGCCAAGGGCACCATGTGTTTATTGCCAGCGGGCGGTCTCCGTTTTTAGTTAAGCCTATTATAGAAGAGCTGGGTATACACTCGTTTATTTCTTACAATGGGCAGTATGTTGTCTTTGAAAATCAAGTGATTTATAAAAATCCTCTGCCTGAAGAGGCAATCAAACGATTATTAAAGCAGGCGGGAGAGGGCAAACATCCTGTCGTGTTTATGGCTGAGGACACGATGAAAGCGACTGTTGCGGATCATCCTCATGTCATGGAGGGAATCGGAAGCCTTAAAACCGATTATCCAGAAACCGATGACCTTTTCTATGAAGGAAAAGACATTTTTCAGCTTCTGTTATTTTGCCGGGATGAAGAAGAAAAAGCTTACGCGGCTTTTCCTGAATTTGATCTAGTGCGCTGGCATGATCTCTCGACTGATGTTCTGCCGCATGGAGGTTCGAAGGCTGAAGGAATCAAAAAAGTGATCGAGCGCCTTCCGTTTGATATTAGCGATACATATGCTTTTGGGGACGGATTAAACGATCTGCAAATGATTGAGTATGTTGGAACAGGCGTGGCTATGGGCAATGCTGTTCCAGAATTGAAAGAAATCGCGGATTTTGTAACAAAGCCGGTAGACGAGGATGGAATCGCGTACGCTGTCAAAGAATTGGGTCTTTTAACATAAAAAAATTGGCTGGCACTGAATTGTGCCAGCCAATTTTTTTTAGCGCTCAATCGCAATTGCATTTTCAGGTTCTTTGAAAGGGTTCTCTTTATCAATATGGTCATAGAACATCACGCCGTTCAAATGATCGATCTCGTGCTGAAACACAATTGCCGGAAAACCTTTTAAACGAATATCAATGTTTTCTCCTTCAAGGGTTGTTCCTTTTACTCTGATGCGAGCATAGCGGGGAACATAGCCTGGAATCGCTTCATCAACAGAAAGGCAGCCCTCGCCGCTTGTTAAGTAGCTTTTTTCAACAGAATGGCTGACGATCCTTGGGTTAAATAAAGCATAGCTGTATAACTTGCCGGAAGAATCTTCCGCATGAATGGCGATCATTCGTTTTTTTATATTCATTTGAGGAGCTGCGAGTCCTACGCCCGGACGCAGTTTGTATTTTTCGGCCAATTCAGGATTTTGGCTGTTCTTAACGAACTCGATCATGTCGGCCAGCTGCTGTTTTTCTGCGTCAGATGCAGGCAGCTCAACAGGTTCAGCTGTCTCTCTAAGGGCTGGATGTCCGTCACGTACGATGTTTTCCATAGTAATCAAGAAACTTCACTCCTAAAGCTTAATATGTAAATTATATCGGATTTCTTCACAAAGGTGCAACGAAACGAATGACCAGCCGTTGATGGCTGGTCAAATTCTTGCTGTGTGATTAGCAGCAGCCTCCGCCTAAATAAGCAGCTCCGACAATGATTAACAGAATGAATAAAACAACGATTAGCGCAAATGTGCGGCCATATCCGTACCCGCCATATCCGTAACCACCATAACCGCAGCAGCCTCCGCCGTATCCATATCCATACATACTACAAAACCTCCTCTTTGAATTACGCCAGAGCCTTTATGAGTAGGCATAGCGTCTACTATAACCTATGTAAAAACGAAAAAGTTGTATGGTCATCTGTCCTGATTTTTCACTTTTTTGGTTTGATTTCTGTATTCCTCGTCCAGGAAAGCTATTGCCAAATCACCCGGTGAATTCTATAGTAGAAATGATCAAGATTGGGGGATTTAACGTGAAAGACGCATTAAAACGGCGGCCCGGGATGAAAATCGGTGTTTTTTTTGCTGTGACTCTGATGTTATCAGGATGCATGGGGCAGGACCCGGTTGATTCACTGCATCAGTCATTAGAAAAAGCCGCAGAATCGGAGAAGCCGTTTTTAGAAGAGCAGAAAACGCTAAAAGAATTGGAAGCGAAAGAAAATCAGCTTTATGATGATGTAATGACACTTAATATGGATGACTATAAAAAAATTGCAGCTTTATCTAACGAAGCGCTTGAAAATATCAGCAAGCGTGAAGAACATGTAAAGATTGAAAATGACAGCATCAAAAAATCGGAATCGGCATTTGAAGAAGCGAAAACGTCTGCTCAACATATTAAGGATAAGCACATAAAAGAAAAGGCTGACGCCGCAGCAAGCCAGATGGAGAAAAGATATTCATCTTATGACTCCCTGTATGAAGAATATAATAAAGCGCTTCAGCTTGATAAAAAGCTGTATATGCAGTTGAAAGACAAAAGCTTGACACGGGATGCTCTGGACCAGCAGATCGATAAAGTGAATGCTTCTTATAAAAAGGTCCTGAAATATAGCGGAGAATTTAATGAACAAACAGAAAAATATAATGAAGCCCGAGAAGATCTATACGATGCCGCAGGCTATCAAGTGAAAAAGAGCTGACTTTGAGAACAGCTCTTTTTTAAATGCAGAAGACATTGATATTGTTCAAAATTTTCATTTCTATTGTAGTACAGTGTATAGATGTATACTAGTACAGTTTTGGGCGCAGTCGGCTTCTGTTTTTTTATTGAAAATGTAAAGCGAATACAATTATTGAAAATCAGCGATGAAAACGATTGACGGTTCTTCTTTATTTGGTGTAAACTAATCCATGTTAAGCGGTGTTGTATTAGTTTTTTACAACTTCGAAATAATACAGTTCAAAGCAGAGTGTAACTATCCTACATAAAAGGTTTTGGCAAACTGGGGATCGGCTAAAATATATACGACTTACTGATAATACTTTAGGGTACCCTAAGTTTGTATGTATAAAAGGAATGCACGTCTAATGACTGTTTAAAAGAAAGGAAGAGGTGACTTAGTATGGCTGCAAAAACGAAAAAAGCTATCGTTGATAGCAAAAAGCAATTTGATGCCATTAAAAAGCAGTTCGAAACGTTCCAAATTTTAAATGAAAAGGGAGAAGTCGTGAATGAAGCGGCGATGCCTGATTTAACAGATGATCAATTAAAAGAGCTCATGCGCCGCATGGTATTTACGCGTGTGCTTGATCAACGCTCTATCTCATTAAACCGTCAAGGGCGTCTCGGATTTTACGCTCCTACTGCGGGTCAAGAAGCTTCTCAGATTGCAACGCATTTCGCCCTTGAAAAAGAAGACTTTGTTCTTCCTGGATACCGTGATGTGCCTCAGTTAATTTGGCACGGCCTTCCATTATATCAAGCGTTCCTTTTCTCTCGCGGACATTTCAGAGGAAACCAAATGCCTGATGATGTGAATGCTCTTTCTCCACAAATCATTATCGGTGCTCAATACATTCAAACAGCCGGTGTTGCGTTAGGTCTTAAAAAACGCGGCAAGAAAGCTGTCGCAATCACTTACACTGGTGACGGCGGAGCTTCCCAAGGGGACTTCTACGAAGGAATTAACTTTGCCGGCGCTTATAAAGCACCTGCAATCTTCGTTGTGCAAAACAACCGTTACGCGATTTCAACTCCGGTTGAAAAGCAATCTGCGGCTGAAACAATCGCGCAAAAAGCTGTATCTGCCGGTATTGTCGGCGTACAAGTAGACGGAATGGATCCGCTTGCTGTATACGCTGCAACTGCTGAAGCACGCGAGCGCGCAATCAACGGCGAAGGCCCGACACTGATTGAAACACTTACATTCCGTTACGGCCCGCACACAATGGCTGGTGACGATCCGACTAAATACCGCACAAAAGAAATCGAAAATGAGTGGGAACAAAAAGATCCGCTAGTACGTTTCCGTGCGTTCCTTGAAAACAAAGGCTTATGGTCTGAAGAAGAAGAAGCTAAAGTAATCGAGGATACGAAAGAAGAAATTAAGCAAGCGATCAAAAAAGCTGATGCTGAGCCTAAGCAAAAAGTAACGGATTTAATGAAAATCATGTACGAAAAAATGCCTCACAATCTTGAGGAGCAATTTGAAATTTATACACAGAAGGAGTCGAAGTAAGCCATGGCGCAAATGACAATGATTCAAGCAATCACGGATGCGTTACGCGCAGAACTGAAAAATGACGAAAATGTCTTAGTTTTCGGAGAAGACGTTGGTGTAAACGGCGGCGTATTCCGTGCGACAGAAGGATTGCAAAAAGAATTCGGTGAAGACCGTGTGTTTGACACGCCGCTTGCTGAATCTGGTATCGGCGGTCTTGCCCTTGGTTTAGGCTTAAACGGCTTCCGTCCTGTAATGGAAATCCAATTCTTCGGATTTGTTTACGAAGTAATGGATTCGGTTTCTGGCCAAATGGCTCGTATGCGTTACCGTTCTGGCGGCCGCTGGACGTCACCAGTAACAATTCGTTCTCCATTCGGCGGCGGTGTTCATACTCCTGAACTTCACGCTGACAGCTTAGAAGGTCTTGTTGCCCAACAGCCTGGTATCAAAGTTGTGATTCCATCAACTCCTTACGATGCTAAAGGACTTTTAATTTCTGCGATCAGAGACAATGATCCTGTTGTTTTCTTAGAGCATATGAAACTTTATCGTTCTTTCCGTCAGGAAGTTCCTGAAGAAGAATACACAATTGAGCTTGGCAAAGCTGACGTGAAACGTGAAGGTACTGACCTTTCAATCATCACTTACGGCGCAATGGTTCACGAATCATTAAAAGCTGCCGAGGAGCTTGAAAAAGACGGCATTTCTGCTGAGGTTGTCGACCTTCGCACTGTAAGCCCGCTTGATATCGATACAATCATCGCATCTGTCGAAAAAACAGGGCGCGCGATTGTTGTTCAAGAGGCACAAAAACAAGCCGGTGTTGGTGCAAACGTAGTAGCAGAAATTAACGACCGTGCGATCTTAAGCTTGGAAGCGCCTGTACTTCGTGTGGCTGCGCCTGATACAGTATTTCCTTTCTCTCAAGCAGAAAGCGTATGGCTTCCAAACCATAAAGACGTTCTTGAAACAGCAAGAAAAGTACTTGAATTTTAATCAAACTGCATAATCGAGAGGGAAGATGAATGTTTTCCCTCTATTATATATCTGTTTTCAATGCTTACGATGTAAACTTTAAAATTGCTTAATCAAACTAGGAGGTCGAAAACTGTGGCATTTGAATTTAAACTTCCAGATATCGGGGAAGGTATCCACGAAGGCGAAATCGTAAAATGGTTTGTCAAGCCTAACGATGAGGTAGACGAAGATGATGTACTGGCTGAAGTCCAAAATGATAAAGCAGTAGTAGAAATTCCTTCACCTGTTAAAGGAAAAGTATTAGAATTAAAAGTTGAAGAGGGAACGGTTGCAACTGTTGGACAAACGATCATTACGTTTGATGCACCTGGTTACGAAGACCTTCAATTTAAAGGCAGCGAAGAGTCAGATGATGCGAAAACTGAAGCACAAGTTCAGTCAACTGCAGAAGCTGGACAAGACGTTGCGAAAGAAGAGCAAGCTCAAGAGCCTGCAAAAGCAACTGGCGCAGGTCAGCAGGATCAAGCAGAAGTTGACCCTAACAAACGCGTCATCGCTATGCCTTCTGTACGTAAATATGCTCGTGAAAAAGGCGTTGACATCCGTAAAGTAACTGGTTCAGGCAACAACGGACGTGTTGTGAAAGAAGATATCGACAGCTTTGTAAACGGAGGAGCGCAAGAAGCTGCTGCACCTCAAGAAACGGCTGCGCCTCAAGAAACAGCTGCTAAACCGGCTGCTGTACCAGCTCCTGAGGGCGAATTCCCAGAAACACGTGAAAAAATGAGCGGTATCCGTAAAGCAATTGCAAAAGCAATGGTTAACTCTAAACACACTGCTCCTCACGTAACGTTAATGGATGAAGTGGACGTAACAAACCTTGTTGCACATCGTAAACAGTTCAAACAGGTTGCTGCTGACCAAGGAATCAAGCTGACTTTCTTGCCTTACGTTGTAAAAGCACTTACATCTGCACTGAAAAAATTCCCTGTTTTAAACACGTCAATTGACGATAAAACAGAAGAAGTAGTCCAAAAACATTACTTCAACATCGGTATCGCTGCTGACACTGAAAAAGGCTTGCTTGTACCGGTTGTGAAAAATGCAGATCGTAAATCTGTCTTTGAAATTTCTGATGAAATCAATGGCCTTGCAACAAAAGCTCGTGAAGGCAAGCTTGCTCCAGCTGAAATGAAAGGCGCATCTTGCACAATTACAAACATCGGTTCTGCCGGCGGACAATGGTTCACTCCGGTTATCAACCATCCGGAAGTTGCGATTCTGGGTATCGGACGCATTGCAGAAAAAGCGATTGTTCGTGATGGCGAAATCGTAGCAGCTCCAGTCTTAGCTCTTTCTCTCAGCTTCGACCACCGTATGATCGACGGAGCAACTGCGCAAAATGCATTAAATCACATTAAGCGTTTACTGAACGATCCACAATTAATTTTAATGGAGGCGTAATGTTATGGTAGTAGGAGATTTCCCTATTGAAACAGATACTCTTGTAATCGGTGCGGGACCTGGCGGCTATGTAGCTGCCATCCGCGCTGCGCAGCTTGGACAAAAAGTAACAGTCGTTGAAAAAGCAACTCTTGGAGGCGTTTGTCTGAACGTTGGATGTATCCCTTCAAAAGCGCTGATCAATGCTGGCCACCGTTATGAGAATGCGAAGCATTCTGACGACATGGGAATCACGGCTGAGAACGTATCAGTTGATTTCACAAAAGTTCAAGAATGGAAAGCTTCTGTCGTAAACAAGCTTACTGGCGGTGTTGGAGGTCTTCTTAAAGGCAACAAAGTAGATGTTGTAAAAGGTGAAGCTTATTTTGTAGACAGCAATTCGGTTCGTGTTATGGATGAGAACTCTGCTCAAACATACACGTTCAAAAATGCAATCATTGCAACTGGTTCTCGTCCTATCGAATTGCCAAACTTCAAATATACTGAGCGTGTCCTAAATTCAACAGGCGCTTTGGCTCTTAAAGAAATTCCTAAAAAGCTCGTTGTGATCGGCGGCGGGTATATCGGAACTGAGCTTGGAACTGCGTATGCTAACTTTGGCACTGAGCTTGTTATTCTCGAAGGCGGAGAAGAAATTCTTCCTGGCTTTGAAAAACAAATGAGTTCTCTTGTTACACGCAGACTGAAGAAAAAAGGAAACGTTGAAATCCATACAAATGCGATGGCTAAAGGCGTTGAAGAAAGACCAGACGGCGTAACAGTTACGTTTGAAGTAAAAGGCGAAGAAAAAACGGTTGATGCTGATTATGTTCTGATCACAGTAGGACGCCGTCCAAACACTGATGAGCTTGGACTTGAGCAAGTCGGTATTGAAATGACGGACCGCGGTGTCGTGAAAACTGACAAACAGTGCCGCACTAACGTACCTAACATTTATGCAATCGGTGACATCATCGAAGGACCACCGCTTGCTCACAAAGCATCTTACGAAGGTAAAATCGCAGCAGAAGCTATCGCTGGAGAGCCTGCAGAAATCGATTACCTTGGTATTCCTGCGGTTGTCTTCTCAGAGCCTGAACTTGCATCAGTTGGTTACACTGAAGCGCAGGCAAAAGAAGAAGGTCTTGACATTGTTGCTGCTAAATTCCCGTTTGCAGCAAACGGACGTGCGCTTTCTCTTAACGAAACAGACGGCTTCATGAAGCTGATCACTCGTAAAGAGGACGGCCTTGTAATCGGTGCGCAAATCGCCGGTGCAAGTGCTTCAGATATGATTTCTGAATTAAGTTTAGCGATCGAAAGCGGCATGACTGCTGAAGATATCGCGATGACTATTCACGCTCACCCAACATTGGGCGAAATCACAATGGAAGCAGCTGAAGTGGCAATCGGAAGTCCGATTCACATCGTAAAATAATGCTCATATCAAAAACAGCCCTCGCTTAAAGCGGGGGCTGTTTTATTTATTTTGACAGCACATGCTGCAATGGTTTAATGATATCTTCTTTCTTTTTCACACATCCCTCGATTTTCACGACGACATGGCGTTGGTCAACAACCATAAGGGTAGGAACGGTTTCAATTTCATCTTCCCAGCCTTTTTTGTTATCATAAACCTTCATTTTATCTAATTGCTTAGGATAATCTTTTTCTAAATCAAGCAGTGCATCATAATATGGCGCTTCCTGATCAATTTGGTTTTCATCAGAAAAAAACAAAATTTGTGTATGATGAATATTGTCAATCCGGCTTTTTTTCATCGGATTGATGGTGGAAAGCGTACAGCCCGATAAAGCAAATACTATTATCAGTATGGGGAATACCGCGCGATATCGCATCTATCTTCTCCTCTGTATAAACAATAGTAAACTAGTTTTAGTTTATCATGAGTGGCGGCTTAATCTGCTCCTTGTTACCTAATTGTTATATAATTGAAACTGTTTTTAACGTGAGATTACATATCGTATCATTCGTTTAACATAGCGGTCTGGGGGTATAAGGAATGTGTGGCTGTGTTCTTTCATGAAAGTTTAAGAAAACACGAAATCACCTGATGTATTTTGCATATGTATCGATTAAAGCTGTTTTTTGGAGGATGAGATTGTATAGTGAAAAATAAAAAAGACACTATATATCATCATATATAAATTAAATGTGTTATACAATTGATGTTGACATTTTAAATGTGACATATTAATATAATAGCAACAAAAGAAATTAAGCGTTTTCAAAATTCAAAGAAATGGGGAATGAGAGATGGGAACGATTGTTTGCCAAGATTGCAACGAAGCCATTCATTACTTTGAAGATGAGAAAGTGACAACATTATACGGATCATGCTGCGGACAATGTCAATGTCCTGTTGATGAAGAGTAATAAAAAGCATGCGGCTTTGGGGACTGACCCCCGTTTTTAAGACAGGGATCAAAACACCTTTTAAACAGCCAATTGCCGATAGTTTATCGGTGATTGGTTGTTTAGTTTCGTTTGAATACGAATGTTGTTATAATAATAAATGTATTCTTTGACAGTGCGTTCTACGATGGCGGTCGTGGTTCGATCAATGCTGTTAAGATAGAACGTTTCAGACTTTAGTGAGGAATGAAACGATTCGATGGAGGCATTATCAGCGGGCGTCCCTTTACGGGACATGCTCATGGTAATGCCTTTTGTTTTAACTGCTTTCTGATACTCGTAAGATGTATACACAGATCCTTGGTCACTATGTAACACGCAGTTCTCAGGCAGTGTTGGCAGTTGATCAAGTGTGTGTAAGACAAAGTCTGTGTCCTGCTTATCTCCAATCGTAAAAGCAATCACTTCTCCATTGTATACATCCAATATACTGGAAAGGTATAATTGCTTCTGTCCATAAGGCAAATACGTGATGTCCGTTACTAGTTTTTCAAGAGGATGATCAGACTGAAAGTTCCGATCTAATATATTATCGACCACGGCATATGGCTGCCCATTCTTCTTGCGCTTTTTCACCTTAACCCGGCACTGCCATTGATTTTTCTGCATAATACGCTGAACCGTTTTATGGTTAATACACATTCCCTTTTTTAATATGGCTGTGATTTTTCGATATCCATATCGATACTTGTGCTCTCGGCACAACGTGCCGATTTGTCTTTCTAAATGGCGTTTAGGTTGATCCTTCGTCAGATTCTTCTTCCAACGATAATAAGACGCTCGGGAGATACCTAAATGAACACAGATATCCTGTACGGTCATTGATCGGTGCAATACTTCTACAAGTTCGACTGACGTTTGGCTATCAACTTCCTTTCCAATTCGTTGTACTTTTTTAAAACTTCATTCTGTTGTCTCAGGTAACGATTCTCTGCCTGTAGTTTCTCTATTTCGGAAGAATACTCCGGACCTTTTCCGTAAGTATATTGCTTTCCAACAGGCTGTTCAAATCGATGTGTATCACCAGCCTTATACCATCTGACCCATGTCTGAACCTGTGTCTTATTCTTAATATTCAATTTCTGCATGATCTCTTTCATCGGCACGCCTGCCAATCTCATGTCTACAGCCTTCTGTTTCACTTCAAGCGGATAACTCACTCTTGTCCCCATAAAAAAAACACCTCCAAGTCTAATTTCGGATAACAATCATCCGTATTCAAACTTGAAGGTGTTTTTATTTGTCTCATCTTATGGGGTCAGTCCCTTTGGCCGCATGCTTTTTATTTATTGTATCGCTTTTTGTTCTTTAATGACCCGAATCATGTTTAGAGTTGAGTCTTCAGGTCCTTGAACCGGCAGGCCTGCGTCAAGATTCTTAAAAATGTAGCTGATGTTGTCTTCTGTAATAATTTCACCAGGAATGAAGATCGGAATACCAGGAGGATATACCATGACAAATTCAGCGATAATCCGTCCAGATGCTTCTTTTAATGGAATGACCTCCGTATTGGCATAGAAAGCATCACGCGGAGTCATTGCCAATAAAGGGATTTCCGGAAGCAGTACCTCAGTTTGCTGGTGTGTTATATCTTTTTCTGACATATGATATGCAATCTCTGTTAATGCCTCTACAAGCTGATCTGCGTCATTTTGGCTGTCACCAGGGGTGAAAATACATAAAATATTGTACAAATCGGATAGTTCCACTTCAATATTAAAGGATTCTCGAAGCCATTTTTCAACATCATGCCCTGTAAGTCCAAGATTTTTAACAGAGATAATCAATTTTGTCGGGTCATAGCTGTAAGCTGCTTTTGAACCGAGAATCTCAGAACCGACACAATACATGCCTTCAATCTGATTGAGGCGGTCTCTCGTCTGGTTGGCAAGCTTCAGTGTCTCTTCGGCAAGCTGATGGCCTTCTGTCGCCAGACGTTTTCTGGCAACATCCAGAGAGGCAAGAAGTAAGTAAGATGTAGACGTTGTTGTCAGCATACTCAGGATGGATTGCACTCTGTCTTTAGAAACGAGGCCCTCTCTCATGTTTAAAATAGAGCTTTGCGTCAATGATCCTCCCAGCTTGTGTACACTTGTAGCTGCTATATCCGCCCCTGCCTGCATGGCTGAAAGCGGCAATTCGTCGTGAAAGTGAATGTGAACGCCGTGTGCTTCATCAACTAGAACGGGCACATCAAACGAATGAGCGAGTTCAACAATGCTTTTTAAATCAGCTGCAACACCGAAATAAGTCGGATTGATAACAAGAAGCCCTTTTGCGTCTGGATGCTCGGTTAGCGCCCGTTTAGCAGACTCGAGCGTAATGCCGTGAGAGATGCCCAATTCATTGTCAATTTCAGGATGAATAAAGATTGGAATTGCTCCGGAAAATACAATAGCTGTCATGATTGATTTGTGCACATTTCTTGGAATAATAATTTTATCTCCAGGTCCGCAAACAGCCATCACCATTGTCATAATGGCGCCGCTTGTTCCTTGAACAGAAAAAAATGTGTGATCCGCGCCAAATGCTTCAGCCGCCAGATCCTGTGCCTGCTTGATGATGCCTTTAGGCGCGTGCAGGTCATCTAATGGTTCAATATTGATTAAATCTATGCTTAACGCGTTTTCACCGATAAATTGTCTGAATTCCGGGTCCATTCCTGCCCCTTTTTTATGGCCGGGAATGTGGAATTGAACAGGCTGTCTGCTTGCGTGCTTTTTCAGTCCTGTATATAAGGGTGTTTCATGTTGCGACAATTGTTTTCCCACCTTTGTAATCATACCTATGCATAATAGTGTGTATTAAAATCAGTTTCTCAACCGTTTTTTAGACGTAAAACAAATGAATTATATTATGAACTTGAAAGAATGTAAAGAACAATTTATGATCTAATGAAGATGCTTTCTCTTGAAGGAAGCAAATCTATAAGGAGTGAAGAAAATGGAGTACCAATATCCGATGAATGAAGATTGGACAACCGAAGAAGCAGTGGATGTGATTGCGTTTTTCCAGCAGGTTGAGCTTGCATATGAAAAAGGCGCAGATCGTGAAGAGCTTCTTAAAGCTTACCGCCGTTTCAAGGAAATTGTACCTGGAAAGGCTGAGGAAAAAAAGCTATGCGGTGAGTTTGAGGAACAAAGTACATACTCTCCTTATCGCACGGTGAAACAGGCGAGAGAATCTGAGCATGCGAAGATTAAGATGTAAGAAAGAGCCGGAGGCATTTCATGCCCCGGCTCTTGTTTATGCTCGTGATACCTTTTGGGTGAATCGGTACAAGAAAGCAAGTTGCTGAAAGGCATCGTCGATGCGCTGAAGGAATTCCTGGTTATTCATATTCAGCACTTCTTCTTTTTGAAGCTGAATGCCGCATAACAGCTCGGCTTTCTTTACAGTCTGCAAACGCTCAAACAACGTCTTCAGCTGTTCCTTGTCCATTTCAGACTGCTTATGTACTCCCGGTTTTGTGTGGTCTGCGGACCAAACGAAGCTGTCTGGAATATTCTTTGTTATGGTTTCCTGATTCGCTTCAAGCAATTTGCCGTACTCTTCTTTGATAGGGGATTCATAAATAATCGCGAACCACACAAATACGTGGCTTTCCCATAAACCAATTTGAAAATGCGGCAGTTTTTTATAGCCTCTTTTGCTGTTTGCAAACGCCACCCAGCTGTCGGCAGGGGGATTGACGGATCTTCTTGCGTGCTTTGCCACATGCGGAAACATTTCATCTCCGGTTAAAGCAGATAAAGTCGGGGCGAAATGTTCGCCTAGAGCTGTAAGCTTCGGACGGACCGTCTCTTTTAGTACCTCCATGCGCGCGTCTAAGCCTTCTATTGTAAATGTGTTAAAGTCTTCTTCTGTAAAACGCATTTGAGTCATCGTTTTCCTCCTTCATGCAAGTAAACATATTTTATCACAGTTCATACGAGCGTCAAAAGATTGAGCACGTTTGAAGAAAGGGGAAATGTGGTAATAAACGAATAGGTAAACACACAATTTTCAGAATCATGTTACACGTAAATAGAAGGATCATACGATATAAGAAGTAATCATTGTTGAATGGCGAAATGGGATGCTTTTTTACAAACAAATGATCTCTGGAAGGGGCGAAAGACAATGAGGCAAGTTGTGAAAGAGGGATTTAAGGAAGAGAAAGACAATCGTGTAGCTGTCTGGAGACTAGAGGTTGATTATGAATTGGCAACCCTGTATGAAGCAATGCAAAAAGAAAATGAAGAACAGGTTGAACAAAGCAAAAACAAACTTGAGCGACTCAGAAAAGAATGGATTCGTCTTAACGGGTAAAAGCGATAGTGAAAACGAACCGCGTGAATGGTTCGTTTTTACATGAGAAGGGATATTTTTCATTTTCCTTGCTTTTTCACCGCCGTTATCAGTATCCTATAAAATAAAAGGTCTACATAGAAGAGAGGGCACATACGAATGGCAAATTGGACGGAAATTGATGAAATTGCAAAAAAATGGGTAAGAGAAGCAGGCGCGAGAATAAAACAATCTATGCATAAAAATCTGACGATTGAAACGAAATCAAATCCGAATGATTTAGTCACCAATATTGACAAAGAAACGGAAAAATTTTTCATTGATCGCATTCAAGAAACGTTCCCGGGGCACCGCATACTCGGCGAAGAAGGGCAAGGAGACAAACTCCACTCACTGGAAGGAGTTGTCTGGATAATCGATCCGATTGATGGGACGATGAATTTTGTTCACCAGCAAAGAAATTTTGCGATTTCAATCGGGATATTTGAAAATGGAGAAGGGAAAATCGGATTAATTTATGATGTGGTGCATGATGAGCTTTATCACGCATTTAGCGGCAGAGGAGCTTATATGAATGAAACGAAGCTGGCGCCTTTAAAAGAAACTGTCATTGAAGAAGCCATTCTTGGCATTAACGCGACATGGATAACAGAAAACAGAAGAATTGATCCGAGTGTGTTAGCGCCCCTTGTAAAAAGAGTCAGAGGCACACGCTCCTACGGCTCTGCTGCTTTAGAGCTGGCGAATGTCGCGGCCGGCAGAATAGATGCTTACATCACAATGAGGCTTGCGCCATGGGATTATGCGGCCGGCTGTGTACTGTTAAATGAAGTAGGAGGCATTTATTCGACCATTGAGGGTGAGCCGTTTACCTTTTTAGAAAATCACGGTGTTCTGGCCGGCAATCCTGCTATACATAAAACAATATTTGAGGAGTACCTTCGTGCTGGAAAGTAGGTTATTTGAACAGGACGACCTCAGCTTGTTAGAGGCGCTCGCAGAGGCTCATCCTGTCTGGAGAGATGAGGAGTTTGGGGAGAAAGATGCTGAAAGCTATATGATCTCCTACTCCATGTACAACGGCTCCTGGCTTGTATGGGAAAAAGACGGCCAGCCTGTTGCCCTCAGCTATCATCTCGAGTGGGCGCCTTCTAACGGAAAACCATGGCTGGGAACGGTGCTGGTAGACCCCGCTGAAGAAAAAAAGGGGCATGCGAGCATGATCGTTGAACGGATCAGCACATCGCTCAAGGCCCGACACAAAGCGATGTTTGCGGCAGTTCCCATTGACCGCAGTGAATGGATCTTGTTTTTGAGCCAATGCGGGTTTGAACAGCTGAAAACGGAAAAAGATGAGAAAGGCAAATCATTTATGATCTTGGTGAAGCCTTTAGCGAAAGCTGCCGTATGATAACGGCAGCTTATTTTTGTAAGCTGTTAACCATAAAAAGCCTCCCGAAAATGAGAGGCGAATCTATGATAAAAGAAACATTATTTTTTCACCGCATGAATATAATGAATCGTTTCAAACGCCGATAAATCGTCTGTTCGATTGCCAAAGAAAAGGTCATGAATGTCGTCGGGTGTTAGATGTTCATAGATCAGTAAACCTGCTGACTCTAACATTTGTTCCATTTCTTGATAAGTAAAACATGATGTCATTGGTTCTCCGCTTGCAGCAGCCATCTTCACCATATGTTCAACTCGGTTTGACTTCCCTTTTGCAGTAAAGAGTGTTTCATCGGCATAATCAAAAACGATAGAACTCCCTGAGGGGACATGAGAAAATAATTGTGTAATCAGGCTTGCATTTTCTTCTTTTGTTATATAATAAGAGACTCCCAGAAGGCTAAAGAATGTTTTTATGTTTTCAAATCCTTCATTTATAAGAGGCTGATAGGAAAACGTTTTGGTAAAATCCATAGGAACATAGTGAAGAAAATCAGGGATGGTCAGCTTAGCCTCCTTCAGCTTACTCTTTTTGAATTGCTGTGTGGCCGGATGATCAACTTCGAAAACTTGTAACGTGTTTTCTAATTCAGGATGCCGAAAACAGAAAGTATCCAATCCGGCGCCAAGAATGACATATTGCTTTGCTCCCAGCATTAATTCGTTGTGCAAGACTTTTTCGCAATACGAAGCACGTGCTAAGGGCGTCGGGGAAAGCTGTACTTGTGTAACCCACTTTAATATCTCTTCTGGATCATGTTGCAGACGATCGGCGATCTCTTTGTTGAAAAACGATATTCCTTGAATCATATTCTTGCTAATGTTGGTAAACTCTTCTTCGTTAATGAGATCTTTTGCGATAAAATCGTCAAAAATGAGAGATGTGTCATATTGGCTGTGATACGCACGGGCATAAGCTGAGATCAAAGACGTTAAGCTGGACTCATTTTTCTTCATGAAATGATCCTCCCATAAAAAATAAGATTCCCCTGGCCAGGAGAATCTTATTATACAAACAAATATATTAATAGTAAATTATAGCATAAATAAATTTTTTGTCAATATATATTACTCTTTTTTGCATAGGGATGGAAGAAAATTGGAAGTCCTCCTCAACCCTGATGTTTGGTTGATTCATATTGTTACATATAACGAAACAAGCCTGAGTGATCTCAGGCTTGTCCCACATTACAATCCAACAGCATTCCAGGCCGCTTCAACTTTTGCGGCATCAGTTGAGCCGTACAAGTCGCGGGCAGACTGAATAAGAGCTGCCTTGGCATCTTTGAACGTGGAAGAAGGCGTGAGGTACGTTGTTAACGCACGGTAATAGATTTGCTGTGATTTAGAGACACCAAGCTTTGTAATGGTATTGTAAGCGGCTTTATTTGGAATTCCGCTGTTTGTGTGTACGCCGCCATAATCGCCTTCATCTGTGTTTGGAAGATTTCTGTAATCGGCGTAATGGTCAGGCTGACCGTATTTTGTTGGATTGGACAGGCTGCGGAGAGCCGGCTGGCTAACCGTAATGTCTTCACCGATATCCCAGTCTTCTGTATCGTTAAAGTAACCGAATACGTCAGAGAAAGATTCGTTCAATGCCCCTGGCTGATTTTCATAGATCAGGTTGGCCGTTTCTTGAGTAACACCATGTGTCATTTCATGCGCAGTCACATCTAAAGAGCCGGAAAGCGGAGAGAAGAATGAACCGTCGCCGTCACCGTAAATCATTTGGTCCCCTGTCCATGCAGCATTGTTGTATTTAGTGCCGTAGTGAACGGAAGAAACGATCTTGCTGCCTTTATTATCATAGCTGTTTCGTTTAAATGTCGAATAAAAATAATCATATACTTTACCAAGGTTATAGTGGGCGTCAACTGCTGCCCGTTGGGATGAAGATGTGAATGCTTTCGTTGTGTTTGAGACAAGCGTTCCCGGAAGGCGGCTTTGTCTGTTTTGCAAGTCATATGTGATGATTTGCGTGCCTGTTGGTTTTGAAAGATCTCTTAGAACGTATTTTCCGCTTTCATAAGAGATATTTAAAGGAACAGTTGCGCCCTTTAAAGTTGTTCCGGTTCCAGTGGTGGCAACATGCTCTACTTTATTTTGCTGTTTTAAAATGTCGCCTGTTTCGGCATCAACTAAGACTTCCCAATTTGCGGGTTCAGGCTCGATGTAGCGAATCGTCACGTCATAAGCAAGACGATAGCTGCCGTCCTTTGTTTCTACGGCTTTTAACTCGGCTTTATCGCTGTTTTTGGCCATTCCGTTAGAAACAGCGTCTGGTGATTTACCAATGGCTTTGAAAGCGAGTGCCAGCGCTTTGTCATAAGAGACTTTTTGTCTGTTTTCTGTTTTAGCAGCTGATTGATTGTGTAATTCACCATTGACCGCATAGACATTATCGGACTTATCGACGTGAATGATTACTTGTGAATCTTTAATAGGCACCCCATTAACCACAGGGGCATAACGAAAGTGCTTGTATCCAAGGGCGTCGGTCGTGCTTTCAACAAGCTTCAGCCTTTTGGCAGGGTCACCTTTAAAAATGTTGTTGTTCTTTTTCAAAAACTGTTTGACAGCCTTGTCATTTGGTGCAGATAGCCCTGATTGTGCAATTGCATTTTTGGAGAGGAAATGTGTTTGATTCTCTTTTAGCTGAGGATTTTCAGCAGCCTGAACACCTGGAAGGCTGATTGACAAACTCATAAACGATGCAGCGACAACAATAGACAATTTCTTACCTAAACCCACAATAAATCCCCCTTTTAGAAAATACAGAATAATCTTTATATTGTTATATTAAACTGGCATTCTGGAATACTCAACAAAAACTAACATAACTAGACAAAATTGATAGAATTGTCCTGTGTTTATTTTTGTTGAATAATATCAAGATGAGTCGAGTGTCATGTGATGGCTCATTGCTAGAGTTATGTTTTTACATATCAAGAGGAAGATGAGATATTTTTGTTTCTTCTTGAAACTTTTTGATAAGCCGGCTGTCTAACCGAGTGAGGCCTTAATAAGAAGTAAAGGATTGTTGTTCGTGTTGGATGTATTCAGTCATTATGTATTGCATTTTGAACGTTATTTTATATTAAGCAGACAAAGCACCTTGCTGATCCAATGGTCAATTGTTGTTCTGGCGTGCATATATCTAGTGGTGCATCACCCCAAAATAAACCGGTACAGCACGATGTTTTTGGCAGGTGTCTTATTACGGATTGTGTTGCTGGCCGGGGTGTCTGTTGAACTCATTCATCAGGTACAGGCTACAAACTTTACCAGCGCTTACTTAAGAGAGGACGGCAATGAACTGCTGCCGCTGGTGCATTTTTTGTTATACGGGTATGTGCTGCTGACGGCTTTTCACTATATGCTGATGCCTTGTAATCATGGTGGAAAAGGCATGTTTTATACGTTCGATCTTGCCGTTGTCAGTTTGCCGATCGTACAAATGATATTCAGTTTCTTTTCGTATTGGAAGGAATACCCGGATGGGGTCGAGCTGATTGTATTCGGGTTTCTGTTTTTCATCATTATTCTTCCTATTGTATTGAATCTATTGTTTTTCAAGCTGTATTGGAGAACAAATAAGTTTTTACTAGGTTTATTTTATACGCTGATTATCGGATTGCTCGTCTTGCTGCTTGTCCCATTTTCTGGGCATACCTTCATTGATTATGCTGCAGTGATGCCATACTCGATTTATTTGACAATGGCGGGATTTTTGATGAGCTATCATCTGTTTCAAAAGTCAGGCAAAGTTTATGTGCGTGTGAATAAGTGGCTGACGATGGCTGTCATTGTGTTTTTTATCTTGCTCTTAAATCCGATCTATAACGTAGGAACGGCTGCTTTCGCGGTATCAAAGCCAGCAAATGTTCATGACTCATTCAATTTTGTAGGAGAGCACATTTCATCTGAAAAAGCGGAACAGATTCTAAAGTCGTTTTTTCCTGCGGATGAGACATTGTATTTGCGCGGTACAAACATGGATGTGCATTATTTCTACTCATTTAAAAGCATGAATTATGAGGCAGATGTCGATGAAGTATCCCAGCTGATACGTAATTATCAGTATTTGAAAAAACCGCATGGGAAAACGCTGATTGATCAGGAGTACGTACGGAAGTCCATTGCTTTCCTTGAGCAGCACGGACGTGTGTTAAATAAGGATCATATCGAAACAACGGTATCTAAGGAAGACGGCCAGACAGCCGTTCGTATATTCCTGAAAAATCAATTTCATAAAAAAGATCATGATGATGGAGCTGTATTTTATTGGGAAAAGGAAACCTTAATGGGCTTTAGCGAAGACCCTTCGATTTATCAGCTTGATTCTCTTCAGCATGTTCATATCACAGAACAGGACATACATGATAAAGTGAATGAAATGTTTACAGATTTAAAAATACCGAAAGAGACTTATCAAATCGCAGATATTGAAATCGACAGCATGCTTGGTAACTTGGTGCGCGTTGAAACTAGGGATGGAATTGTTTTGGAATTCGAGAGTGAATCCGGTTGCTTACATAGTCTTTCGCTTCCAATGAAAAAGAATATTTCACTGAAAAACAACCAGCTGCAGCGGCAGATATTATCGGTCTTCGATGCTGATGTATCAGAAATGAAAAAAAGCAGGCAGAGTGATGGGGTAGTGTATCATGATTCATCTAACATGTACGAGTTTTTTGAAGATCAGGGACTGTTACACGTTTATGCTTACAGTGATACATCAGATAAGACATTTCCGTATACGTATCGTAATGGCAAATTGGCTTATGAAAAAGTAGCTTCGGAATATCCGGATGTCATTTACAAAAAACGCATGCGTCCGATCATCGTTCGAAGTGGAAATGAACGCCATTATGCATGGCTGATCATTATTCAGCCGTTTGGCTCAAACCGCCATGATGCTTATGTGGTGGATGGAGACACACAAGAGGTGAAAAGTCTTTATGAATCATAAAGAAAAAGCGTCTGTATTTTTAGATTTATATGATCTATATAAAGAAGGAGAGCTAGAGGATGAATCAATGAAATGGATGAAACAGCAAGAGCCGTTATTTCAAAAGAATGTAGAGGGCTTAAAGAGTGAATCTTGTTCAGAGAGAAGCCCGGATGCTGAAGAAGAGAGCCAAATCAGACATATGAAAGTATACTTGACTGCCATGTATGCCTGTTTCATTTTAATGGCCATTTGGATGACGGTGTGGTTTTATTTTTAATGAAGCACAGGGATTCTATTGAGGACTTGTATCGACAGTATTACCAAGAAATTTTAAATTACTTATTCAGAAGAACTCATCATCTCGAAACAGCCAAGGACTTAGCGCAGGACACGTTTGTGAAGGCTCTTAACGGCCTGACTTCGTTCAGGGGACATTCTTCCATTAGAACGTGGCTTTACACCATTGCCCATCACACTTTTGTCAATTGGTACCGCAGGGATGTCAAATACCAATTTACTGATATCAGCAAGAATGAAGGATTAACGCAAGCCACTTATGAGCAGCCTGAACAGTATCTGTCACGGACTGTAGAAAGTGAGACCCTAAGGCAGGAGCTTCTGCAGTTAAAAGATCAGTATCAATCCGTTCTGATTTTAAGAGAATTTCAAGAGCTTTCTTATGAAGAAATCGCTGAGATATTGGGATGGAGCCTTTCAAAGGTGAAAACCACACTGCACCGGGCGAGATTAGAGCTAAAGAAAAACATAACGAAAAGAAGAGAGGAGGAGCGGATATGACCTGCTTTCTAGTAAGAGACCTGCTCCCTCTGTATCTTGAAGGTGATTGTAAATGTGAAACGGAACACGTCATTGAAGAGCATTTAAAGACATGCAGCAAATGCAGAGAAATGTATGAGATGATGGCTGAGCCTTTTGAATGGGAAGGTGGACAAGCCGTTGAGGAGGCTTTTCTGCCGGAAGAAGAATTGCGGTTTAAACAGAGGTACTACGGTTTGCTGATCGTTAAAGCTGCTTGCTGGTTTGGAGCGGCGGTTGCCGTGATGCTGATCATCAAACTGCTGATATAAAGAAAAGCGCTTGTCCGATACTGAAGTGACCCCCTAAAGTTAGACACGGGTTTTCATTAGGCAGTTTTTGAGGCATGAGTTCGGTATTGTACCGGACTCATGCCTTTTAGTTTTGCCTTTATTCGTTTTTGATTGTAGTAGTCAATATATCGTTCAAGTTCTTGCTTTAAGTGTTCGATACTTTCAAATTCTTTTAGGTACAGAAATTCAGACTTTAGGATGCCGAAGAAATTCTCGATCACTGCGTTATCGTAACAGTTGCCTTTTCGGGACATGCTTTGTGTAATCCCGCGTTCTTTTAAGGCTTGCCTATAATGCTTCATTTGGTAATGCCAGCCTTGGTCGGAATGCATAATGGGCTTGTCCCCATCTTTCAAATGCTTGAATGCCTGATCAAGCATCACCGAAACAAGAGAATAAACAGGCCTTAAACCAATCGTATAGGTAATGATCTCACCATTAAACAGATCTAATACGGGCGATACGTACAGCTTCTGCCCAAATAATTTGAACTCCGTCATGTCCGTGACCCATTTTTCATTTGGCTTTTCAGCTTTAAAGTTGCGCGCTAGAATGTTAGGCGCCACTTTGCCGATTGTTCCTTTATATGAACGATATTTCTTCTTTCGAATCATACATTTTAGTCCGAGGGCTTTCATGATGCGCTGCACCTCTTGTGATTGACCTTTCGTCCCCGATTCTTTAGTTCATCACGAATACGGCGGTATCCATACCGGCCTTGATGTTCTTTAAAAATAAGCTGAACCATCTTTTTTATGTCGGCATCTCGATCAGGGCGATCAAAATGCTTTACGCAGTAATAGTAGGTGCTGCGTGGGATACCTGCGAGCCTGAGAAGTGCTTTCACTGGATACTTATGCCTTAAATCATAGACTACTTGCGCTTTGTCTTGTTTGGTGATTGTTCCTTGTTTTGAACTAAGGCATTCAACTATTTTAAATACTCATTCTCCATACGCAACCGTTCGTTTTCCGCCTGTAATGCTTCTATTGATCCTATAGCTGGTGCTTGCTTTCCTGTTTTCTTTTTCATGGACGGACGCCCCTTTTTCTTTGTTTTGAGGGCGTCTGCTCCTTGTGTTTGTACTACGTGCTGCCAGTTCCAAAGCGTTGAGTCAGAAGGCAAATTAAATATCGCAGCTGTTTCTAAGATAGACGTCCCATGTTCATTCATATAGTCAAGTACGTCTAGTTTATATTGGACTGGATAATTTGTATATGACTTTAAGAACGCTTTTTCACCGTGATATTGATATTTTCTCACCCAATATTGGAGTACCCTTTTAGCACTCCAATATGATTTGCGATCCCAAGCAAACTCTCGTTGCCGTTTATATAGCGTAAGACCGCATTGATTTTTTCTTCGTTTTTAAATTTAGCCAAAAGAAAAAGCACCTCCAAATTTTAGACTGTGTCTAAAATTTGGGGTGCACTTCAATGTCGGCAAGCGCTTTTTTAGATTAAGCTTGAGGATGAATCATGTCGTAGATTGCAGCAAGCTGTTCTTGTGACAGAGCACTGAAGAATTTTTCATACACGTCAGCTTGCGAAGGTGACGCCCCTGCTTGTACCGCTGCCTCTTTATCATAGCTGTATACACCGTCTTGTAATACAATGGCTGCTTGAAGAATGTGAATCTTTAGGGAAGCAGCGGAGAACAATTGTTCAAGAGCGAGTGCTTCGTTTTCTGTGAAGCCAAGTTCAACTGCTTTTTCTGTATCAAATTTGTAATTTCCGTCCTCGACATACAGACATTTTGCAACGACGCTGAAAAATTCTGATGTCGACTCCCATAATGTTGCGATTATTTGAGCCTCTTCATTTGTCATTCCTAACTCAACAGCTTTTTCGCTGTCAAAATAATACACACCGTCTTGTTCGTATATACTTTGATTTAATATATCGATGAATGCATTGAGATCTTCGTTTGTGATTGTCTCATGCTGAACATGGACAGTCGTGTTATCAGCCAGAGTTTTTGCGCTGGCTGCATCAGGGCCGAACGTGAATAGAGCAGCTGAGGTTAGTGCGGCAGTCGTTAGCATCGCTTTTTTTACAAATATTTTCTTCATGTTTTTTTCTCTCCCTTTTATGAATTGTGATACAAATTCCATTATAGGGATATACTGGTGTCTTAAAAATAGGCTCTAAGATATGTTATGTATATCATTGCCGAACTACTTTTTGCTGGTGACATGTGTCATTTTAAGACGATTGGCGATGTATGAAATGCCGTTTTGCATCTTCCCGGCTAAGAAACAGGGGAGATAAGTCTTGGTGAAATGAAAAACACCGCTATCTTTGCGGTGTTTTTTGATTATAATGTTTCCGGCCGGGCAAAGCTTTTAATCAAGCAAGCCCTGCTCGCGCATTTTCTTTTTTAATGTAAATCCGCCGCCCATAACGGCGCAAACGAGTACAATGCTCCCTGCAATGCCTATGGCGCTTTTTTCAGCGATAAAGACGCCGATCAGCATTATGCTGAAAACCGCTGCAAATGCAAATAATAGGAAAAGCCAATTCGTTTTTTTCATATTTTCCATCCCCTTTTACGTCTTATAGTAAGTTTACTGAAAAACGTGACGCTTTTAAAGAGGAAGTGTGGTATAATATGAAAGTTATCTAATTTTTTTAGGAGATGAAAAAGTGAAACTTCGAAACGATCTTCGCAACATCGCGATTATTGCCCACGTTGACCATGGAAAAACGACTCTAGTCGATCAGCTTTTACATCAAGCTGGTACGTTCCGTGCCAACGAACAGGTTGCTGAACGCGCAATGGACTCTAATGATCTTGAACGCGAACGCGGCATTACAATTTTGGCGAAAAATACGGCGATTAACTATAAAGATACACGCATCAATATTTTGGATACCCCTGGACACGCAGACTTTGGGGGAGAGGTAGAACGGATTATGAAAATGGTTGACGGCGTACTTCTTGTCGTTGACGCATATGAAGGCTGTATGCCTCAAACTCGTTTTGTTCTGAAAAAAGCCCTTGAGCAAAACCTGAACCCGGTTGTTGTTGTCAACAAAATTGACCGTGACTTTGCTCGTCCTGAGGAAGTGATCGATGAGGTTCTTGATTTGTTCATTGAGCTTGATGCCAATGAAGAGCAGCTTGAATTCCCAGTGGTATATGCTTCAGCAATTAATGGTACAGCGAGTCTTGATCCGAAACAGCAGGATGAAAACATGGAATCTTTATATGAAACCATTATTAAGCATGTTCCGGCACCTGTTGAAAATGCAGAGGAGCCGCTTCAATTCCAAGTTGCCCTTCTTGACTACAACGACTATGTAGGCCGTATCGGAATCGGACGCGTATTCCGCGGTACGATGAAAGTCGGTCAGCAGGTTTCTCTTATGAAGCTTGACGGAACGGCTAAATCATTCCGTGTAACAAAGATTTTCGGTTTTCAAGGCTTAAAGCGGGTGGAAATTGAAGAAGCAAAAGCGGGAGACCTCGTTGCGGTTTCCGGTATGGAAGATATTAACGTAGGTGAAACGGTCTGCCCTGTAGACCATCAAGATCCGCTTCCAGTGCTTCGCATTGATGAACCGACACTTCAAATGACATTTGTCGTGAATAACAGCCCGTTCGCAGGCCGTGAAGGTAAATATGTAACAGCCCGCAAAATTGAAGAACGTCTTCATTCACAGCTTCAGACGGATGTGAGTTTGCGTGTTGAGCCGACAGCTTCTCCAGATGCTTGGGTTGTTTCCGGGCGCGGTGAGCTTCACTTGTCAATTTTAATTGAAAATATGCGCCGTGAAGGTTATGAGCTTCAAGTTTCAAAACCTGAAGTTATCATCAAAGAAATCGACGGCGTACGCTGTGAGCCTGTTGAGCGTGTGCAAATTGATGTTCCTGAAGAGCATACAGGCTCTGTCATGGAGTCAATGGGTGCCCGCAAAGGCGAAATGATTGACATGATCAACAATGGTAACGGCCAAGTCCGTCTTATCTTTACAGTTCCTTCCCGCGGACTGATCGGATACTCCACAGAGTTCTTATCATTAACACGCGGCTTTGGTATTCTCAACCATACGTTTGACAGCTACCAGCCGATGCAGGCGGGCCAAGTCGGCGGCCGCCGTCAAGGTGTGCTTGTATCAATGGAAAACGGAAAAGCGACATCTTATGGTATTCAAGGGATTGAAGACCGCGGTGTCATCTTCGTTGAACCGGGTACTGAAGTATACGAAGGAATGATTGTTGGAGAGCATAACCGTGACAACGATCTTGTTGTTAACGTCAGCAAAATGAAACAGCAGACGAACGTCCGCTCCGCGACAAAGGATCAGACAACAACAATTAAAAAAGCGCGCATCATGTCTCTTGAGGAATCTCTAGAGTACTTAAACGAAGATGAATACTGTGAAGTAACGCCTGAATCCATCCGTTTAAGAAAGAAAATCCTCAATAAAAACGAACGTGAAAAAGCGGCTAAAAAGAAAAAAACAGCAGGATTGTCTTAATCTCTTGCAGAATTTGAAAAGATAGAACCCGTACGTTTACAGGGGAGGGAATCTTTTTGAATGACGTAAGTGAACGCCTGTCGTTCTTTGCTGCTCTATATCAAGTAGACCGGCAGCCTGCGGCAGGCATGTGGCTTTTATACGGGACGATTTTTGTGTTGGCTGTTATTGTATTTAAGCTTGGATTTGCTAAACGGCTTCCGGTATTAAAATCAGCAGTGGTGTATGTCTTTCTGGCTTTAGGCTGCACAGTTTTGACCTTTTTAGGTGTGTTTTTACCCGTGGCAGAGGGATTGGTCGTCGCTGCGCTGATTTTAATCATTTACAAAATTCGGCTATATCAGTCGAAAAAGGGACAGTCTGCAAAATCATAAAAAGACTCAGCTGAGAAGCTGAGTCAGGCTGTCGAGAAAATCTCGACAGCCTTTATTTTTCCTTAAAATATCCATTCTTCTGTAATAAAATAAAAGAAAGACTAAAAAGGACGGTGTCTTTCTCATGTTCTACACAAGAAATTCTTCTCAAAACGCAGCCGAATTTGTTCTGCTTGACCAACTCGTCGAAGAGGATCATTTGCTTCGAAAAATTGATAAACACATAGACTTCTCTTTTATCATTGAAAAGGTTAAGCCTTACTACAGCGAAAACAAAGGCCGCCCCTCACTCGACCCGCTGATTTTATTCAAAATGATGTTTATCGGCTACCTCTACGGTATCCGTTCAGAAAGACAGCTTGAAAAAGAAATTTACTACAATATGGCGTACAGATGGTTTTTGGGCCTGAATATCAATGACCCAGTTCCGCACCACTCCACCATCAGCTGGAACAGACGCACACGCTTTAAAGATACAACGATTTTCCAAGACATTTTTGATGAGATCGTTCTTCAGGCCATCAATCATGACATGGTGGGTGGACGTGTCCTATTCACCGATTCAACTCATCTGAAAGCCAATGCCAACAAGCACAAATACACAAGAAAAACGATTGAACAGGATACACAAAACTATATCAAAGATTTAAATGAAGCCATTCAAGAAGATCGGGAGGAGCACGGAAAAAAGCCATTACCGGCCAAAGAGGAGGTGAAAGCTGAAAAAGAGATCCGCCACAGTACCACTGATCCGGAAAGTGGATATATGTATCGTGAAAACAAACCGGAGGGTTTCTTTTACTTAGATCACCGAACAACGGATATGAAACATAACATTATCACCGACGCCTATGTTACGCCTGGAAATGTCCATGATTCTGTGCCTTATCTTGACCGATTAGATCACCAAATTGCACGATTTCATTTTGAAGTAGAAGCCGTCGCTCTTGATTCTGGTTATTTAACGACTCCGATCTGTAAAGGGTTAGCCGACCGCCATATTTTTGGCGTTATTGCCCATAGACGATATCACCCTACTAGAGGCTTGTTTCCAAAATGGAAGTTTCATTATGACAGTGAACAAGACAGTTACATTTGCCCGAACCAGCAGGTACTTACATACTCAACAACTGACCGAAAAGGCTACAGGTCATATAAATCAAATCCTGAAACCTGTTCCGCATGCCCATTGCTTGCGCAATGCACAAGATCAAAGAACCGCCAGAAGATCATCACCCGGCATGTATGGGAGGACCATAAAGAAAAGGTCAGACAAAATCGTTTATCTGTTTCAGGAAAAACCCTCTATAAAAAAAGAAAAGAAAAAATAGAGCGAAGCTTTGCAGATTCAAAACAGCTGCATGGGCTTCGCTATTGCAGGTTGAGGGGAAAACGGAATGTGAGTGAACAAGTTCTCCTCACAGCCGCATGCCAGAACATGAAGAAGATTGCCACATACCTAGCCAAGCAGGGCTAGGTATGTGGGAGCTCTTTTTGAGTTTTTGAAATCCGCTGAATAACTAAGGAAACAGCAAAAAACAAAAAAGCTTGTAGAAAAAACGTCGTTTTCTCTACAAGCTGACTCAGCTGAGAAGCTGAGTCTTTTTTGTTCTGTATGGTAAAGCTGCCGCTTTATTTTTTGATTTTTTCTTTCTTCTGCTGTCCTGGATGAAAAGTGAATTTTCCCGTTTTCAGCCGTTCTTCTGTTTTTTGGCTAATCCGATCGTGGCATTCCTGGCACATATATGTATGGATTGGGCGGTTTCGAAGCCGTTTCGCGATCAGGGTATCATCATCAATTGTTTCAATTTTATCGCAAATAGAACATTTGACCCTCATCATATCACCTCTTTCACTAACATGTATTATAGCATGGATCAGAAACTGTCCAAAATAAGAAAAAGCTAAAGCACAAGGCTATAGCTTAATCATCATCATTATTTTTTCATATGGTGATCAGATTGATCATTTTGCTCCTGTTCCAATTCCTGCTGCTGCTTTCTGTTTAATTGGTCATTTTGCTGCTTTGTTTGCGGCTCATCTTCATCGTCAATCACATCGTTTGGCACTTCCGGAAGCACTCGGCCGACTATTGCAGCCAATTCATCTAATATGCCTGTCACCGGCCGGCCTTCACTGATTTCTCTGCTCATTTCATTTAGGCGGCTGACCGTATCCGGGTCAGCAATAACCACTGCGTTGGCACCATGTCGATCATTTTTTAGAGCTTGTGCCACAGAGTATTTAATGGTTTCCACTTTGCTTCTGTCCAAATTATCATCGACATCAATGCCTACAACGGCATAGCCCCCCAGCACAACGGCTGTTGCATCCTTAACATCGGGGATTTTTTCAGCAACGCTGACAAGATGCTTGGCAATGTCCGTTCTTGTCCCATTGTCTTTTGTCTCCTGAGTTGTGTCCTTTACGTGAATCGGTTTGGTTTCCTGCTGCCTTGTTGATTCTTTTTCAACATTTTGATCCTGGTTTCCTTGTTGATAGGCACATGCGGACAGGATAAGCGTCAGCTGTATCATAATGAAAAGAATTCGCACTTGCGGGTTCCCTCCTTGAAATGCATTCATTAATTTTATTGTTGAATTAACCTTCTATCTTTATTCACAAAAACATATATTTTAGCAGGCAATCACCTTTTTCATCGTAAGAGAAGCAGGAAGAACTTTGACCCTTATATCAGGAGGCTGAGACTTGAGTAAAATTTATGTGTTAGATACGAATGTGTTATTACAGGATCCTAACGCGATATTTTCTTTTGAAGAAAATGAGGTTGTCATCCCTGCTGTTGTGTTAGAAGAGGTTGATTCAAAAAAACGGTATATGGACGAAGTTGGGAGGAATGCAAGGCACGTATCTAAGCTGATCGATGCTTTAAGGCAAAAGGGAAGGCTGCATGAGCACGTTCCGCTCGACACCGGCGGCACACTGAGAATTGAACTGAATCATCGTTCGTTTCACCAGCTGCAAGAAATCTTTATTGAAAAAACGAATGATAATCGTATATTGGCTGTAGCGAAAAACTTAAGCCTCGAGGAAGAGACGAAAGAAGCTGGAAGGCCGGTTATCCTCGTCAGCAAGGATGTATTGGTCAGAGTGAAAGCGGACGCAATCGGGCTGCATGCTGAAGATTTCTTAAATGACAGGGTTGTGGACAATGACGAAATGTACAGTGGCTACAAGGATTTATATATTAGCCAGCAGCTGTTCAGCTCTTTTTATGGGAAAAATCAAATTTCAGTAAACGAAATGAAACAGCACACATTTTACCCGAATCAATTCGCATTAATGAAAGATGAGCTGGGAGGATCTTCTTCAGCTGTAGGGATGGCGGATAAAACAGGGACGGTCTTAAAAAGGCTTGTTTTTGATGATGAACATGTATGGGGAATCAGGCCGAAAAATGTACAGCAGACAATGGCACTAGAGCTTTTGCTGCGTGAAGATATTCCGCTTGTCACCTTAATCGGAAAAGCAGGCACCGGCAAAACACTTTTAGCATTGGCTGCGGGACTGTTACAGACAGAAGACTTGGGAATATATAAAAAGCTGGTCGTCGCGAGGCCGATTGTTCCTGTTGGCAAGGATATTGGCTACTTGCCCGGCGAAAAAGAGGAAAAGCTAAAGCCTTGGATGCAGCCGATTTTTGACAACTTGGAGTTTCTGTTTAATGCGAAAAAACCGGGGGAGCTCGAGGCTATTTTGGCGGGTATTGGCTCAATACAGGTGGAGGCGCTGACTTATATCAGAGGGAGAAGCATTCCGGACCAATTTATTATTATTGATGAGGCGCAAAATTTGACCAGGCATGAGGTAAAAACGCTGCTGACGAGAGTCGGTGAGGGGAGCAAAATTGTCTTAATGGGCGATCCAGAACAAATTGATCACCCATATTTAGACAGTCTGAACAATGGTTTAGCCTACGTAGTTGAACGATTTAAAGGACAACCCATCTCAGGCAGCGTGAAGCTGTTGAAAGGCGAGAGATCAGGTCTCGCCCAGCTTGCCGCTGACTTGCTGTAAGCTTACATGATTTCAATTTCTTTTATATCGGTAATCGGCTGATCGTGATCAACTGGATCTTCAAAATAAATATGAACTGGGCCGCCTTCTTGAATCGGCTTGCCTGCCTCACTGAAATGGACAATGCTGTTCAGTGCGGTTTCCAGAGGGACGGCGGTCTTTCCAGAACTTGTGACAAATACGCATTCTGTCGCGGAGCTGAGAGGCTCAGCATTTTTCAGCACAGTCCCAAGCTTCATGGCAAAACTGCCGTTCATTAGTTTTTGCTTCTCGTATTGTTTTTCCGTCTGCAATGTAGGCGGCGTAATCCGGCCCTCTCTGATGACGCGTTCAGGATCAAGGTCTGATTCATCCCCGGCTGATTGTAAATGTATGTCTTGGCTGTCCCCTTTGCTGTCAAACAAAAATTTGCGATCATCAAAAATCCACACGCTCGGATCAATGGTGATCGGATATGTAACATTGCCTTTTACTTGTATAACACTCATGATATAACCCCCTTCTCCCAAAATTATAAAAGTTTTCGCATGAATTGTCACTTTGTGTACAAATTATGTGTATTGACATGCTCAGGGAGCGAGGGTGATTGCATGGTATGCCGGCATAATGATGAGCTTGAAACCTTAGTGAAAGAGGCAAAAAAAGTGACGGACAAGGGAGAGGTGGCAAGTTATATTCCCGCCTTGGCAAAAGCTAATCAACACGATCTGTCAGTGGCGATTTATTATTCCAATCATACTTGTCTGTCAGCGGGTGACGTGGAAAAAACATTTACGCTTCAAAGTATATCGAAGGTGCTCTCACTTGCTTTGGTGTTAATGGAATACGGCAAGGATAAGGTTTTCAGTTATGTCGGACAGGAGCCGACCGGCGATCCGTTTAATTCAATTATCAAGCTGGAAACAGTGAATCCGAGCAAGCCGTTAAACCCTATGATCAATGCCGGGGCATTGGTAGTGACCAGCTTGATAAAAGGGAAAACCGTAAAAGAGAGACTTGATTATTTACTTACGTTTATCAGAAGGCTGACAAACAACCAACAGATTACATACTGCCGGGAAGTGGCTGAATCCGAATACAGCACGTCGATGATTAATCGGGCAATGTGTTATTATATGAAACAGTACGGTATTTTTGAAGATGATGTAGAAGCGGTAATGGATTTATATACGAAGCAATGTGCGATTGAAATGAACAGTTTGGACTTGGCGAAAATCGGATCTGTATTTGCGCTGAACGGCAGACATCCTGAGACTGGAGAGCAGGTTATCTCAAAAGATGTTGCGAGAATTTGCAAAACGTTTATGGTCACGTGCGGAATGTATAATGCTAGCGGGGAATTTGCAATTAAGGTCGGAATTCCTGCAAAAAGCGGCGTATCCGGCGGGATTATGGGTATTTCACCTTACGATTTCGGGATTGGTATTTTCGGCCCGGCGTTGGACGAAAAAGGGAACAGCATTGCGGGTGTGAAGCTTTTGGAAATCATGTCTGAAATGTACAGACTGAGTATTTTTTAATTTATGTCATCTGCTTAAATCCTCTTGCATTTTCTGCTGATACCCTTTATGATAAATAGAAGAATTAGGTACTCGCCTGGGGAACGGAGGGATACTTTTGGCTTCAGAGATGATAGTTGACCATCGGCAAAAAGCTTTTGAACTCTTAAAAGTTGACGCTGAGAAGATTTTGAAGCTGATCCGAGTACAAATGGATAACTTAACGATGCCTCAATGTCCTTTATATGAAGAGGTATTAGATACTCAAATGTTCGGGCTTTCGAGGGAAATCGATTTTGCTGTCCGCCTGGGATTGGTTGATGAAAAAGACGGTAAAGACCTTTTATACACATTGGAGCGCGAATTGTCTGCATTGCATGACGCGTTTACAGGTAAATAAATGATAAAACTCAAACTTATTAACGGTTTGGGTTTTTTTATAACCGCTTATTATCACTCATTTTCTTGGAGAAGGCCTTTTTACACATTTCTTCCGAATCGTATAGAGATTCTTCATCTCGTTTGATAAATTGTAGTAAAATAAAAAAGATAAATACATAAAAACCATAGATAATGGAAGTTGGAAGCAGGGAAGAGGATGTTATGTTAAAAAAAATGCTCAAATCTTATGATTACTCACTGATATTCGCGATTGTTTTACTATGCGGATTCGGTTTAGTGATGGTATACAGTTCTAGCATGATTACGGCTGTTTCTCGGTATGGAGTAAGCAGTAATTTTTTCTTCATGCGGCAGCTGTTTGCTTTAATTGCGGGTGGCGCACTTTTTATATTCATGGCTTTGTTTCCTTACAAGGCATTGGCTCACCAAAAGTTTCAGAAAGGAATGCTGCTTGTTTCTGTTTTTGCGCTCATCTCGCTGTTCGTATTCGGGCATGTTGCAGGAAACGCGCAAAGCTGGTTTAAAATTGGCGGGTTGAGTTTGCAGCCGGGCGAATTTGTCAAGCTAGTGGTCATACTATACCTTGCGGCTGTTTACGCCAAAAAACAAAGCTATATTGATCATTTGTTAACTGGGGTTGCGCCTCCGGTCGTGATGACAATCATTCTATGCGGATTGATCGCGATGCAGCCTGACTTAGGTACAGCGGCGATTATCGGATTAATTGCGGCATGCATGATTTTGTGTTCCGGTTTCAGCGGAAAGACTCTGGCAAGGCTTGTTTTGCTGGGTGGGATTGTTTTGCTCCTGGTCAGCCCGATTATTTATCTAAATAAGGACAAGATCCTGACAGAAAAGCGTTTAGATCGTTTTGAGAGCCTGGAAGATCCGTTTAAATATGCGGACTCATCAGGTCTGCAAGTGATTAATTCTTATTATGCAATCGGATCAGGTGGTATTTTCGGTATGGGACTTGGTGAAAGCATTCAAAAATACGGGTATCTTCCTGAGTCGCATACTGACTTTATCATGGCTGTCATTGCCGAAGAACTTGGTATTTTTGGGGTATTGTTTGTGATTATTCTGTTGGGGTTTATCGTCATAAAAGGTTTTTATATAGCCAGAAAATGCGAGGACCCGTTTGGAAGTCTTCTAGCAATCGGTATTTCAAGCATGATCGCCATCCAATCGTTTATTAACCTTGGCGGTGTCAGCGGATTAATTCCCATTACAGGAGTTACGCTGCCGTTTATCAGCTACGGAGGGTCTTCTTTAGTGCTGCTGCTGGCAAGTATGGGGATATTAGCCAACATCAGCATGTATATCAAATATTCAGAGAATAAGAGAAAGAAAGAGCCTGTGGCATCAAAGGGAATGAAGAAAAAGCAGCTCAAAAAAACTGTTTATCTGTAAAAAACAACTGTGTACATGGGAAGGATATTCCTTTATGATAGATTATATTCCATTCGGGTAAGGGGGAAAAAAGTTTGTCACAGCAATCTATACAAAAAGTGTTAGTAGCAAACAGGGGAGAAATTGCAATCCGTATATTCCGGGCTTGTACAGAATTAAATATTCGTACAGTTGCGGTCTATTCAAAAGAAGATTCCGGTTCCTATCATCGTTATAAAGCAGATGAAGCGTACCTGGTTGGCGAAGGGAAAAAACCGATTGATGCTTACCTGGATATTGAGGGTATCATCGATATTGCGAAAAGAAACAAAGTGGATGCAATCCATCCGGGATACGGTTTCTTATCTGAGAATATACAATTCGCCAAACGCTGTGAAGAAGAAGGCATCGTGTTCATCGGCCCTACTTCTGAACATTTAAATATGTTTGGTGACAAGGTGAAGGCGCGTGAACAGGCAGAAAAAGCCGGAATTCCTGTAATTCCGGGAAGCGATGGTCCTGCAGAAACGCTTGAAGCCGTCGAACAATTCGGACAAACTCACGGTTATCCGATGATTATTAAAGCTTCTCTTGGCGGCGGCGGGCGCGGCATGAGAATTGTCAGAAATGAAAGTGAAGTAAAAGAAGCATATAATCGTGCAAAATCAGAGGCAAAAGCAGCCTTTGGCAATGACGAAGTATATGTGGAGAAACTAATTGAAAACCCTAAACATATTGAAGTTCAAGTCATTGGAGACAAGCAGGGCAACGTGGTTCATCTTTTTGAAAGGGATTGTTCCGTTCAAAGGCGCCATCAAAAAGTAATCGAAGTAGCGCCGAGTGTCTCGCTGTCATCTGAATTGAGAGATCAAATTTGTGAAGCGGCAGTTGCGCTTGCTAAAAATGTGGATTACATAAACGCAGGTACGGTTGAGTTCCTTGTCGCGAACAATGAGTTCTATTTTATTGAAGTAAATCCGCGCGTACAAGTTGAACATACAATTACGGAAATGATTACCGGTGTCGATATTGTACAATCACAGATTCTTGTTGCCCAAGGGCACAGTCTTCACAGCAAAAAAGTAAATATCCCGCAGCAAAAGGACATTTCTACAATCGGTTATGCAATTCAGTCGCGGGTAACGACTGAAGATCCGCAGAATGATTTCATGCCTGATACAGGAAAAATTATGGCTTACCGCTCTGGCGGCGGCTTTGGTGTCCGGCTTGACACCGGAAACAGCTTCCAAGGCGCCGTGATTACGCCGTATTACGATTCACTTCTCGTTAAGCTTTCAACTTGGGCTTTAACATTTGAACAGGCGGCGGCCAAAATGGTCCGAAACCTTCAGGAGTTTAGAATCAGGGGCATTAAAACAAACATTCCGTTCCTTGAGAACGTTGCAAAGCATGATAAATTCCTGACAGGGCAATATGATACGTCCTTCATTGATACAACACCTGAATTATTTAATTTCCCTAAACAGAAAGACCGCGGCACGAAAATGCTCACGTATATCGGTAATGTGACAGTGAACGGGTTCCCCGGAATCGGTAAAAAAGAAAAACCGGCGTTTGACAAGCCAATACACGTAAAAGCGGACGCTGAACTGGAGCCTGCAAGAGGAACAAAGCAAATCCTTAATGAAAAAGGTGCAGAAGGTCTTGCAAAATGGGTGAAGGAACAGAAATCTGTCCTTTTAACTGATACAACATTCAGGGATGCACACCAATCTTTATTGGCGACGAGATTCAGATCACATGATTTGAAAAAAATCGCAAATCCGACGGCTGCTTTATGGCCTGAGCTATTCAGCATGGAAATGTGGGGAGGCGCGACCTTCGATGTAGCCTACCGATTCCTGAAAGAAGATCCGTGGAAGCGTCTGGAGGACCTTCGAAAGGAAGTGCCGAATACCTTATTCCAGATGCTGCTTCGTTCATCAAACGCAGTCGGCTATACGAATTATCCGGACAATGTGATTAAAGAATTTGTGAGGCAATCCGCTCAATCCGGTATTGATGTGTTCCGTATATTCGATAGCTTAAATTGGGTAAAAGGGATGACATTAGCCATTGATGCGGTTCGTGATACGGGTAAAGTGGCAGAAGCCGCGATTTGTTACACGGGAGATATCCTTGATAAGAACCGTACGAAATATGATCTTGCTTATTATACGTCGATGGCGAAGGAGCTTGAAACTGCCGGAGCTCATATTCTCGGAATTAAAGATATGGCGGGGCTGTTAAAACCTCAGGCTGCATATGAACTCGTTACTGCATTGAAAGAGACGATCGACATTCCGGTTCACCTGCATACGCATGATACGAGCGGAAACGGTATTTATATGTATGCGAAAGCCGTTGAAGCAGGCGTTGACATCATAGATGTGGCGGTCAGCTCAATGGCGGGTTTAACGTCGCAGCCTAGCGCGAGCGGGTTTTATCATGCGATGGAAGGCAACGCCCGCCGTCCGGAAATGGATGTCCAAAACGTTGAAACGCTATCCCAATATTGGGAATCAGTACGTAAATACTATAGCGAATTTGAAAGCGGAATGAAGTCGCCGCATACTGAAATTTATGAGCACGAAATGCCTGGAGGCCAATACAGCAACCTGCAGCAGCAAGCGAAGGGAGTAGGCCTAGGCGACCGATGGAATGAAGTCAAAGCAATGTACAGACGCGTCAACGATATGTTCGGCGATATCGTGAAGGTCACGCCTTCCTCAAAAGTAGTCGGAGATATGGCGCTATACATGGTACAAAACAACTTGACTGAAAAGGACGTCTACGAAAAAGGCGAATCATTGGATTTCCCTGATTCAGTTGTTGAGTTATTCAAAGGTAATATCGGCCAGCCTCATGGCGGATTCCCTGAAAAACTCCAAAAGCTGATCTTAAAGGGACAGGAGCCGATTACGGTCAGACCAGGAGAATTACTTGAGCCGGTATCCTTTGAAGCAATCAAACAAGAATTTAAAGAGCAGCATAACTTGGAGATTTCAGATCAAGATGCTGTTGCGTATGCCCTTTATCCTAAAGTCTTCTCTGATTATGTGAAAACAGCAGAAAACTATGGAGACATTTCGGTATTAGATACCCCGACATTTTTCTATGGCATGACATTGGGTGAAGAAATAGAAGTGGAAATTGAGCGCGGGAAAACATTGATTGTTAAGCTGATTTCAATCGGCGAGCCCCAGCCTGATGCCACTCGTGTCGTTTATTTTGAACTGAACGGGCAGCCGCGTGAAGTTGTGATTAAAGATGAAAGCATTAAGTCTTCCGTTCAGGAAAAGCTGAAAGCGGACCGGACAAATCCAAGCCACATCGCAGCCTCCATGCCTGGAACGGTTATTAAGGTGTTGACTGAGGCAGGTACAAAAGTCAATAAAGGTGATCATTTGATGATCAATGAAGCGATGAAAATGGAAACAACGGTTCAGGCGCCTTTCTCAGGAACAATCAAGCAGGTTCATGTGAAAAATGGCGAGCCGATCCAAACGGGAGATCTTCTTCTCGAAATTGAAAAAGCATAAAAAACAAGAGTGTATATCATTTGATATACACTCTTGTTTTTTAAATGAAAAGCGGAGTGAAACAAATCTGCATCTAACATTGGCCGATGGCAGCCGCCAGCTTCTGTCGGGACTGATGCTGTTCCGTACTTCAGGATATTTAATCCTGTCACCCAATCGAAGAGGTTTGATCCGGATGGGCTGTTTATTAGAAGGTACATTCCTGAATTGAAACATATTCCGGATGAATTTCTTCACGAGCCATGGGAAATGGCGCCTCTAATTCAAGCGAGTTCATCCTGCATCATCGGCGAGGATTACCCCAAGCCGCTCATTGATCATCAAGTTCAGCGGAGGCTTGCCATTGAGCCATATGAAACGGCAAAAAACATGGCATAAAAAAGACCAAAGCATTGGGAGCTTTGGCCTGAAATCTTTATCATTGTTTAGATTCGTAACGGAACCGTGCAATCAATAATATGAAGTAACATAGAACTCCAAACAGGCAGGCAATAAAGAATGAGTGGGCAAGTGCAAAGCCCAGAGCCATTTCAGAGTATACGATCATAATGCCGGACAGCGCCTGTAATGTAATAAAAATAAGACATGAGATCCAGCCCCAAAAGATCTGTTTTTGATCTTTATAGGAAGTAATGGCATGAACAGCGGCCACAATAATCCATACAACCAACAGCAAAGCTGCTGCTCTGTGGCCCATTTGCACCCATTCATGAAATTGAGTCGGGAGCCCATTGTTTAGCGGGCTGCATAACGGCACATCCGGGCATGCCAAACTTGATTCTGTATGTCTTACATATGCGCCTGTATACACAACGATATAGGAATATACTAATATTCCTATCATGTGAAATTGCATTCTTTTGCCGATTTTAAGCGGTTTGACCAGTTTTCTGACCGATTTGTCAGCTTCAAATATGAGCAACGTCAAAATGAGCACTGAAGCGAAAGATATTAATGAGATGCCAAAGTGAAGCGCCATAATCAGCGCGTTTGAACCGAATACGACAGCCAATGCGCCAAGCAGTGCCTGGAGAAATAAAAAGATAATAGACATGATCGCGAGAAACGTTGTTTCACGGAAAATCGGCGTGATTTTTCTCCATGACCAAAACGCAAGGCTTAACACAAGGATAATAGAGATCCCGCTTGCGAATCTGTGGCTCCATTCAATAATTGAAGCAGGATTCATTTCAGGGAAAAAACGGCCGTGACACAGCGGCCACTGTCTGCCGCATCCTTGGCCGGAACCTGTTTTTGTAACGAGAGCTCCTCCGATTAAAACAATGAGCATGACAAAAGTTGTCAGAACACCGAGCCCTTTTAATGCTTTATTCATACAATTCACCTTCTTAACATGCTGCAATTTTATATACGTTCCAAGTGTAAGCGAATATGTGTTTCGAGGCAATTCTTAGAGCCTTTTGTTCACAAAAATATAATAGAATGGCGGCTTCCGGAAAATGTACACTTGATTATTCATGCCGGGTCTGATAGAAATAAGGTAAACGGACTGGGGATTTGGCGATTGCCTTTATCTTCGGTAAAATTCATAAAAAGTTCACAAATAAATTCCTGTTTGTCGTTTAATATTTAATAGGATGTTTTTTTACAAGAGGTTATCTTGTATGATAGAGTTGCAGGCTTTTTATTGTCCTGCGTTAGGTTTGTAAGGGAGGTTTACGTTATGGCTAACTCCAGAATCATAAATGATACAGCTATAGACGGACAAATTGAAGAAACAACGGCATGGAAAGATTTTCTGTCCCTTATTAAAATAGGGATCGTCAATTCCAATCTCATCACGACTTTTACTGGAATGTGGCTTGCGCTGCATATCTCCGGTTTGAGTTTTTTAGGCAATATAAACACCGTTCTTCTTACATTAATCGGGTCATCTTTGATTATTGCGGGCTCCTGCGCGATCAATAACTGGTATGACCGGGATATTGATCATCTTATGGAGCGCACGAAAGTAAGACCGACGGTTACGGGTAAAATTCAGCCAATTCAAGCGTTATGGTCTGGAATTTTGCTGGTTGCTTTAGGATTGATCATGCTGCTGATGACAACT